>CAYZWG010000532.1:0-3631 GCA_964481605.1 uncultured Planctomycetaceae bacterium
CGGCAAAGCCTCCGTGCCGATACGTTCCCTGGGCATACTCGGCTGCGCCGCCCTGCCCGACAGCTTCCCCTCGGCAACAAACGCCAGGAACCGTACCCTGCGGCTTCGGTCGCACCAGGTTGCTTCTGTCGCGGAGTGAAACGATGCAGGTCAAAGTCTACTGTCCCAAACTTGTCGAGATTCCCAGCGAGTATCTGCCCGCGCTGGCCAAGCGGGCGGCCGATAGCCTGGGCGAACGAGCCAGCGAGGTCTCGGCCACCCGGGGCCACTTGGTGCGTCAGGCCGTCCAGGATGGGCTGCTGCGGGAATTCGACGATCTCGTCGGCGAAGACGGCACGGTCGACCTCGTTTGCGATCCGGGCATGGAAATCCCGCTGGAGATGGAGAACAAGACGCTCACGCTGACCGAGCTGCTGGAAGCCTTGCAGTACAAGCGTTCCTGGGCCGATGTTCAGGCGGCTTCCAAGGCGGCTTGATTCGCTCCCGGTCGGTCCCATGCCGTGGTCGCATCCAAGCGGTAGCCCCCTGGGCGATGGTTCGCCCCGAGGACTCGCTCGCCCGCAGGAGTCACTTCCGTGTTTGCCCGAAGACGTCCCCGCTCGGCCGCGGATTCCCCCCAGAAGGGAGAAATTCTCGGCGACGACTCGGCGGACGGCCTCCATGTGGCTGCCGCGTGGCGGGTCGTCGACCGCGACGGAACGATCAGCCCTCTTTCCGCCGCCGGCGAGACCGCCGCGATCGAGCTGGCCGACCTGGGCCTGGAACCCTCCGCCAATCGGCCTTCCACGAAACCCCACGTCGACATGCCCCCGGCCAGTCCTCACGTCGACCCCGGCACGCTTGGCGGCCCGGTTCCGGCCGATCCTTCGGCCGGGCAGCCGGCGGCCCGATCCATTCTCCTCAACCGCCCGGACTCCGACGCGGGGCTGGCCCGCGTGATCGACGCCTGGGCTCTGCTGCCGGACAATGTGCGGACAGCCATCGTCACGTTGGTCGAAAAGGCACACCAGTAGCTGCCTGGGCATCTTCCCCTCGACCGGCCCGCCGGGCATCCTCGCCCTTTCCGTCCCCGCTGCCTGCCGGCCTGGAGCGATTTTAACGAATCTGCCGATCGCGCCCGATTTCTCGGCCCCGATAGGGGGACGCAGCCGATGTCTGAGGGTAGGCCCTGTGTCGGAAATTCGCGGCGACGGGCGGTTTTGGCTCCCTCCGGTGCCCGCCGGCAACACGCCCCTCCGGCAAGCCGTCCGCGGTGCCCGGCGAGGTGCTCCCCCCGTTGGGAAAACGCTTGCCGGCACCGTCCACATCGCCACGACGATGGGAAACACGGCCCCATGGAGCCGACTCGCCGGCAACCCGATCCGCTCGCTTCCCCGGGCGGCTGCCCTCTTTGCGGCGGCACCTGGAAAGCCCTGCCTCCCGATGGGCCCGGCCGCCAGGTTTGCGTCGACTGCGGCTTCCGGCGGGCGACGCCGGCCGGAAGGTCCCCCGCACCGCCCGCCACCGATTCCCCGCCGCCGGCGGCCGGCCGGGATGGGGCCACACCGCTGGACCGGTGGCTGGCCGGTGAGCCGATTCGACCCCGGCCGGTCGGCGATCTCCAGCGGCTGCGGCGATGGTGCGGCCGACATCCCACGCTGGCCCGTTCGATCGTTTCGGCGGCGGTAGCCGTGGTTCTTCTGGCCGTGGTCTCCACCACTGCCTGTTGGACCGCCTGGAACGTGGCCGCCAGTCGAGCCGCGCGCGCGGCCGGACTGCAAAAGGCGCTCAGCGGCGCGCGGCAAGAGGCCGCCGCCCAAGGCCGCGCCGCCCAATCCGAGCAGGCCGAGTTGCAACGCGAGCGAATGTCCCGGCAGAAGGCCCAGCAGCGGCTTGCCGAGCTGGAACAACGGTTGCTGGCGACCGAGCAAGCCCGAGCCGAGTTGCAGCAGCGCAAGGACCGGGTGGCCGCCGAGGCCCGCCTGACGCTCGCCCGGGAAATGGCCAACCAGGGCCGTCGTGCCGTGCAGACGCGACCGGTGGTGAGCCTCTTGCTGGCCGGCCAGTCGATGCGCTATCTGCTCCGCCACGGCGAACCGGAACCTCGTGGCCTGCAACAGTCGATTCGCAACCTCCTGGCCGATCTGGGCGAGCAGCGTCTGCCGGGCCACGCCGGCTCGATCCAGGCCGTGGCCGTCAGCCCCGACGGGCACTGGCTGGCCACCGCCAGCCGCGACACCACCGTACGCTTGTGGGACTTGCAGGCAGACGACCCCCAGGCCTGGTGTCGCGTGTTACGGGGGCACACCGACCGGGTGGGGGCCGTGGCGTTTACGCCCGGTGAACGCTGGCTGGTGACGGCAAGCGACGATGCCACCGCCCGGCTCTGGAACCTCCACGGCCCCGACCCAACAAAAAGGCCCCTGGTGCTGCGAGGGCATCGCGGCCCGCTCACGGCGATCGCCGTCAGCCCCCACGGCCGTTGGCTGGCCACCGCCGCGTCGGATGGGTTGCAAGAGCTCGAGACGGCCACCCGGCTCTGGGATTTGCGAGCCGAAAACCCCGCGCAGAACCCGGTTCTCCTGCGCGGCCACGTGGGACCCGTGCTGGCGCTGGCCTTCACCCCCGAGGGCCGCTGGCTGATTACCGCCGGCGAGGACCACTCCGTGCGGATGTTTGACTTGGCGGCCCGGTTTCCCGCGGCGGAACAGATCGTGCTCAAAGGGCACCAGGGGCCGATCCGGGCCATCGCCGTCAGTCCCGACGGCCGCTTCATGGTTACCGCCGGCGACGACGCCACGGCCCGGGTTTGGGACCTGCGGACGGCTGATTCGGCCACCGCCGCGCTGGAGTTGCGGGGCCACTCGGGTCCGATCACCGCGCTGGCCATCGGGCCGCGGGGACGTTGGATCGCCACGGCCGCGAAGGACATGACCGCGCGGCTGTGGAACATGAACACGGCGGACCCGGCCGCCTCGCCGCTCGTGTTGGCCGGCCACACCGGACCGCTGGACGCCGTCGCCTTCAGCCCCGACGGACGCTGGCTGGTCACCGCCGGCGAAGACGCAACCTTGCGACTCTGGGACCTCTGCCGCTCCGATCCCACGCAACAGCCCGTCGTGCTGCGAGGCCACGGGGCCGCGGTGACCGCGCTGGCCATCACGCCCGACAGCCGCTACCTGGTCTCGGGATGTCGACGAACACCCGGCAACCAGGCCGACCTGGTTCGTTGCTGGAACCTCCAGACGCGGGGACTGTTGGAGACGGCCCGCGCGGCAACGGTCCGCCGGATGTCGCCGGAGGAGGTGGCCGCCAGGCTCAACGAGGCCGCCCGCGGCGGGGCGACGGATCGCTAGCCGCCGAGACAGAAAAGGGTTTCTCTCGGTCCCAAGCTCCAGCTTCTTCTCTCGGTCCCAAGCTCCAGCTTCTTCTCTCGGTCCCAAGCTCCAGCTTGGGACCGCATTCGGCGCGAAGCTCTGCTTCGCCCGCGATGAAGTCACACGCCACGCCGGTGGGTTCCCAAGCTGGAGCTTGGGAACCAGGGGAAACCGCCACGCTGGTGGGTCCCCAAGCTGGAGCTTGGGAACCAGGGGAAACCGCCACGCTGGTGGGTCCCCAAGCTGGAGCTTGGGAACCAGGGGAAACCGCCACG
>CAYZWG010000533.1:0-3625 GCA_964481605.1 uncultured Planctomycetaceae bacterium
CTACGATCCGGCCCCCGACGGCACAAGCTGCGGCCGCTGCGACGCCTGCCGGCTGCGTCGCAAGGGCTTCGCCGAAGCCGGGCTGACCGATCCGCTGGCATACCAGCCGTAGCGTCGCCCCGACCGGGCCGCTTGCCCAGCGCGACGAGAGTCACACTCGACCCCATGCAAATCGCCGAGATATTCCAATCCGTCCAGGGAGAGGGCCTGCTGACCGGCACCCGGAGCGTATTTGTCCGCGCCAGCGGCTGCAATCTCCGCTGCCGGTTCTGCGACACGCCCTATGCCTCCTGGCGGCCCGAGGGCGAGGACCTTTCGGTCGAGGAGATCGTGGCCCAGGTGGTCCGGCTGGGGGCGGATCACGTGGTGCTCACCGGTGGCGAGCCGATGCTGTTTGCCGAGTTGATCCCCTTGGCGGCCAATCTGCGCGAATTGGGCAAGCATGTGACCATCGAGACGGCCGGCACCCTCTACCTGCCCGTCCACTGCGACCTGATGTCGATCAGCCCCAAAACATCCAACTCGACACCGCCGGCCGACGAAAATCCTCGCTTGCGCCGCCGCCACGGCCACGCCCGCCACGCCCCCCAGGTCGTCCGGCGGCTGGTGGCCGAGCACGACCACCAATTGAAGTTCGTGGTCGACTCGCCCGACGACTGCCGGGAAGTGGAAGCCTATCTGGCCGAGTTTCCCCAGATTGACCGCGATCGGGTGATGCTGATGCCGCAGGGGACCGAACCGGGGGCGTTGGCCCGGAAAGGGCACTGGCTCCAGCCATACTGCGAGCAACACGGTTTGCGATTCTGCCCGCGGCGGCAGATCGAATGGTTCGGACTTCGACGAGGTACGTGAATCGAACCGGCCGGCCGAAACCGGCCCACCCAAGAGAGCCTTGCGCGGCAGCCCGGGCGCCGGACCCCGCCACGGATGGGAGAAGTGCGTCTTTAGCCGGGAACCCCCACGACACGGCAGCGTGCGGTCGCCTCGGTGGGGCCGCGGCCGGTTTCCCGGGCAATCCGATCGGCCACTTCCTGGCGATGGATGGCCACGTCGCTGGGACCCTCGAACCCCAGACGAACCCGGTCCCCCCGCACCTCCAGCACCTCGACGGCCACGCCGTTGCCGATCAGGATGCGCTGTCCCTTTTTCCGACTCAGGACCAGCATGATCCACCTCTCTTTCTCGAATCAGACCCCTGGGAGGGGGCAGACCGTTCGAGAAACGTCCGTGCCCCGTGCCCGTCAAACCGGCGTGCCACCGACAATCACCTCGCGATGGCGCGTTGGACTGCCCACCGAGTTGTTCCTTCAAACGCAAGGGTTTCCACCGCCTTGCGGCTGCCATATTGGCCTTTTCACCCACCGTTGAAATTAAAGTATTTTTACCTAACTCAATTGAGGATTTTAGCCCGTACCAAGGTGGGGTCAAGGGCAGTCGCGTGGAAATGATTACATTCCCCCACGTTTTCGCCGAGCCAAAACGGGCCGATGCTCCCTGGCAACGTTGCGCGCGGGTCTCCCGCCCCCGGTGAGAAGGGACCCAGCGTTCGGCGCGGGTCTCCCGACCCCGCCGAGACAGGACCCAGCGTTCGGCGCGGGTCTCCCGACCCCGCCACGACAGGACCGATGACCTGGTTCCCAAGCCTAACCTGGTTCCCAAGCTCCAGCTTGGGAACCTGTGGAGCGTGAGTCTTGCTCCACCGCGGGCGAAGCGGAGCTTCGCGGAAATGCGGTCCCAAGCTGGAGCTTGGGACCGAGACCCTGGCGTTTTCGGCGGGGTCGGGAGACCCGCGCCGAACGCTGGGAGACCCGCGCCGAACGCTGCGCGCAGAGCCAAGCTGGAGCTGGGGACCGAGACACAAGCTCCAGCGGCTAATAGGGGTTGGAGGGCATCATTTCCCACGCTTTCACGCTGGACAACTTCGCCTGGCCACCATTGGCGAAGAGCACGACTCCCAGCGAATCGTCCCTGGCGGGGTAAACCCGGCGGCAAATCGCCTGGCGGTCGTCGGCATAGATTTCCACCACCGACTTGTCGACAAACACCCGCAGCTTGAGCGGCTGCCTGTCTTCCCACGTGAATGGTGCCTGCTCGACCTGGCGGCGCCCGTCGACCCCGCTGCGGGTGGCGTCGAAGACGAGCTTCTTTGCCTCGGCGTCGTAGTAGAGCCGTGTTTCTTCCTCGCCGCCGGCCGAGGCGCGGACTTTCAGGCCACATTGTTTTGCGGTCATGGAATCGACGGTGATTTCCAGTTCACACGAATCGCCGGCAACATGATCGAGTGTCCTGGTTTGCCCATCGGCCAGGGTGATGCCGGTCCACGACCGTTCGTGGTAGCGGAGCATTTCCAGTTCCTTCACCGGTCGCATCCGCAAGGTGCCGTCTTCGCCCAGCCAGAGCGAGCGGGGCAGACCGTAGACGCCGGACCATCCCTTTTCCGGCTCGCCCTGCGGATTGTCGGTCAGCCAGGCCCAGATGATCTGGCGGCCCTTGTCGTCGACCAGTGCCTCGGGGGCGAAATAGGTGTTGTCGATCCAGGTCATCCGTCCATGGTTGCGGGGAATGAACGTATCGTGTTGGCGGTCGTAATCGCCGACGTAGTATTGGCAGCCCTTGTTATGGCTGATGAACAAGAGCAGATGTTTTCCGCTGGGCGGACCGCCCTCGGGACTCGCCGGCAGGGGGAGGAAACTGGGACACATATTGTCTTCGCTACGATCGGTCCATTGGGGGTTTCGCTGGTAGAACACGCCCTTGTATTTCCAATCCTCGAGGTCTTCCGACGCGAACAAATAGAGCCGATCGCCTTGTTGCTCCGGGGGGGCATCCGCCTTGCGGCCGTACTTGTTCAGCACCAGCAGATTGCCGGTGAGGATGTAATACTTTCCGTCCTTCTTCCAGATGTTGGAGGGATCGGCTGTTCCGAAAACCAGCGGATGGCCGTCCTGGTCCGTGGTTTCGGTAATACCCCACTCGGTCGACTTGATCACCGGATTGGCGTCGAGCTTTTTCCAGCGGTTGTAATGGGCGTCGTTGCTCCGGGCCAGCCCGATCCCTTTATCGCCCCAGAGCATCCAGTAGGAGAGATACGCCGTTCGGTCGTCGTCGACGAACGCCCCGCCGCTGAAACAACCCTCGTCGCCATGGCCGGGCCCAATGCTGTCGGGGTGGTGACGCCAGTGAACCAGGTCGATGCTGGATACGTGTCCCCAGCAGAAGCCCACGCCGCGGCGATTGTAGAGATACATCAGGTGATAGCGGCCGTTGGCAAAGAAGCAGCCGTTGGCGTCGCCGGGGCGTCCCATGTCTTCCGGCACGCAGAAGTGGTAGCCCGGCCGGTAGGGATCGGCCAGCAGGCGCTGGCGAAACAGCCGCGTCGATTGGACCACCGCCTCGGGCACGGGGCCGGCGGCGGACCACTCCGTTGGAACGGCGGCAAGCTGGGACCCATCGGCCGCGCTGCCGGAGGCGACCATCGCCGCCTTGTTCTGGCCCAGCACCAGGCAGCCGTCCTCGATGGCGGCATCACCGCTGAGCCTGACTTGATTGAAGCGGCCGGTTTTCTCGTAGGTTGCCGTGGCGGCGAAGTCCCACCACGCCCACGGGGCCAGACCCGCCACCGGCT
>CAYZWG010000534.1:0-3622 GCA_964481605.1 uncultured Planctomycetaceae bacterium
GCGTCTCAGCGTTTCGGCGCTTCTGCCACGCCGGTGCCCCGCTCGAGCACCGCCTTGGCGTGCCGGGCAAAGTGCCCTCTCAGGTCGTGGGTGTAGTCGGTGAGAATCTGCCGTCCCAGGTTGCCGTAATCGCCGCAGCGAAACAGGGCCCTGGCCAGCCCCAACTCCCGCAGCGAATCGCGTCGGGGAGCCACCGCGCTGGTGCCGCCCTCGCTTTGCCGGTCGCGCTGGCGGGACTCCTCCACCGTGTGCTGGACGTAGCCCGTCATCTCGGGTTGGGTCAGCAGGTCGGCCAGGGGGTGAGCCGCCGAACGATCCGCGAGCATCTCCAGCGCCAGGGCAACCGCCCGGTGGTGAGAAAACGCGCTTTCCGCGTCGAGCAGTTTCATCTTTCGCAGGATGGTGGGAATCGCCTTTTTCTGGCCGGCTCGCCCCAAGGCCACGATGTAGCGATCCAGCGGGCTCAGCGCCGAGCCGAATTGCCCCATGGCGCGATAGTTCCAGCCCTCGTCCCAGCTCTCGTACGAATCGACCGCCTCGATCAGCGTATCCACGCCCGCGGGGTCGCCCAGCACGGCCAGCGTATGCGCGTAGATCAACTTGGCCTGGCCCTCGGCCCGGGCATAGGCCCGGCGCAGAAGCGGCAGCGCCACCTTGGGCCGGGCCAGGAGCACGGCGGCCCCCTGGTAATCGTCGGCCAGCGTTTTCACCGCCTGGGCCACCCGATCGTCCGAAAGCGGATAGGAATCGACGTCGGTGAGCACGCTTTCCGGCAGGTTGCCGATCTCGACCAGGTGGCGTTGCAGGGCCTTTACGTCGATCTTGCGGACGGAGACATTCGCCTCCGCCGCCATGGCCGCGGCCACCCCCAGCGCATAGCCCTGGTTCTGCAAGTCGGCCTGCATCCGGGTAAGCGGCAGGGCGTCGCGGTGGACGCTCATCCCCAGCCCGGCCACGAGAATACCCTCCAGCCCTTTGGGCAACATGCAGCGGTAGGGGACGTTCACCCGCACGCCCGCCTTCTCGGGGTGTTTCAACTCGATGTAGGGGTCGACCGTGTAGCCGTGCGTGTCGAAATTGCTGTAGGCGATCTCCACCGTGTCGGGATAGGTCCGCTGGTTGATTTGGTCGAGGATGGTCATGGTGAAATCGCCCACCACGCGGCGCCGCTCGCGGGTGTCGATCAGCTTGCCCTGGTCGAAGGCGTCGGCGTACTTATCCTTGGCGAAGACGAACAGGTGCCAGATGTCGACCATGTCGGTTTCGTCGGTGATGGTGAAATCGGTGTTGGTGTAGGTCGCGCCCAGCTTGCGCCCCGGCAGGCCCGTGCCCTGAATGGCCAACTCGTGATAATCGGTGTAGACGGTCCGGGCTCCGGCCACCGCGGCGATATCCGAGTTGCCGGTGGCGTCGATCACCACGTCGGCCAGGACCACACCGCGGCCCCAGGGGCCGGCCACCACGGCTCCTTTCACGCGAGAGCCCTCCACCACCGCGCCGCAGCCGATCGTGCCGAACCAGACATCGGCGCCGGCGTCCACCAGCGCGCGCCGCCACCACTCCATCTTCTGCTCGATCACCCAACGGTGCTGGCCGCCCATGACCGTGGCGCTGAACCCCACGCGGTTGCCCCAGTAGTACGAGGAGATGGCCCCCGAGGTCCCCACCCCGCCGAGGCCGTGCAGGTACTCCACGACCAGGGTCTTCGCCCCGCGGCGGGCGGCACCGATCCCGGCCGGCGACCCGGAGGTCCCGCCGCCGATCACCACCACGTCCCAGTGCCCCAGCACCGGCAGCGCCCCGGCCGGCTGGCAGATGGTCTTCAACTCTTGGATCGGTCGCACCCCCACCAGCGCCTCGCCGATATCCCCCTCCGTGGTCGGACGCTCCACCGATCGGGTGGCCACGGCGGCCCCTGGCGATTTGGCCCTGGCCGAAGCGTCCTCGGCGGCCGCCCGGCCGATTCGCTCCCCCAAATCCATCAGCGCTACCGGCCGCAGCAGCCCTGCCGCCTGCGGGCGAGAAACGTCGGCCGCGCCGCTCAAGATGAACAGATGCTCGACCCCGGCCGGCCGAAAGGCCGCCAGCGGCAACGCCTCCACGCCCTGCCAGGGGCCATCGCAAGAGCCCGCCCCTTGAACCGGGTCGGGCGGCACCTGGAAAAGACGGTCCGCGGTGAATTGCTGTTCGGGGTGATAGGTCATCGTGCGGGCCTGCTGGTCGGCCGCCGCCCACGCGCCCGGGGTGTCTGCCTCGACCGGAATCTTCAGCGTGTACTCGATGATCCGGTATTCGCCGCTGGAAGTCTTCGCCGGGTTGGGATAGACGCCCAGAAACGGCATTCCCACCACCCGGGCGACGAGTCCCTCGGCCTGCCGCACTTCGCCGCCGATCACCACCCGCCGAAACGTTTGCACGCCGGCCGGAAAGGGGCGAAATCGGGCCCCGGCCATTCGCGCCACCCAGGCCCGGTCCGTGGCGTCGATGATCGAGCGGGCCAGCACGGCCTGGCGGCCGGCCCGGTTGGCCATCACGATGCCTCGGGGAAGGCCCTTTTCATCCCGCACTACCTCGGTCGGCTGGCAGCCGTAGAGGAACTCGACGCCCGCCTCCAACAGCGCGTCGTCGAGTATCTTTTTGACGTGCAAGGGCCGCGGGGCGTGGGCAAACGCCTGGGCCTCGGGCACCGGCCCGGTCCGGGGCGCGAGGATTTCCAGCTCGCCCAGGAGAATCCGGTCCACGTCCTCCTTCTTGCGGACCACCAGTCGCACATAGCGGGCCGTCCGCCCCACCGCCACGGCCAGCTTGGTGACGTCCTCCGCCGAACGGTTCGCCACCTCGCCCGCGTCCGCCCACGACTGCTTGTCGTCGCTGGTGGCCAGGGTCACGTTGCGGACCACGAAGTTGGCCGCCCGGTCGGCCGACCCGCGGTAGAAGACCATCAGCCGAACCTCGTCGATCGGCTTCGGTTGGCCCAGGTCGGCCACGATCGTCACGTCGCCGTCGTATTGGACGCTCTGGGTCGACGGGCTGGACCACTTGCCGTCGGTCAACAGCGAGGGCGGATCGGTATCGCGGTGTCGCGGGTTGCTGGCCAGGTCGGCCTGGTAGACGAAGTCCATCGCCCGGGGATGCCGGCCGGTGGTCGTCTCGACGGGGTCTTCAAACACGCGGCGGGCGAGCTCCGACTGGGGGGTTTCGCCCTCTTCCAGCCAGAGCCGCAGGGTAGCGGTCATGTCGTCGCCGAGGTAGGGGCGCGGGGCGGCCAGAAAGACCTTGGCGCCGGTCTTGGCGGCGGCCACGGCCGCCGATACGGCTCCCGTGCTGCCCCCCACCACGACCACGTCGACGTCGTAGGCGACGGGAATCTGGCGGGCCGACTGGCCCACCCACTCGGCGCCGCTGGCCCAGGGGGCCAGCACGGCCACGACAAAAAGGACTTGCCCAACCAAGGATCGCAAAAGTCGCCGGCTCATGGTGATCGTCCCTTCTTTCGGTGAGGTCCGTCGGCAGGCGGCGTGAAGCCACCCCCGGTCAAGGTCGCAACTTCGTATGGATTCCGGGTTCATGTTAATCGGGTCGCTGCCGTTTGGCCATACACGGCAGTTTCCATTGCGGAAAG
>CAYZWG010000535.1:0-3609 GCA_964481605.1 uncultured Planctomycetaceae bacterium
AAAAGCTGGAGCTTGGGACCGAGACAACAAAAGCTGGAGCTTGGGACCGAGACAAAAACTCCGGTGAACGCCGGCTTTCCGCCACGGAAACGCATTATAAGGATTCCGGCTCGCACCGCCACCATGCTCCCGGGGCCGCACCCCACGATCGGGCGGTTCGCCCACGCCGTCTTCCACCGACGGCCCTCCTCGCAACCCCCCACGGTTCGTGTATAGTACAAGAGTGCTTCCAGGAGGAATTTGTCTATGAAATGCCCATATTGCCAGGTTGACAACGACCGGGTGATCGATTCGCGAGCCAGCGAGGATGGATGCGCCATCCGCCGCCGCCGGGAGTGCAGCGGGTGCCGCCGCCGCTACACGACCTACGAGCGGGTGGAGCGGACCACGGTCAAAGTGATTAAGAAAGACGGGGCCCGCGTGCCCTTCGACCGCAACAAGATCAAGCAGGGACTGGAAAAGGCGTGCTGGAAGCGCCCGATCAGCGAGGCCACCCTGGAAGCCATGGTCAACGACCTGGAAAACCACGTGGAGATGAACTTCGAGATGGAGGTGGAGAGCGACTACCTGGGTGAACTGCTGATGGACCGGTTGCGGGAACTCGACCAGGTGGCCTACGTCCGCTTCGCCAGCGTCTACCGCGAGTTCAAGGACGCCCGCGACTTCGTCGCCGAACTGCGTCCCATGCTCTCCAAGCAGAACCCGCGGCTGTGAATCGGCAGCCCGGGCCGGCACTGGCTCCCCCGCCCCGGGAAAGACCCCAGACCAAGGTTCCCGTCCACTTGACACGCGCCGTGCCCGCCCGCTAACGTGTACAGGCTATGGATTCCGCCGCCGGCACGCTCGCTTCGATCGACTACCTGATTATCATCGCCTACATGCTGGGCGTGTTGGCGATCGGCACGTTCTTTGGCCGCTACGTCCGCTCGGCGGGCGATTTCTTTCTCGGTGGCAAGGCCCTGCCTTTCTGGGCGGTGGGGATGTCGATCGTGGTCAGCGACATCGGCGCCATCGACCTCGTCTCCGGCGCCGGCGGAGCCTCTCGCTATGGCATCGCCCAGGCCAATTTCGACTGGATCGGCTCGATGCCCGCCATGGTCATCGCCGCCTTCGTGTTTTTGCCCTACTATTGGCGCGCCGGCGTCTACACCATTCCCGAATTCCTCGGCCGCCGCTACAGCGGCACCGTGCAGGTCATCCAGGCCCTGATCTGGCTGGGGTTCCTGATCTCCATGCTGGGGGTCCTGCTTTGGACCTCGGCCGTGTTTCTGGGAACCGTGCTGGGCTGGAATACCACCACCGCCATCTGGGTCACCGTGGCCATCGTGGGAATCTATACCGTCTCGGGCGGGTTGACCGCCGTGGTGATGACCGACGTGATGCAGATGATCGTGATGTTCGTGGGCGCCGGCGCCCTCTTGGTGTTGAGCCTCTGGGAGGCCGGCGGCTGGAGCGGAATGGTGCGGACCGTGCTCGCTTTGGGACCGCAGTACCACGACCATTTCACCCTCCTCCTGCCCCACGACACGGCCACCCCCTATCCCTGGACGGGAATCGTGTTCGGCCTGGGGATCGTGCTCTCCACGGCGTACTTCGTGGGCAACCAGGCGGTGGTGCAGCGGGCGCTGGGCGCGCGGAGCGAGTGGGACGCCAAGGCCGGAATGCTGCTGGCAGGCTTCTTGAAGCTCTTTATTCCCCTCCTGGTGGTTGTGCCCGGACTTGCCGCCACGGCGTTGTATCCCCATCTGAAGGCCGCCGACACCGCCGTGCCGCTGCTCATTCGCGACCTCCTCCCGCCGGGGCTGACCGGCCTGATGTTTGCCGCCTTCCTGGCCGCCTTGATGTCCAGCGTCGATTCCTATCTCAACTCGGCCACCACGGTCTTCATTTCCGACATTTACTCCAAGTCCTTCCGGCTGCTGGCCAGGCGAGACCTCTCCACACGGCACGCCCTCGTGTTGGGCCGCCTGGTGACCGCCGCCCTGATCGTCGCCGCCGGCTTCTTCGCCCCCTTCATCGATCGCTTCGAAACCCTCTACACGGCCATCCAAACCCTGTTTTCCATCTTTCAAGGGCCTACCCTGGCCATTCTGCTGCTGGGAATCCTCTGGCCCCGGGCGAACCGCTGGGGCGGACTGATCGGTCTCCTCCTGGGTGTCGGCCTCACGTCCACCTTGACCTGGCTGGGCGACGAGGTGTTTCCCTCCCAAGACCCCTTCCTGTTCGTCTCCTTCTGGTCGTTTCTCTTCTCCCTGGCCGTGACCGCGGCGGTCAGCCTGGTCACCCCGCCCGAGCCGCCGGAGAAGATTCGCGGCCTGGTCTTTCGCCAGGTGCTCCACGACGAACAAGCACAACGCTTGCTGCGAGAAAGGTTCGACCGATGACCGTCGCCTTTTGCACCAGCCTCACCCAGCGAATCCACCAGGCGCTGGTGCCCGCGCTGCGGGCGGTACTGGGGCCGCTGGACGCTTGGCTGGCCGGGCTGCCGCTGTGGGCGGGCCGGGCCTCGGCCGTGACCCTGTTTCTCGTGGCGGGACTGTGGCTGTTGACCCTCAAACGCGAGTATGTCTACCTGGGAGCGCCCGACCAGGCACGCTGGCGCGACCTGCGTCTCTGGGCGGCCTTCGCCTTGTTGCCCTATATCGTGTTGTATCTCACCTTCAAGTAGGCCCTCATCTGGTCGACAAAACGCCCATGCCACCCAACGACAATCAACACGACCGCCAGCGAGATTCGGTCTCCTTGATCATCATCGGCACCTTCTTCGCCCTCTTCTCGCTGCTGGTGCTGGTGGGCACGTTCTGGGAGCACCGCGTCCGGGCGATCATCGTCAATATCGTCGCCGGCCTGGTCTTGTTCCTCATCGGCGCCGGCATGGCAGGGTTTGGCTGGTGGATGAAACGCACTAACAAAACCTCTTCCTCGGAAACGGATCGGTGAGCTTGATCGAGCCCATCATCGATCGGGAGTTCGCCCGGGCGAGGCTCCAGCGCCGTCCCTTTCCGCGGCTCCGCTCGCTGTGCAAATGGCTCGCCCGGGCGGTCTCGCGTCTTCTCACCGGCCGCGCGGCCGGCCGCGCCCGCTGGCGCCTCGAGCTCCTCTGGCTGCCCCACTATTACATCTCGCTCGAACAGGACGTCCAAGATCGCCGCGTCCGGGCGGCGGTGCTCGTGGGCGGACACGACCGCCGCGCCGTGCTCTGCGACCTGGCGGGCGTCTCCCGCCGCGCGGCCGCGGATCAAGAACGGTTCCAGCCGGAGCTCGACCAGACCGAGGCGCTGCGGATTGCTCGCCGGGCGATCCTGGAGGCCGCCCTCCGCCGGCCGGGCTGGCAGCGCCCGCCGGCCACGCCGCCATCGCTCCACGTCGAACTGGTGCATTACCCCTTTTGGGTCTACTACTACGAATGTCGCCGGCAGCGGCTTGGCGTGGCCATGCTCGACGCGCTCACCGGCAAGCCCACCGGCCCCGCCGTGAAGACCGCCCTCTTGGCAGCGCTGGCCGGCGCAAGCGCCCAGCCGCAAACCACCGCAAGCGAACGGGAGGGCGAGGCCAGGGTGACGAAAATGTAGCGAATCGTGGAGCATTGGCCTGCTCAGGGATGGCGAT
>CAYZWG010000536.1:0-3602 GCA_964481605.1 uncultured Planctomycetaceae bacterium
CGGAGCCCCAAACGCCACCGAACCGTACCGCTCGAGGGGCACGGTGCCCAGAACCCGCTTCACCCCTTCCGATTGCACGCCGGAGACGACCGGACCGGTGGAAAGATAGGGCCGTTTGTTCCAGTAGGTGTAGGTCTTGGGGTCGACATTAAGCACCCGCAGGTACTTCACCTTGCCGCGCAGCTCGGGTGGGGCCCCCTCGTAGACATCGCCGCTGAAGATCATGCCCATGGTCGGCTGGTCGCGGTGCCGGGCATCGGGCCAGGCCACGGTGTCGACCACCACCGGGGGCACGGGCCGGGGCCTCAGCGGCTGGGCGAAAAAGACGTTGTGCACCCCTTCCCAGATCAGTTCCCGGTTGCCTTCGACGTCCATCAGGTAGAGCACGAACTTGCCCTTGCGGCAGGCCGAGACGAGAAAATCCTGCTCGCCGAGCGGATAGGGTGAATCGTAGGCCTCGTAGTGCCCGCTGGGGTGATAATGGGGCGATTCCACGGGGTCGACCGGTCCGTTGCCCGCCTCCGGCCAGGCCACGTCGCCGGTCACCTTGGTCAACCCCCGGGGGAAGTTGAAGCCGCGGTCCGGGTCGATGATTCCCACCGAGCCGGCAAACCAGTTGTGGTGGGCGCTGCCGGTGAACATCACGCGGCGGCTGCCGGGGATCGTCCGGGCGTCCTTGAGCAGGTCGGGCCAGACGCTCTGGTTGCCCCAAAACACGTTGACCTGGGTCCCGTCGGGATTGACGGTCCACAGGCCCTGGGCCCGCCAGAGCGGCTTGTCGGTGTATTCCCAGCGGGTGTAGATGATTCGCCCGTCAGCCATCACCGAAGGGAGGTAATCGGGTTCGCTGTTGCGCGAGATCAGGTAGATGTTCTTTCCGTCCAGATCGCAGCGGGCCAGCACGAAGGCGTTGGTGGGCGGCATGCAGCGGACGTAGGTGTTGCCCCGGGTGGTGGAAAAGATGATGTGCCGGCCGTCGGGCAGGTAGATCGGATCGAGGTCGTCGTAAGGGCCGTCGGTCAGTTGCACCAGTCCCGTGCCGTCGACGTTGATCTGGTAGAGGTGAAACGCCTTCTCGTTGCAGGGCTTGAAGCAGAACACGACCTTGCCGGCGTCGAACGACAGATCGGGCCGCCAGAACGAGCCGTGCAGCGGGGCCTGGGGGGCCAGCCGACGCACCTTGCCGCCGGGGTGCAGGCCCTCCAGCACCAGCAGCCGCCCGCCGGGCACGGCCATGTAGCCCAGCCGGTGGCGGGTTTGGTGGCGAGACTCGCTGCCCTGCGGATAAGGCGAATCGGCCAAAAGCAGCTTGTCGAAGTCGATCAGCGGATTCTTCAGGGCGATTGCCCGCTTGATCTTGCGGACCTGAAAATAGAGTCCTTCGTCGTTCTTGGTGAGGGCTTTGGCCAACCGCGCGGTTTCCTCCAGCTTGGCCAACTCGGGGGAGAAATCGACCCGGCCGGGGTGCTCCGCGGCAATCCGCGCGGCCAGCCGGCGAGTCCAGCCGATCTCGGCGCGAATGCGCTCGGGGCTGGGCTTGCCGTCGGCCTGGTGGAGCCAGTCGCGTCGGAGCATCTCGTCGGCTTGCTGGGCAGTCAGATTGCGGGTCTCGGGCGTCGAGGGCGGAACATAGGGGGCCACCGCCTCGGACATGACGGGGCGAAACTGGATCTTTCGCCCCGCCTCCAGAATGATCTTGATCCAGCCGGCCGAGCCGCCGGACGCCGGTCCCCCGGCCAAAAGCTGTTGATATTGCTTTTCAATCGCGTCGGCCTCTTGCCAGCGGGCCAGGTCCTCCGGCGTCTGCTTCCGCCATTGGCATTCGGTCACCGGCCGATACTCCACCAGCAGCCCCACCAGGCGGCCGGCCGTCTGCTGGAGAAACTCTTCGCCGGAGCCGAGCAGGTAGACCAGCGGGCTCTTGCGGGTGTACTTGACGAACTCGGCGTATTCCTGGGGAAAGTCGGAGCGAAGCCGCCCCAGCCAGGCGTCGCCCAGCTCGCGGCCGAAGCGGACCGGCGTCTGGGAAAGCTTGTCGCGGCAGCCGGCCAGGGTCTCGGCAAACGACTCTTGCCGAACGTAAAACGTGTTCACCTCGTGCTCGAATTGTTGGGCGCGCCGGGCGATCGCGTCGAGGCCCGCCTGGTGCAATTGGGCAATCTCCTCCCCGCTGAGCGCGTCGCGGTAGATGCGCAGGTCGTCCAAGCCGCCCTGGAAAAACTCCAGGCCGCCGCCCGACGAGCCGATGAACGCCGGCGGGCCGGGCTGGGTGGCGATCGTGCCGGGCCGCTCGAGCGAGCCGATCTCCTTGCCGTCGAGATAAACCCGCATCACGCGGCCGTCGAACGTGGCGGCGCAATGGTGCCATCCGCCGTCCAGCACGGCGGCCGGCTCGACGGCCGCGTCGCACTCCACGTAGCCGCCCACGTTCAGCCCCAGCGACAGAATCTGGCCGCCATTTTGGAAGGAAAAGAGCAGCCGCCGGGGACACTCCTGGCGAAAAATCTCCCGGTAGCCGCCCAGATCGGTTGGCCGGGCCCACGCCGAAAAGCTGATCGCCTTGAGTTCCTCTTCCGGCACCACGCCCTCGACCTTCAGGTCGTGTTTCCCCGAAAGCTCCAGGGCGAGCCCGTGCACGCCTCGCGTTCGGGCAACTCCCGGCCCGGTCTTCACGGCCAAGGCCTGGTTGCCGTCGGCTTCGGCGATCTCGGCCGTGCGGCCGCGTTCGTTGAACGTCCAATGGGCCAACAGGGGGTGGTCGACCACCGGCTCGTCGGCCATGTGGTGAACCTCGGCGGCGGCGATTGCTCCCGCGCCGTTCCGGTACACGGCGGCGATCTCCTCGGCGGAGAGGGCCTGGGCGTAAATCCTCAGTTCGTCCATCGCTCCCTGAAAACACTCGCCGCCATTGTTCGAGCCGATACAGCCCGGCGCCGGCCCGCCGGCCTCCAGGCTGCCCTGGCGCTCAAGCTTGCCGATCTCCTTGCCGTCGAGAAAAACGCGCATCATGTGGCCGTCGAAGGTGGCGGCGCAGTGGTGCCAGCCGCCGTCGAGGAGCCGGGCGGGGTCGATCGGCGCGTCGCACTCGACGTAGCCGCCACCCACGTTCAACCCCAGCGAGAGGATTGTTCCCTCCTGCTGAAAGGAGAAGAGCACGCGCTGGTCGCCGTCCTCCTTGCGGAAGATTTCGTTGTAGGTGTCGAACCCGGAGGGAACGACCCAGGCGCTGAACGCGACTTGAGAGAGTTGGGCGAACTCGGGCGTTTCGGCCAACGCGAGCCGGTGGTGTCCGGAGAAAACCATCGCCAGATCGAACAGCCCCTGTTCGCGCCGAAGCGACCCGGAGGCGCCTTTGCCGGCAGTGGCGTCGTAGCCGTTGCCGCTGGAGTCGCGGCAGGTGGCCTCGAAGGGGTCGTCGAACTGCCAGTAGCCCAACAGCGGGTGGTCCAGCTTGAGCGGCTCGACTTCCGTCGCGGGGGCTTTGCCCGTCTCCGCGGCCCGAACGCCGCCCGCCGAGAGAAGGACTCCGAAACCGACAGCCGACGCAAGGAACACGGTTCGCGCTGCGAGCATATCGACAACCTCCGAAACCGGTTGAGCAG
>CAYZWG010000537.1:0-3564 GCA_964481605.1 uncultured Planctomycetaceae bacterium
CCGGACGTCGAGCGGGTGGTCGATCGGGGACTGGCGTGGCTGGCGTCGCGGCAGTCCCGCCTGGGGCACTGGACGGCCAATAACGGTCGCTACCCCACGGCGATGACCGCCATGGCCGGGGTCGCGCTGCTCTCGGAAGGCTCGACCACCACCCAGGGCCGCTACGCGGCGAACATTCGCCGCGCGGTCGACTACCTCGTGTCGCAGAGTCGGGCGAACGGTCTGCTCGGCGATCCCCGGCAGGACGACCGATATACGTACGGCCACGGGTTTTCCATGCTCTTTTTGTCCCAGGTGCTGGGCGAGGAAGAGGACGCGGTGCGGCGCGAGGAGTTGGTCGACGTGCTCAGCCGGGCGGTGGTTTTCACCGGGCGTGCCCAGACCGCGGCCGGCGGCTGGGGCTACGTCAGCGCCAAGGACGGCCAGGGCTTCGACGAGGGCTCAACCACGATCACCCAGGTACAAGGGCTGCGGGGCTGCCGCAATGCCGGCATCCCCGTGCCCAAGGAGATCATCGACAAGGCGATTCAGTATATTCGCAACTGTTCGATCGACGGCGGCGCGGGGGGGGTTCAATACAACTCGCGAGGCGGTGGGGGGCGCCCGGCCATCAGCGCGGCGGCGGTGGCCTGCCTGTTCAACGCCGGCCAGTACGACAGCGAGTACGTACCCAAGCTTCAGCAATACTGCCGGAAGAACTTGTCGAACATTTCCAATCGGGGTTTCGGCCACTGGCACTATGCCCACTACTATTACGCCCAGGTGCAGTATCGCGAGGGGGGCAAGACGTGGGAGGCGTACCGCGACAAGGTTTTCGCCCGGCTGGTGGGCGAGGCCAGCCCCGACGGTTCCTGGAGCCAGGGGTACATTGGCCCGGTCTACACGACGGCGATCAATCTCACCATTTTGCAGTTGGAAAACGGGGCCCTGCCGATCTATCAGCGTTGACCCGGCGGGGGTTCCCGCAGCAGTCCCTTTGAGGAACGTTTCATGAGTTCGGACCGATCGACATCCGCGGAGCAAGACACGACCGCCCGGGGCGACGATCGCCGCCAGCGGCCGGCCACGGAGGTGCCCCGCGAAGCCCGGGAGACTTTCGCCATCGAGAAGCTGGGCACGGCCCGGCGAAAAATCACCCAGCAGCTTAGCCGCGTGATCGTGGGCCAGCACCAGGTGATCGACGAGCTGCTGATCTCGCTGTTCAGCCGGGGGCACTGCCTGCTGGAGGGCGTGCCGGGCCTGGCCAAGACCCTGATGATCAGCTCCCTGGCGAGAACCCTCAGCCTCACCTTCAACCGGATTCAGTTCACACCGGACCTGATGCCGGCCGACATCACGGGGACGGACATCATCGAGGAGAACCGGGCCACGGGAACGCGGGACTATCGCTTTCTGGAGGGTCCGCTGTTTTCCAACGTGATTCTGGCCGACGAGATCAACCGCACGCCGCCGAAGACCCAGGCGGCGCTGTTGGAAGCGATGCAGGAGCGGCAGGTGAGCGTGGGGCGCGTGCGCCACAAGCTGTCCGATCCCTTCTTCGTGCTGGCCACGCAGAACCCGATCGAGCAGGAGGGAACCTATCCCCTGCCCGAGGCCCAGCAGGACCGCTTCATGTTCAAGGTGTTTGTTCGCTATCCCAGTTTCGACGAAGAGTTCGAGGTTGCCCGGCGGACCACGACCAGCTTGGACGAATCGATCGAGTCGGTGCTCACGGGCGAGGAGATTGTCGAGCTGCAAGAGATCGTGCGCGAGGTGCCGGTCTCCGACCATCTGATTCGCTACACGCTGTGGCTGGTTCGGCAGACGCGGGCGGACCAGCCGGGCGCGCCGGAGTTTGTCAAGGAGGCGGTGGCCTGGGGGGCGGGGCCGCGGGCCGTGCAGTATTTGATCGTGGGGGCCAAGGCGAGGGCGCTTCTGGACGGGCGGACCCACGTGAGCTGCCGCGACGTGCAAGCGTTGGCCAGGCCGGTGCTGCGTCACCGTCTGGTGTTGAGTTTCACTGCCGAGAGCGAGGGGATTCACGCCGATTCGGTGATCGAGCGGCTTTTGGAGACCACCCCCACCAAGGAAGACGAACTGACGAACGATGCCCGATTCCAAGCGATTTTTGCATCCTGAGGCGATTGCCCGCATCTCGCGGCTGGAGTTGCGAGCCCGGCAGATTGTGGAGGGCTTCCTTTCGGGGATGCACCGCAGCCCCTACTTCGGCCAGTCGGTGGAGTTCCTTCAGCACCGCCAGTACGTGGCGGGGGACGACCCGCGCTACGTGGATTGGAAGGTATGGGGCAAGCAGGACCGTTTGTACGTGAAGCAGTTCGAGGAGGACATCAACTTGCGGTGCACGCTGCTGGTGGATGTCTCCCAGAGCATGCGTTACGGTTCGGGGGCGATGAGCAAGTACGAGTACGGCTGCACGATCGCGGCCAGCCTGGCTTATTTGGCGTTGCGGCAACAGGACGCCGTGGGCTGCGTGGCTTTCGACGAGACCTCGCGGGCGCTGGTTCCCCAGCGGACCCGCCGCAACCACCTCAACTCGGTGATCCAGGCGTTGGACCACTCCCCGCCGGCGGGCAAGACGGACCTCTACCCGGTGCTTCTCAAGGTGGCCGAAACGTATCCGCGCCGGGGGATGATGGTTCTCGTATCCGATCTGTTGACCGATCGGGAGCCGCTTTTTCGGGGGTTGCGACTGCTCCGCAGCCGGGGGCACGACGTGATGGTGTTCCACGTGATGGACGACGACGAGTTGGACTTTCCCTTCAACGGTCCGGTGCGGTTCGACGGACTGGAACTGCCGGTGCACCTGCGGTGCAATCCCCGCGCGCTTCGCGAGGGCTACCTGGCGGCGCTGGGTCGCTACCTGGAAGAGGTTCGCCGCGGCTGCGCGGGCGACAATATCGACTACGCCTTGTTGCGGACCAGCTACCCCCTGGACGCCGCCCTGGTGGCGTATTTGAGCAACCGGCTGGGAATGCACCATCGGAATTGAGAGGGGCCACGGAAAGTCGGCTGTTTCGCTTTGGAGACACACCGGGAGGGCGAGGCTAGGGTGACGAAAATCTCTGCTGCTGATGAAGGTCGTTGATCCCGCTTTTGTTTCGGAAATGATAACCACTGACTGTGCCGGAGGTGTGAGGCAGTCCCCTGAAGAGGGGCCGTCAAGCCAGGCGGATTGCATGTCATTGCGAAACCACGGATCACACGGATCACACGGATAGGACACCACAGCATGGCGCATTCGTTTGATGGTGGAGTTGATCCGGGATATCCGTGCCATCCGTGGTGAAACAATGCAGTGCAGGGCCGGCCGTAGAGCCGGTGGATTACCTCGGATTCTGTGGGAGGAGAGTTTTCGCTTGGATTGCACCGAGAGGGCGCGTTTCTCCTGCCACCAGTTCAATACGAGTCCGTCGGTCCGCCAGCGGCAAGAGACGATCAAACAAGCGAAACAAGAACTGCCATCCCCGAGAAGATCGGTTTTCCACGAATCGCTACATTTTCGCGACCCCAGGGCGAGGCTCCCGCTCCCGCCGGGCGGCGAGGGTAAATGCCGCCCCCCGCGGC
>CAYZWG010000538.1:0-3549 GCA_964481605.1 uncultured Planctomycetaceae bacterium
GCTAGGCAGCGGCAACGCAGCGCTGGGTGGGACCCGTGCGGACGCCAACCGGTGGTGCCACCGCAGATTTCTACGTCGCCACCGCCCGCCCCGTTCGCCGGCCACACCCCGAAAGCCCCGCCAGCTCGACCACGGCACGCGTGATAACCGGTTCCAGGCCAAGGGGTTGCGACAAAACCCAGTCGACTTGCGGCCAGCCCCCGCGAAACCGCTCGATGAGCCGGCCGACGCGATCGACCATCCGGCCGGGAAGCAGCAGATGCGGCTGGACAACCACCCGGCGAACACCGCCTGCCGCCAGGCGGGGGGCCGCATCGCTGAGCGCGGGGCAACCGATCGAAACGTAACACGGCTCGATCGCTCCAGCAGACACCCGGGGTCGAAGTTGCCGGGCGAACTGGAGCATTTCGCCGTGGACCGCCGGGTCCCGACTCCCCCGGGCCGCCAGGAGAACCGCCGTATCGTGTGGGGCGACCGGCTTCCGCCGGGCCACCGCCTGGCGGAGCCGAGTTGCCGCCGATTCGAGCACCTCCGGGCGGGAGCCGAGGTGGGGGGTACACTCGGCCACCAGCCGCGGATGGCCGGCGGCCGCCTCGTGCACGGCCAGCGGAACATCTCGCCGGACGTGCCGGCCGGTGAGCAGGAAGACGGGCACCGCCCGAATCCGCCGGACACCTTGGCCCGCCAGCCGCGCGATCCCCTGGGCGATGGTCGGCTCGGCGAACTCCAGGAAACATGGCTCGGCCGGCACCCCGTGGCACAGCGACTGCACCTGGCGCGACCAACCCACAAAGGCGTCGATGGCGGTCCGCCGGCGGGTTCCATGCCCCACGAGCAACACGCCCACGTGTTGGGGAAGGGGGTTCACCAGGGTTCCTGCGGGAAGGGCGAGTGACTACGGCAAACAGTGCATTCTAGTCGGACAACGTCACTTTGGGCTCCCCCCGCTGGTCCCGTGCCGGTGGGAGAGGGGGTTCCGCTCGGTCCCAAGACCTGTCAACCCGGACCATTCAACCCGGACCATGACTGGTCCGGCTCGCAACGGACCGCACCGGACGCCGGTTTTGCTGCATGACGACCGACGGAAAACAGCCTGCCGGGGTTTCACGTCACGTCGAGGGCGATCAAAATGAGAGCGAAGCTCCGTAGGGCCGGCTGTGCGGAGCCGAAACGTGGCTGACGCTGCCAAGTGCGGCAACCGGCCGGCACAGCCGGCCCTACGGTAACTCGCCGGCACGGGGCCGGTGGGGACTTTCAGCCCTCAACCCTCGACTCCGGTGCCATGGATCCTCCCGCGAGCAACAAACGGACGGTTCAAGCGTTGTTCGACCTGGCCGGCAAGACGGCGGTCGTCACCGGTGGCGCCGGGCTCTACGGGCGGCAGATTGTCGAGGCCCTGGCCGAGGCCGGCGCGCGAACCTTGATGGCCAGCCGCAACCTCCAACGGCTCCGCGCCCAGGCCGAGGTGTTTGCCCGGGCCGGACTCGACGTGACCCCCCTGGAGTTCGATCAGGGCTCGGAAAAGTCGGTGCGAGCGCTGTGCGACAAGGTGGTCGAGGCGTGCGGAGGCGTCGACATTCTCGTCAACAACGCCGTCTCGCGCCCCATGCGGGACTGGTCCGACCCGGCCTCGGCCTTTGCCGCGAGCATGGAAATCAACGCCACGGGCCTTTTCCTGATGACCCGCGCTTTCGGCGACCGGATGGCCGGCCAGGGGGGCGGAAGCATTATCAACGTGGGCTCGATTCAGGGCATGGTGGGCCCCGACTTCACGCTCTACGAGGACCTCGACTGGGGCGCGGCGCCGGACTATTTCTTCCACAAGGGCGGTCTGCTGCAATTGACGCGGTTTGCCGCGGCCAGGCTCGGCCCGCACGGGGTGAGGGTCAACGCCATCAGCCCGGGCGGATTCTACCACCGGCAGGACCCTCGCTTCGTCGAGCGTTACAACGGGCGCACTCTGCTGGGTCGCATGGCCAACGAAACGGACCTCAAGGGCGCGGTGGTGTTTCTCGCTTCGGAGGCGTCGGCCTACGTGACCGGCGCAAACCTTCCCGTCGACGGTGGCTACACGAGCAAGTGACATGCACGACCTGTTTGCGTTGGACGGAAAAACGGCCTGCGTCGCCGGCGGCGGCGGATACCTGGGGGGACCCGTCTGCGAGGCCCTGGCGCGGCACGGGGCCCACGTCGTGGTGGCCGATCGGCGGCTCGACGCGGCCCGGCAGACCGGCCGGCGGCTCTCCGCGGCCGGGCTCTCGGCCGAGGCGATCGAATTGGACGTGGTCGACGAGGCGGCCGTGGCCGCCGCATTCGATCGGATCGCTCGGCGGCACGGGCACCTCGACGTGCTGGTCAACGCCACGGCCTTCTCCACCGGCAAACCGATGCCGGAGATGACCCTGGCCGACTGGGAAGCCGGCACCCGGGTGACCCTGGGCGGGGCGTTCGTGCTGGGCCGCGAGGCAGGCCGCCTGATGGTCGCCCAACAAAGCGGCAGCATCATTCAGTTTGGCAGCATGTACGGGCTGGTCAGTCCCGACTTCCGCGTCTACGGCACCGACATGCCGGCCAACCCGCCCGACTACGAGGCCGCCAAGGCCGGCATTCTCCAACTGGTCCGCTACCAGGCGGTCGAGTGGGCGCCGCGGGGGGTACGCGTCAACGCCGTCGTGCCCGGGCCGTTTCCCCATCCCCAGGGGCCCGGTGGCGACCGCCGGTTCATCCGGCGGCTGAGCCGGCGGGTGCCGATGGGGCGGGTGGGCCGCGCCGAGGAGATCGCCGGGGCGGTCGTTTTCCTGGCCTCGGAAGCTGCCAGTTACGTGACCGGTACCTACCTCGTGGTGGACGGCGGGTGGACGGCCTGGTAGGCCGGCGCCGGCCCCTTCTCCGGTTGTGTTAGACACAGCACAGTTCCGGCCGCCTGCGGTCCCTACGATTCGACTGAGCAACGGCCAATCCGTGCAGCCCCCGGGGCGGTTGGATTGGGTCGTTTCGGGCGTGAAAAACCGGCTCGTGCCCGGACCAAGGTCGTTTGGCGAGAGGGAGGTGCGGTGATGGCGTCAAGCATTCCGGTCGACGTTTGCAGGGACATTCATGCCGGCCGTGCTCCGGTGGTGGCATTTCAGCCGAAGTCCGCGTCGCCGCGGCATTCGGCGGCACCTCGGCTTGACCCCCGGGCAATCGAGGCGGTGCGAGCAGGCCGCATCGCCGACATGCGGGACTACCTGGACTGGCTGGAGAATCAGCCCTAACCCTTCAGCCGCCCGACCAGGCAACAGCAGGGCAATACGGTCGGGTGGCCAGCGGTGGCGGCGAAAAGCGAAAAATGGCGGAGGTGAATGGGAATCGAACCCACCCGGGATCGTTTTCGGACCCCGCACTGGTTTTGAAGACCAGGGGCACCACCAGGTACCAGTCACCTCCGCGTTGGAGGCTCACCGCGTTTGAGGCTCACTGCCAACGCGTTTCTGTTGCGCAAAAACAGGAGGGCAAGGCTAGGGTGACGAAAAACTCTGCTGTTTTTGAAAGTCGTTCATCCCGTTTTTG
>CAYZWG010000539.1:0-3545 GCA_964481605.1 uncultured Planctomycetaceae bacterium
GTACCCCCTGAAGGACTCGAACCTTCAACCTACTGATTAAGAGTCAGTTGCTCTGCCAGTTGAGCTAAGGGGGCGCTGACAGAATCGTGGAAATTGCGATTGTACCGGTTGCGGCCGTTTTCTCAAGGGGGGGCTGCCGGGGGGACGGGCGACGGGCGCTGGATTTGTGGCCGGGGGGTCTTTATGATGGGAGTGGATTGGAGGCGGTGGTGGGCGGGAGACGATGGGAGGGCGACGATGTCGATCAAGCGACGAGAATTTCTGCGGCGTTCGGTGGGGACAACCATGGCCGCGGCGACGTGGACCGCCGCCCGCCCGGTCGCCGGCGAGCCGCCCGGCGAGGCGGGGCCGCCGGCGATCGTCGACACGCACCAGCACCTTTGGGACTTGACGAAGCTGTCGTTGCCATGGCTGAAGCCGGGGGGAGAACTCACGCGGAACTTCGTGATGAAGGACTACCTGGCGGCCACGCGGGGGCTGAACGTGGTCAAGGCGGTGTACATGGAGGTGGCCGCCGACGCGGGGCAGCTCGTGGATGAGGTGGAGTACGTGTTGGAGATTTGCCGTCGCGGCAAGTCGCCCACCTGCGCGGCGGTGATTGGGGGCCGGCCGGCCGAGCCGGGGTTTCGGGAATATGTTCTCCGCTACCGGGGGAGCCCTTACGTGAAGGGCGTGCGCCACATTGTGCATCAAGCCGAGGCGTTGAGGGACGAGCAACTGGTCGGCGGTTTGCGGCTGTTGGGTGAACTGGGGATGAGCTTCGACCTTTGCGTTCCACCCAAGCTGCTGGGCGCGGGCGCCGCGCTGGTCGATCGCTGTGGCGATACGCGATTCGTTTTGGACCATTGCGGCAACGCCGACCCGATCGCGTTCTTTCCGGCGGGTGTGAAGAAGCCACGGGCACCGCAGCACGAGGCGGACGCGTGGCGTCGCGATATCGAGGCGTTGGCACGGCGGAGGAACGTGATCTGCAAGATTTCGGGGATCGTGGCACGGATGGAGAAGGGGCGCTGGTCGGCCGAGCAACTTGCCCCGGTGGTGAATCATTGCCTGGACAGTTTCGGGCCGGACCGGGTGGTTTTTGCCGGCGATTGGCCGGTCTGCACGCGGGCAGCGACGTTGCGCGAATGGGTCACGGCCCTGCAAGAGATCGTTCGAGATCGGAGCGCGGCCGAGCAGAGAAAACTGTTCCACGACAATGCCGTGGCGTTTTACGGTCTGGGCTAGCGGCGATAGGGCCGGAGACCTGCGGTCGGCGTTTTCGGCGGGGCCGCGAATGGCCGCGGGCTAATTCCAGCCGTCCCCTTTTCGGCCGCTACGGCGTTTTTCGGCGCGCGTGAGCTTGTCGCTCATGCTGCTGATCCGCTTCTTGATAGCGATTCGTGTCAACAGAGCGACCTTGTCGGTTCCCAGCTTAGCCATGGCGCGCGACTTGTGGTTGTCCACGGTGCTGGGGGCGAGGTCGAGAATGCGCGCCGCCTCGGGAACGGAACACCCTAGACTGCAAAGGCGAACGACTTCTCTTTCGCGTTGTGTGAGATCTTTCGACATGGCCGGGTTCCCGGTTTTTTAGACGCTTACGAGTCAACTTCTACGCAAAATCGCAAGAAATGTCGGGAGCTTGGACGGTTCCCGCTCGTCCGGGTTGGGGGAAAAAGAGTGACAACCCATCCATTCTAGCCGGCGGGGAGGAAGATTCCATACTGCCCGGCAGCAAAGGGCGTGAAAAAGCTGATACGTCTACCCCACTTCCGGTCACGGAGTTGCCTGTCGTCCGGCAGTGGGTCGCGAATCCGGAGAGTGCGAGTCGGGATTTGCGAGGAGTTTGTGGGAGTGGTATAAGTCAAGGGCGGTTTTCGGCGTGGAATGGGTTGGCTTCCGGGAATGCCTCGCTCTCGTCGTGTGGCTGGTGGCGGGGTGGTGTTCCACGGGTTCCGTCGTGGTGTGGGGCGCATGACGTTGTTCCGGAAGGACGCCAACGAGCAAGAGCCTTCGAAGCCATTGATGAGCCAAGAACGCACCCGTCCCGCTTTCTGCGATTTCTCCCCCGGCCAGAGGAAGGAGTGTGAACTTGACCCCGTTCATCGACCGGCTGGACGCGGCCGTGCGACGCTGTGGAAATCCGGTCCTGGTGGGGCTCGACCCGCGGGCGAAATCGCTGCCGCCCGGGTTGGCTCCCCACCAGGCCGCGGCGCCGGCCGCGGTGGCGGCGGCCTACCGGGAATTCTGCCGCGGGGTGATCGACGTGGTGGCGCCCCTGGTTCCGGCCGTGAAGCCCCAGGCGGCCTTTTTCGAACAACTCGGGCCGGAGGGAATGGTGGCCCTGGGCGAGGTCATTCACCATGCCGCCGGGCAGGGCCTGCTGGTGATCCTGGACGGCAAGCGGAACGACATCGGCTCGACCGCCGTGGCCTACGCGGAAGGCATCCTGGGGCCGGGCGGCGAGAGCCCCTGGGGAGCCGACGCGCTGACGGTCAGCCCCTATCTCGGCGACGACAGCCTGCGGCCTTTCGTTGGCGTGGCCACCCAGCGGGGCGCGGGAATCTTTGTCCTGGTGAAGACGTCGAACCCGGGGGGAGGGATGTTCCAGGACCTGGTGGCCGAGGGAAAGCCGATCTACCGACACGTGGGGGCCTACGTGGAAAGGATGGCCGCCGAGACCGCCGGCGCGTCGGGCTACGGCGCCGTGGGGGCGGTGGTGGGGGCCACCTGGCCCGAGCAACTCGCCCAGCTCAGGGCGGAAATGCCCCACACGTGGTTTCTCGTGCCCGGCTTCGGCAGCCAGGGGGCAACGGCCGGCGACGTGGCCGGGGCATTCGACGGCGACGGCGGCGGTGCGATCGTGAACAATTCGCGGGGCATTCTTTTCGCCTACCAGCGCGAGCCCTATGCCACCACGTTCGGCCCCGCCCGCTGGCAAGAGGCCGTGGAGGCCGCCACCCGCGACATGATCCGCCAACTTCGCGCGGAAACGCCGGCGGGCCGGCTGGGCGGCTAGCTGCCGTCGGGTGCCCGAAGCCAGCACTCGATGGTGGGCTGGTAGGTGAACGTCTCTTCCGGGGAGAAGAACAGCTCGATCTCCCGTCGGGCCGTGCGGGGACTGTCGGAGGCGTGGACCAGGTTCATCTGCCCGCTGCTGCCGAAATCGCCCCGAATCGTGCCGGCCGGCGCCTCCAGCCCGTTGGTCGGACCGAGCATCTGGCGAACCACCCGGACCGCCTGGGGGCCCTCGACGATCGCGGCCACCAGGGGCCCACCGGTGACATAGGCCTCCAGCCCCGGGTAGAAATCCTTGCCCACGTGTTCGTGGTAATGGCGTTGGGCCAGTTCCGGGGCCATCCGTAGCATCTTGATGGCAACGAAGTTGAATCCCTTGTCCTCAAACCGTGCGATCAAGCGGCCCAGCAGTCGCCGCTGGACGCAGTCCGGTTTGAACAACACGAGGGTCCGTTCCCACATGGTCGCCTCCGTGATATGCGGTTGGTCGATGGCGGGATTCTAGGAGATCGGCCGGATTGGCTCAAGGCGGAAGCCTGTAGGCCGGG
>CAYZWG010000540.1:0-3534 GCA_964481605.1 uncultured Planctomycetaceae bacterium
GGTGGCCCGATAGCTTGCCTATCAGGGCGGCGAAGCCGCAAGAGGCACCTGTTCGGCGCGGGTCTCCCCTGTTCGGCGAGGGTCCTCCCGACCCCGCCGTCCCGCGCCGCGGCACTCCGGCACGCCGCAATCCTCCCCTCCCCTGCCTGACGGCACCCCGATAGCAGAGCTATCGGGGCCACCCGCGACGGGGATTCTCTTCGGCATTGACCCTCCCCAAAACCCGTGACGGTCAGGTAGAATTTCTCTTCCCAGAATTCCCCTCAACGCGCGATGGAAGCTCCGCCAGATGAACCGACCGACCGTCAACGTCGCCGCTCGGCTGCCCGTCGTGGCAGCCCAACGGCCGGAGGCCGTTGCCGTGGCGGAGCCGTTGGGCTACGACCGCGGGGGCCGACGTCGCTACCGGCGGATGACCTTCCGCGAATTGGACGAGGACAGCGACCGGATTGCCGCCGGCATACGTCGCCTGGGCGTCCGGCCGGATACCCGGCTGGCGCTGTTGGTTCGGCCCGGAATCGATTTCATCTCGCTTGTTTTCGGACTGTTCAAAGCCCGCGCCGTGGTGATCCTGATCGATCCGGGGATGGGCCGAGGCAACCTGCTCCGCTGCCTGGCCGACGCCCAGCCGGAGGGATTCGTGGCCATCCCCGCGGTCCATGCGGTCCGCTGCCTGGTTCGACGCCGGTTTCCCCGGGCCCGATACAACGTGACGGTCGGTCGCCGGCTCTTCTGGGGGGGAACGACCTTGCGGGCTTTTCGCGCGGCGGCCCATCCCGGCCCGCAGATGACGCCCACCGACGCCCACGACCCCGCGGCGATCATCTTTACCACCGGCAGCACGGGTCCCCCTAAGGGCGTGGGCTACAGCCACGGCAATTTCGACGCCCAGGTCGACCAGATTCGCGACTTCTACGGGATCGAGCCGGGCGAGGTCGATCTGCCGGGCTTTCCCCTGTTTGGACTGTTCAACTGCGCGATGGGCGTCACCACGGTGATTCCCGACATGGATCCTTCCCGCCCGGCCCGGGTCGATGCGGAGAAAATCCTCGAGGCGGTGGACGACTGGCAGGTGACGCAGACGTTCGGCTCGCCGGCCATCTGGGACCGCGTGGGGCGGTATTGCCGGGAGCACGGCCGGCGGCTGAAGAGCGTCCGCCGGGTGCTCTCGGCGGGCGCCCCGGTGCCGGTGGATGTGCTCCAGCGGATGCGGGCCTGCATCCACGCCGAGGGCGAAATGCACACGCCCTACGGAGCCACCGAAGCGTTGCCGGTGGCCTCGATCTCGGCCGGCGAGGTGCTGGGCGAAACGGCCGCCCGGACGCGGACCGGAGGAGGCGTCTGCGTGGGGCGGAAGTTTCCCGGCATCGAGTGGCGGGTGATCCGCGCCGTGGACGGGCCCATTCCCGCGATCGACGACGCCGAGCCGCTGGCGGCCGGCCAGGTCGGCGAATTGATCGTTCGCGGCCCCGTGGTCACCCGGCGCTACGTGACCCGGGTCGAGTCGAACGCCACGGGCAAGATCGCCGACGGCGACTCGGTCTGGCATCGCATGGGCGACGTGGGCTACCTCGATTCGCGAGAGCGATTCTGGTTCTGCGGTCGCATGGCCCACCGGGTGTTGACCGCCGCCGGCCCGATGTATACGGTCGCCTGCGAGGCGATTTTCAACCAGCACCCGGCCGTCTACCGCAGCGCGTTGGTGGGCGTGGGAGAACCGGGCCGGCAGAGGTCGGTGATCATCCTCCAGCCGCACGCCGGGAAAATGCCTCGCACGGCAGCCCGGCGGGACCGATTTTTCGAGGAAATCCGGCAGCTCGGCAGCCGGTTCGCGCATACCTCGGCGATCGAAACCTTCCTCCTCCACCCCGCCTTTCCGGTTGACATTCGGCACAACGCGAAAATCTTCCGGGAGAAGCTGGCCGTTTGGGCGGCAGCACAAATGGGGGTAGAATAGTGGAAAGGGCAGCCTTGGAGGGCCGGCTCTGCGTTCGGCGCGGGTCTCCCGACCCCGCCTAGCGTTCGGCGCGGGTCTCCCGACCCCGCCGAAAACGCCGACCGGAGGTCTCCTGATTCGCCACAGCCCTTTCTCGGCGGGGTCGGGAGACCCGCGCCGAACGTTCGAAAGGTCGGCAGCGCGAGGCTCCCGCTTACGCACGAATATCCCCTTTCCGCAACAAAAAACCAGGAACAGACGCTGTCGGAACGATCGCATGGCCGATTGGTTTTGCAACATTGCCGGCAAGATCAGCGGGCCGATGACCGCCGAGCGACTCAAGGGATTGGCCGACGCCGGGCAGGTCACCCCGCACGACTTGGTGGGCCAATCGACCGAGGGGCCCTGGGTGCCCGCCCGCCGGGTGAAGGGGCTGTTCCCCGCCGCGGGTGCCGGCGCGACGACGGCCGCGAGTCCCGCGCCCGAGCCACACCAGACGGGCCCACCGCCGGAGCCGCCGATCCCCAAGCCGCCGGTGGCGACGCCCGTACCGCCGCTGCCTGACGATTCGGTCGAGCCGCCGGCGGCCAACGGTCCGTTTGCCATTGTCACCGGAGAAACATCCCCCACGGCCCGGTTCACCGCCAGGAAAGCCCGGAAGGGAAAAGCCCTGAAGAAAAAGGAACCCCGCCGCCCGCCCGAGGAACTCTCGCCGCGGGAGAAACAGAAACGCCTGGTGCTCATTCTGCTGCTGATCCTGGTGGTGGGGTCCGTGGCCGGCGGGGGCCTGGTCTGGTGGCGGAACCACGCGGCATCCACGGTCGAGGCGCCGCTCCCGGCGGGGACCGCCCAAGCGGACGCCCCGGAACCGGTCCCCGGCGAGGTCGATCTCAATTCTCTCGTCCCGGGCGAGACGACAACGCACGGGCCACCCCCCGGCGGCTCCGACGCCGACCTGGCGGCCGATCTCTGGATCGACCGGCCGGGGGCCGAGGGCACGGTCGACGTCCCCGCGGGCGGGACGTTGAAGGTGGCCATCCTCTCGGTCGAGGTGGGGCGGCCCGGGCTGACCGGTCCGGGAGATCGCGCCGCCCGACCGAAGAACCACTATCTTCTCATCCGGCTCAAACTGCACACCGACGAGGCCGGGCGACGGTTCCCCTACCGAAGCTGGGGGAGCGGCGGTGGGGCAACCCTGCGGGACGAGTCGGGCCACGAATACGGGCTGAAGACCCCGGTCAACTTCCACCAGATGCGAATCGAAGGTCAGATCGACGGCACGGCGACCATCGAAAACGATCCCGTCCACGACCTGCTGGTGTTCGAGCCGCCACGGCCGGCCGCCGAGCGGTTTCGCCTCAGGCTCTCGACCTCCGCGCTGGGGGCGAAAGGAGAACTGCGTTTTGAAATCCCCCGCTCGGAGATCCGCTTCGCCCACGACTTCCAGCGGGCGTCCCAGACGGCGGAACGAGAACGGCGCGACGCGGTGCACGTCGACGACGACGAGCCGATCCGCATTCCCGGGCTGACCAACGGAGTGGACGACAAGCAGCAGCCGGCACCATCGCCACGGTAGTTTCTCATGCGGAAAGACGGTA
>CAYZWG010000541.1:0-3528 GCA_964481605.1 uncultured Planctomycetaceae bacterium
GAGGCAACATGGGAGGGCGAGGCTCCCGCCGAGCCGTGCGGCGAGGGCAAATGCCGCCCCCACGGCTCGGCGGGAGCCTCGCCCTCCCGGAACAAATCCGCCCCGGCCGCCCCCCGAGTGAATCCTCGGGGGCTCATTTCCGCGGCTTCTCGCCTTGGGTTTCCTCCGCCGCAAGAACGCACGGCGCGCCTTCTCGGGGGACTTCGTAATGTGCCGTCCAGAGAATCCCGTTGACGATCATTCGCCGGAACGGTTCCCGCAGGAAGAGCTGGTGAAAATGGCCCAAGGTATTCCCGTACGAGCGGCCGCCGTTGCTGCCCGGACGCTCGTAGACCCAGGCAACCGTCTGGGATTTGTCCCCCACGCGAACCTTCAGTACCGGCCGTGCTTCGGGGAGGAACTTCAGGTTCAAGTAGAATTCGTCCGTGAGGTCGAAATCGGACCAGCCGCGCAAGATCGGGTGGCCGGGGGCCACTTGCTCCAGGCGAGACGGAGCGACGCGCACCCCGCAATAGGCCAGGCAGAACAGCCCGCCGAGACGCCCTAGATACCGTCGTCCCAACTCGGTCTCTTCGCGACTACGAACACCGGTTGCCCAATGCAACGCCACCAGCCCGGCGCCGTCATCGAGCAGCTTCTCGACTTGGCCGGCATGGTCCCCGCCCAGCAACAAGTCGGCGCCGGGATCGCTGTACAAAACGATCGCGTCGACGCCCTTCCAGACGCTTTCCTCCGCGGGCCATCCGTCGGACACGCTTGCTTCCACGCCCGGCGACTGCCGCAGACACTTTGCCAAGAGCTTGCATTCCGGAAGGTAGAGGTGTGCGCCGGGTGGGTGGTCCGGCTTGTTGCCGATCAGCAGAATCTTGGCCCGCGGGGAATCGGACCGGGACCCTGCCGGACTTGTGGAGTCGGCCCGGGCGATCGCTCCTGCCTGAACGAAGACGAGCAACGTTGCCAAACCTGTCGCCACCAGGGCGGCCGATCGGAGCATCGCGGAATGAATCTGCCGTGCGTCTGTCATCGGGTGTCCTCTCGCTCGTGTCAAGGTCCAATCCGCCCCGCACGCCGTTTCGCGATGCGCAACAGGGCCATGCCACGACCGCCGGGTCGAGGCCGCCACCGCTTTTCCACAAGGCCGATTCTCACCCCGGCAGGCCCTCGCGTCAACGGCACGCCGAGCGGGCACGTTCAGAATCCGGTGTGCCGTCGAGACCGCTGCTTTCCGTACCCGGAAAACTATCGGGGGGCCTGAGGGCTGGGGAGCTTGACATCCGCGTCGGCCCTGCTTATGTTTCAGGAATTGGCTGAGCGGATGCGGGCAAGGCGTGCCAAATCCGGGCCGGTTCCCTGGCAATCTCTCTTCTCCCTTTCCAAGCCCGTTCCGTTGAGCCGCAGGGCAAAAATGGCTTCTTTTCCTATTCGGCCTTGACGCCGGTACGGCAGAGAGACTCATGCGCATCATCCAACGCTGTGAGAACGAAGGCATCGTAATCAACGATGACATCATTATCACCGTAGTCGAAATCGGTGAGGACGAAGTCTGCATCAAAATCGAGCGCCCGGAAGACGTCTCGGCGGAGACGGCCCAGGCGTGTGCCGCGGTCGGTTGAAGTCGTGCCGCCGCGTCGAGCCTCGATGGACCACCGGCCCCCGCGACCGACGGACGTCGGGGTTGCCCGGCGCTGTGGCGGGGTGCTTCGGTGCGGAGGCTCCGTTCCCCAAATCGAGCACCGTTGCAGGTCGGCGCGGCGCCGCAAGGGGGGCTTTTTCCGCTCCGCCGGCCGCGTCGCCGGCCGCGGGTGGGGTGTGTCCAACTCACCTAACCGGTAGGATCGGTCCAATCCTCACGGAAACCGCCTCTTCCGGTGCTTCTGTCCCGTCAAACTCGCATTCCGCTACTCGCCGTGGTGTTTCCAGCGTATACACTGGAGGGGTACGGATTCCAGTCTGTCAACCTGCCGCGCCGGTGTTTCGTGCGTCCTCCATAACCCGTTGCGAGCGGCGCTCGAGCACGCGGTTGAATTCACCTTCCAGCGGTTGCACTGCCGGGGACGGATGTCGAACCATGCTTGTTCTGACCCGCAAGAGAAACGAGAGCATCATCATCAACGACAATATTGTCGTTGTCGTGGTGGACATCAAAGGGGACAAGGTACGCCTGGGAATCGATGCCCCCAAGGAAATCATCGTTCACCGGCGCGAGGTGTACGAGGCGATCAAGCGTTCTGAAGGGTCCCGGGAAGCCGCACAGAAGAGCAAGAGCACCAAGCCGTAGGGTGGGTGCTTGCACCCACGCGGGTTGAAGTTCCGTAAGGTGGGTGTTTACACCCACACCGGTTGAAGATGGCCCGATCGCTCCGACGTGCGTGCCGAGCACGCGCTCTACTGGTCGGCGGCCAGCACGGCTTGGTAATGGCCCACCAGCGCCCGGGCCGCCTGCCGCGCGTCGAACGCCTGCTCCGCGCGATGCCGCGCTGCCCGGCCAAGCCGCCGGCGCAACGGCTCGTCGCCGAGCAGTTGTTGCACCGCCCGGGCAAGCCGGTGGGGATCGTTGGGCGGAACCAGCCAGGCCGCCTTCCCCCCGGGGGGAAAGATCTCCCGCGTTCCACCCACGTCGGTGGCCACCACCGCCCGCCCCGTGGCGGCCGCCTCCAAAAGGACCCGGCCCAACGGTTCCTGACGTGCCGGGTGGACCAAGAGCGTGAACTCGGCCAGCAGGCGGGCCACGTCGTGGCGATAGCCGATCAGGTGCAATCGCCCCTGGAGCTTCCCTTGGCCGGCAGCCCGCAGGCGTGCTTCAAACCGGCGTGCTTCGGCCTTCTGCGAGAATCGCGCCCCGGCGATCACGTAATGCACCTCCGGCACGGCCCGGTGGAGGGTTTGGGCCGCCTCGATGAGCACGTCCTGCCCCTTGCGGAGGCCGATCTGCCCGATCGTACCCACCAGGGGCACCCCGGGCGGCAGCCCCAATTCCCGATGAAGATACCCCGTGGGCCTTCGGGGGCAAAACTCCTCCAGGTCGACGCCGTTGTGGAGGACCTCGACCTGGTCCGGGCGCAGCCCGCCACGGAGGTGAAACTGCCGCGTGGCGGCGGAGACGGCCAGCAGCCGCCGGTGGAGGTTCAGATCGCGTGTGGCTTGGCGGCTGAGGCCCAGGATGTCGCGCAGATGGGCCACGCTGGGCAGACCCGAAGCGGCCGCCACCGGACCCGAAAGCCGTCCCATCGAGAGGCTGTTGGCGTCGAGCAAATGGGGCCGGAAGCGACGCAGCAGAGAGTCCAACTCTTCTCGCAACCGTGCCTGCGGCCGGTGCCGGCCCGAGTCGTCGCGCACGGCGAAGGCGGTGACCTCGACGCCCCGCCGCCGCAGAACTTGCGGCAGCATCCCCTCGGCGGGGCAGATCACCCACGGCTCGAACCCCGCACGGGCGACCTCGTCCAACACGGAGAGCATCGATCGCTCGCCGCCGTGGAGCGTGGCGTATTCACAGAGAATCGCAAGCCGGGGCATGGCCATCCATCGTTT
>CAYZWG010000542.1:0-3514 GCA_964481605.1 uncultured Planctomycetaceae bacterium
ACTACTTGCTCACCTGGAACTGTCGGCATATCGCCAACGCGACTCTGCAAACGTCCATGAGAGCGATATGTGAAGGTGCGGGCTACATCCTCCCCGTACTTTGCACTCCGATTGAACTTACCGAGGTACCGAGAGATGATTGAGGATCCAATCGTCGAAGAAGTCCGGAAAGCTCGCGATGAGTACGCGAAGCAATTTGATTACGATCTTGATGCGATTTGCCGGGACCTGCAAGAAAAGCAGCAACAGCCGGGAAAGCACCTTGTGTCATTTCCTCCCAAGCGTCCAAAGGTAGTTGACGGCTCACACTAACTGCTGCTGGCAAATCGCTCAACCGGAGCGGCGGTTGGGCGCGAAATCAGAATGGAAAGTCGCCGGCCGCCGACCGGTGAGCTTGGGCGTTGGGCCAGCGAAACCCCAAACAATTGCAAACAATTCCGGGGACACCATGCACAACTCTGGACACGGATTGGCCGTTTTGTTACGGGAGGCCTGGGGTCTGACACGGTTTCCGGTGGGGTCGGACCGCTCGATCGAGCCGCCGGTAGTTTCCAAACCCGCAATCCACCGGCACGGGGCCGGCGGGGAAAAGCCCTAAATGGTGCCGTGCAAGCAAAAAGAGACGGATGAAACCACAAGCCGGCTTCCACCAACCATCCACCAACCATTCCATGTCTCCTCGCCAACGCTGGCTGGCCCTGCTGGAGGGCAAATCGCCCGATCGTATCCCCACCGACTACCAGGCCACGGAGGAAGTCACCCGGCGGCTGCTGGCCGACCTCGGCTGCGCCGACGAGGAAGCCCTCTGGCAAAGGCTCCACATCGACCGCCGCCGCCAGCTCGAGCCCCGCCCGCTCTTGGAACACCACCCCCACGACCCCCGGGCCGATATCTGGGGCGTGCGATACCGCCAGGTGGACTATGGCTCGGGCAGCTACGAGGAGCCGGTCCTGCATCCGCTGGCCGCCGCCCGGTCGGTGGCCGATGTCCACGCCCATCGCTGGCCCTCGCCCGAGGATTTCGACTACTCGACCGTCACTCGGGCGGTGGAAGCGGACGACGGCACGCGGCCGCTCCACGCCGGCTGCTATGAGCCTTTCCTTCTCTATGGCTACCTGCGAGGGCTGCAAACGGCCTTCGAGGATCTCGCCCTGCGGCCCCGGATCGCCGATTGCATCCTCGGCCACCTGTTCGATTTCTTTTACGAACACCACCGCCGCATGTTCGAAGCCGGCCGGGGACGCATCGACACGACCTGGGTCGCCGAGGACCTCGGCTCGCAGACCGGGCCGCTGATGAGCCTGGCCATGTATCGCCGCTTTCTTCTGCCCAACCAGGTCAAAATGGCCGACCTGGCCCGAAACCACGGTGTCCACGTGATGTATCACACCGACGGCGCGGCGAGAATCTTTCTCCCCGACCTGGTCGATCGCGTGGGCATCGAGATTCTCAACCCGATCCAATGGCGATGCGAGGGAATGGAGCGGGAAGGACTGGTGGCCGACTTCGGCGATCGGCTGATCTTCCACGGTTCGATCGACAATCAGCGGACGTTGGCCTTCGGCACGGTGGAGGACGTGGTCGACGAGGTCCGCCGGAGCGTGGAAATCTACGCCCCGGCCCGCTGGATTTGTGCCCCCTGCCACAACCTCCAGCCGGTCACGCCCACGGAAAACGTGGTGGCGATGTACGAGACCATCCACGAGCTGGGAAGTTGAAGCGGAGGGCCCGGGCGGCTATATTCGAGACGTTCTCTTCCGGCATCCCCACCCATCGCCTGCAAGATTCCGAGCAAAGAGCAGGACCCATGGAAAACATCTCCGTCGAAACCCTCGGCAAGACGAACTTCTCCACGATCGATTGGGTGATCGTGATCGCCTATCCCTTCATCTCCGTGGTGATCGGGCTGGTGGTCCGCAAGTTCATCGTCGATATGAAGGATTTCGTCACCGCCGGACAGTCGCTGGGCACCTGGCTGGGAATCGCCACCCTGACCGGCACGGAACTGGGCCTGATCACGGTGATGTACAGCGCCCAGAAAGGTTTTACCGGCGGGTTCGCCGCCTTCCACATCGCCCTGGCCGCCGGGGTGACCACCTTCTTCGTGGGTGTCACCGGATTCCTCCTCTACCGGCTCCGCGCCATGCGGGTGCTCACCATCCCCGAGTTCTACGGCCGCCGCTTCGGACGCAAGACCCGTGTTCTCGGCGGGGTGATGATGGCCTTCGGCGGAATTCTCAACATGGGGCTGTTCCTCAAGGTGGGCTCGATGTTCCTGGTGGGCATCACCGGGCTAACCAACCAGAGCCTCCCCCTGCCCGAGGCCTGGGGCCTGCCGCCCATCCACGCCCTGCCCGCCATCATGGTCTTCCTCCTCACGCTGGTGCTGATCTACACCTGCCTGGGTGGAATGCTCTCGGTCGTGCTGGCCGACTACGTCCAGTTCGTGGTCCTCTCCTTCGGGCTGATCTTGACCACCGTGATGGCCGTGTTCGAGTTGGGCTGGGACAACATCTTCAACGCGGTTCAACAATTCAAGGGGGCGGCCGGCTTCGACCCCACCGTTGCCCAGAGCGGATTCGGCGTCGAGTACATCGTCTGGATGGGATTCCTCGGACTGATCGGCTGTGCCGTCTGGCCCACGTCGGTGGCCCGCGCGCTGGCCGCCGAAAGCCCCCGCACCGTGAAGCGGCAGTTCATGTTCGGATCGATCTCCTACATGATCCGCTTTCTCATTCCCTACTTTTGGGGCATTTGCGCCTACGTCTTCATCATGACCATGGATCCGGACCTGAAAGTCCGGTTTTTCCCCACTGCCGCCGGCACCGCGGCGGTCGACAACCTCTACGCCATGCCCATCTTCCTGGGACGCATCCTCCCGCCGGTGGTCATCGGCATCATCTCCGCCGGCATGATCGCCGCCTTCATGTCAACCCACGACAGCTACTTGCTCTGCTGGAGTTCGGTGCTCACCCAGGACGTGGTGGCGCCGCTAGTGGGCGACCGCCTGGGCCCCCGCACGCGAATCTGGCTGACCCGCTTCTTCATCGTTGCCATCGGCCTCTACGTCCTCTACTGGGGACTGCTCTACAAGGGAGAAGACGATATCTGGGATTACATGGCCGTCACCGGGGCGATCTACTTCAGCGGCGCCCTGGCCGTCTTGATGGGCGGCCTTTACTGGCGCCGGGCCAGCTCGACCGGGGCCATATTGGCGCTGGTGGCCGGCTTCTCCGCGGTGTTGGGCCTTTCCCCCGTCCAGCATATCCTCGGCGTCGATATCCCCAGCGCCCGCGTGGGGCTGATCAGCATTGCCGCCACCCTGGCAGCCATGTTCTTCGGCTCCTTGCTGTTTCCCGACAAGGCCGGACCCCCGTTCCAAACGCCTGATACGCTTCCGCGGGAACCTGCCTGAACCATCGTTCGGCGCAGGTCTCCCGACCTCGCCGAAACCGCCGGCCACCACTCGTTCGGCGCAGGTCTCCCGACCTCGCCGAAACCGCCGGCCGCCAAC
>CAYZWG010000543.1:0-3510 GCA_964481605.1 uncultured Planctomycetaceae bacterium
GCCGGCGGCAGCCGGCAAGAGGTCAGCGTTCGGCGCGGGTCTCCCGACCCCGCCGCCAGCAGTTGGCGACGCCCGGGCCGTGTTCCTATTCGCTGCGTGGAGTCATTTGCGCTGACCTCTTGTGGCACCAGCCACACCGGTTCAAGAACCGGTGCTACCCACTCACGCCAGCTTGCCAGCGACTCCGACCCTACGGTAAGGTAGAGGTCCGGCGGGGCGCGCGAGCGAGGAGAGATCGATCATGTCGAGACGATACATTGCGGTTGGCGCCGTTTTCATTCTGTGGTGGAGCGCGACGGCGGTGGTGCCGCGCGCCTGGGCCGAGAATTGGCCCTGCTGGCGGGGACCCCGCAACGACGGCAGCAGCCTGGAAGAAGGTGTTCCCCTCCACTGGAACGGCCCGGAGGGTAAGAATATCGCCTGGCGGGTGGCCGTTCCCGGCATCGGCCACGCCTCGCCCATCGTCTGGGAGGACCGGATTTTCCTGGTCAGTTGCGATCTGGAGGCGGAGAACCGGCTCCTCCTTTGCCTGGATCGAAAAAGCGGCGGAATTCTCTGGAAACGGACGGTCTTGCACGCCCCGCTGGAGCGGAAACACCGCCTCAACAGCTTCGCCTCGAGCACTCCCGCCACCGACGGCCGGCAGGTCTACGTCACCTTTCTCGACGGCACGCGGATGATGGTCGCCGCCTACGACTTCGCCGGCAATCGACGCTGGGAGGCGCGGCCGGGCGAGTTTTTCAGCAAGCACGGTTACTGCAGCTCGGTCACGCTTTTCGAGAACCTGGTGATTCTCAACGGCGACCACGACGGCGACGCCTACCTGGTCGCCTTGGATCGGGCCACGGGCAAGACCGTCTGGAAGGTGCCGCGGGAAAACAAGACGCGGAGCTATTGCACGCCGATCATTCGCCAGATTGACGGCCGCACGCAGATGATCCTATCGGGCAGCCTCTGCGTGGCCAGCTACGATCCCCACGACGGGTCCCGGCATTGGATCATCGATGGCCCCACCGAGCAGTACGTCGCCTCGCTGGTCTACAACGGGGACCTGCTGTTCATGACGGCTGGGTTTCCCGAGTTCCACATGATGGGCATCCGGCCCGACGGGCATGGCAACGTGACCGACACCCACGTGGTCTGGCACACGACCAAGGGCTGCGCCTACGTGCCGTCGCCGATCGCCTCGGCGGATGGGAAATACTTCCTCGTCGTTTCCGACAAGGGGGTGGCCAGTTGTTTCCAGGCGGCCACCGGCCATCGCCACTGGATGGAACGGATCGGGACCCACTACAGTGCCTCGCTGGTGGGGGCCGAAGGACTGGTCCATTTCCTCTCCGACGAGGGCACCACGACCATCGTCCGCCCCGGCCCCGAGTTCGAGGTGGTGGCGACCAACACCTTGGACGAAAGGTGCTATGCCTCGCCGGCGATCAGCCAGGGACACATTTACATCCGGGCCCTCAATCATCTCTACTGCATTGGCCCGGCAATCGAACCGTAGCCGGGGTCCTGGAGCGTTGAAAACCCCGGGTTGCCGCAGCCCCCCGAGCAGTCTGCGACCGCGATATTCGATCCACCCGGCTTGGCTTGCGCCGCCCGCGCCGGCAGGTCGCACAATCGTTGGAATCGATCCATTCCTTGCAATCTGCGTGGGATCAGGAAGAGTTATCGATTCATCCGGCAATAGCGCCAAGACCGGAATGCGTAGTTTACGATAACAGCGGTGTGGAGGGAATTTAGGGTGCCTCCCAGAGGTTGGGGACACGACCGCGGGTAGACCGCACCGCGGTGAGTCGCTCCGGTCCGTCCCGAACCGCCCTCTGACGGCGGAACCTCCACCGGCGAAACTCGGCGTAGCAAGTGGACATGGGGGCGCTTCCCCCCAAGGCGTCTGGGTCGTCGCGTTCATCACGCTTGGGTGGAGCCGGGGGGTTCCGCGTCGCCGCCGCGGCGACCAGACCCGGGAAGTCTGTAGGCCGGGTCGCGACCCGGCATCGTTCGGGCAAGATACGGCGCGCCAGCCGGACGGTCGTTCTACCACGCCGGGTCGCGACCCGGCCTACAGGCTGCCCAGGCGCCACCCCCCCCTCGGGGTTGTTGCCTCTTCCCCGAGGGTGCACAGTTTCCGCAGTTTGCTTGAAATCCCCAACCGGGCGGATTACTATTGCCATTAGCGCGCATCTCTGCGCCCGGACGCCGCGCGGCGCCAGCGGTGGGGGGATGTCGAGGAATCGATCTCTTGTTGTTCCCGGCCAGCGTCAGGGCGGACCGGCGTCGGGGTGATTCGGACAGGTTACGGCGAACCACTCGGGAGGTGTTCTTGTCCGGTTGGACCCACCCTTTTCGCTGGTAGGAGTCAGTAGCTATGGTTTGGAGACTCGCTCTCGTCGTTGGTGCAATCGCCCTGGTGAGCGGTCCGTCGGTCGAGGCACAAGACGCCATCCTGGGTCAAGTCTACGGCCACGGCGTGCACGCCTATTTCTCGCACGACTTCGCCCAGGCGCACGAGTTCTTGAGCAAGGCCATCGATAACGGCAGCCAGGACCCGCGCTGCTACTATTTCCGCGGCCTTTGCTACCTCGAGCTGGGCCGGGAAGACGAAGCCAAGAAGGATTTCGAGAAAGGGGCCGAACTGGAAACACAAGACCTGAATATCTCTTACGACGTGCCCCGGGCCCTGGAGCGGGTGCAAGGCAAGGCCCGGCTGTTGCTGGAGACCTATCGCTCCCAGGCGAGGATGATTGCCTTGGAGAAGGAGAGGGAGCGTCGGGCCCGGCGCTATGGCGAAATCCGTGCCCAACAGAGCCGGGTGCTTCGCGAGCAGGCGGAGGAAGCGCCTCCGGCGCCGGCGGAAACACCCCAGGTCCCCGCGCCCAGCCCCGACAATCCGTTTGGATTGGGTCAAGGGGGCGCGGCCTCGGCGACAAAATCGGCCACTCCGACCACTCCGACCACTCCGACCACTCCGGCAACTCCGGCCACGCCGACCGCTCCGGCAACTCCTCCGGCCGACGCCAACCCGTTCGGTGCAGCCCCGGCGGCGACGCCACCCGTTCCTGCCGCAAAACCGGCGGCCCCGGCGGCGCCCGCCCAGGATAATCCCTTCGGCCAGCCGATGAAAAAGCCCAGCGACAATCCGTTCGGCGCGGCCCCGGCGACGTCGGACGATCCCTTCGGCGCGGCGGTGCCGAAACCCGCAGCGGCTGGTGGAAAAGCCGGCGGCGGTTCGGCGGGGGGGATACTGGGTGCGGTGGGTCGCGCGCTGGGTAAGGCGGTGGCAGGGGATCAAGAGAGTGGCGCACCGGCCGCGGCTCCGGCGACCCCGGCGGCACCCGTGGCCAACGACAACCCGTTTGGCGTTGCCCCGGCGGCTACACCTGCCGCGAAACCGGCGGCTAAACCTGCCGCGCCGGCGGGCGACGACCCGTTTGCGGCTCCGGCGGCGGCCCCTGCGGCGAAACCGGCGGCCCCTGCGGGCGGCGACCCCTTTGCGGCGCCGGCGGCGAA
>CAYZWG010000544.1:0-3497 GCA_964481605.1 uncultured Planctomycetaceae bacterium
GCGGCAGCTAGCGATGGGGGGGAATGGGTTGCCCAAAGCGGCTGCGGAGGTGGCGGCCCGGCCCACGCGCCTTGCATTCTCCATGCTTGCTCGGCTTGGAAAAACTCGAACGCCACGCTGCCTACGCTACTTCCTTCGTGTTCTTCGCGGGCTTCGTGGTGAACATTGCCCGCGGTGACCGCGGGTTCCGGAAACCATTTCACCACGAAGCCCGCGAAAAGCACGAAGAGCTGGTTCCACGATGCCGGCAGCGCGACCCGGCCTACAAACTTTTGCAAACTCCTAACCTTCTCCCTCCGGGAGAGGGGACCTTGTGTCGCCATTCTGCAAAAGTCCAGTTAGAACGTAGCCGGCCGGCACCGCAGTGGATGAGTTGAATTGGTTACTCGGGTGAATCCTGGTCTGGATGGTCATCTTGCCGAGCTTGCAAATCGGGGCGGACATGGTCGAGCCAATCGAGATACCGCTCGATCTCGTCCAGAGGCATTCCCAGCGACAGCGCCGTCCGGACCGCCTCTCGGCGCTCGAGAAACGTGGCCGCGTGTTCCAGAATGAGTTTGGCGATCTCGTGGGCCATGGCTGAGCCGAAGGGCAGGCTCGGACGGGGGCGGCCGGGAGGTACATCTAGGGGGTATTGTAGACCATTCCCGTTTGGTCGAGAATCGGGGGACATTGCCAGCGTCGAACTTCTCTCGTCTCTGTACTTTTCAGGTAGCGCGACGGAAGGCGAAGCCGGGCGGTAGATCGCGCAAGGTTTCGCGTGGGCCGTCGGTTCTCTCGCGTTGCTGAACGCTACGTGGGAACACGTTGGGGGAATCCATCGCCGGATTGTGCGAGGGTTGGGCAAATGGGGCATGACCGATCTGTTTTCCGTGGAGCCCGCGGTCCGCGGATGCAAGGATCGCGGAAGCCGTCGTGCGCACACGCTCTGAGGCACTCGACGTTCGAGAGTCTGGAAAGCCGCTGCGTGCTCAGCATTTTGGGCCCGGTCGACCCGCCAGTGCTGGAAGCCGCGGGGGGATTCCCGTGGACGCCGGCCCAGCCGGCGGCGGGGATCGAGGCGTCGGTCGACGCCTCGGGCGGGGCGATTCGCGGCGTGGACCGATTCGACGTGTCCTCCGCTGCCGGGCAAAAGGAGTTTCGCTCCCAAGGCGAGAATCTTCCGGCAACGGATTCGGTTCGCTTGAACGCGCTGGGGTGGGAGCGAATCCAGGCCGATCGGGCGGCCCGAGGACTGGCCCCGTTGGCCGCTAGCCAAATCGGGGTGGTCGCGCTGGGTAGCGAGGTGGGAGCCCTCCCCGCCGGATCGACAAGCGACGGGATTTCCATTGCGTCGCTCGTTACCGGCGTCCAGGGAGCGTCCTTGCCGGCGGCGGTCGACAACAGTGCCTTGCCCTATTTCCCGCCCATTCGCAATCAAGGCAGTCTGGACACGTGCGTTCCGTTCACCACCACCTACTACACGATGACCTACATGACGGCCATGGCGCGTGGCTGGGACGTGACCAACGCGGCCGACAACACGAACAAGTTCTCTCCCAAGTGGACGTACAATCTAATCAATCGAGGAGCGGACAACGGTTCATATCTTACGGATGCCTATGCGTTGTTGAAAGAGCACGGGGCGGCAACGTGGGCGGAAGTTCCCTACGACGGCAACTTTCGCGAGTGGGTCTATAACGATCCGGCGGTCTGGCGCAACGCCATCAATTATCGGATCAACGATTACGGATTCATCGCCAACGCGGACACCCAGACCGGGTTGGATAACGTCAAGGGGCTATTGAACGACGGCTACGTGTTGAATTTCGATACGTACATCTATGGCTGGCAGTACACGACCATCCAGGATAATCCGGCCACGACCGCGGATGACGCCTTCGTGGGCCAGCAGGCCGTGGATTGGGTGAGCGGCGCGACGGGTCCACATACGGCAACCGTGGTGGGCTATAACGATCATATCTGGATGGACATCAACGGCAACTCCGCCGTGGACACGGGAGAAAAGGGGGCCTTCAAGATCGCCAATTCCTGGGGATCGAGCTGGGGAAACAGCGGCTTCATGTGGATCTCCTACGACGCCCTCAAGCCGGTGTCGGCTGTGCCCGGTGGCCCCAGTTCGGGGCGCCAACAGGCATGGTGGGGCGGCAAGGCCCACTGGCTCAACGCACAAGATTCGTACACGCCGACCCTGCTGGGGGAGTTCACCCTCCAGCATGGTAAGCGGGATCAACTGAGAATGACGTTGGGCACGGCGACCAGCGGAACCGAGCCGACGGAGACCTGGCCGTCCAAGGCGATCTTTGCCTCCGGCGGTCCTTACGGGTTCGACGGTGTGGCCTACGCATCGTCGGCATCGGCACCGGATGGGACGTTCGTATTCGACTTCTCGGACTTGGCCCCCACATTCGGGAATCCGAAGACCTACTTCCTGGAAATGAACGACACCACGGATGCGTCGTTTGCGGGAACGATCACGTCGTTTAAGTTGACCGATTCGCTGGGAAACGTGTTGGCCACCACCCCCGCCGGCTCCGATCCCGGCAACGTTCCCCAGACCGACGCGGACGGCTCTTTCACCAGCGTTTACGCATTTGTCAGTAGCAGCCTGACGGATATCGTTGTCGAGCGTGATCGTATCACCGTGCCCGAGGGAGGGCTGGCGACCGTGGGGGTCAAGCTCAGCACGGCTCCCGCCGCCGACGTCACGGTGGTCGCCTCCTTGCTGGGCGGAGACGCCGACATCGCGTTGGGCGGCGCCACCAGCCTGGTGTTTACGCCCGGCAATTGGAACACGTACCAGACCTTGGAGTTGTCGGCGGGCGAGGACGCGGACGCGGTGAACGGTGTGGCCACGGTGCTGCTGTCCGGCACGGGCTTGGGTTCGTCCCCGGTAAAGGCCATCGAGGTCGACAACGACGCGATCTATCTGGCCATGATGGACACCGATCCCGGCTGGACCTATGCGGGAGCCTGGGCGTGGGGCATTCCCACCGGAGGAGGCGGCAGCAGTCACGGCAACGCCGACCCCACCAGCGGCATGAGCGGCTCCAAGGTGGTCGGCTACAACCTCTCGGGCGACTATTCCCCCGGGATCAGTCCAGCCCACTGGGCAACCACGCCGGCCATCGATGCTTCCCAGTGGGACGACGTGCAACTGCGGTTTTACCGATGGCTGAACGTGGAAGGTTTCTACGACCACGCTTCCGTGGAAGTGTCTAACGACGGCAGCACGTGGACGAGAGTTTGGGTCAATACGGCCGAAATGACCGACGCGACTTGGACGTTGCAAACGATCAATATTTCCGCGATTGCCGATCGCCAGGCGACGGTCTACGTCCGCTGGGGACTCGAGAGCGACAGCTCCTGGCAGTTCTCCGGCTGGAACCTGGACGACGTGGCGTTGGTGGGGACGCCGATCAACCAGCCGCCGCTGGTCGACCTGAATGGGACGGGCGCCGGCACCGGGTTCAACGCGGCGTTTACCGAGGGCCACG
>CAYZWG010000545.1:0-3471 GCA_964481605.1 uncultured Planctomycetaceae bacterium
TTTGCGTCGATACCAGCCAGGCAATCCACCACGGGGCCGGTGTGCGGTTTCTCCCCCTGGGGTGTGTCCACCACCTCCGCCTTGTCGGCCAAATCCTCGACCTGGGCGCGCAGGGCCTCGGGCTCGATCGCGTCGTGGAGTTCCAAGAAGTCGACCATATCGCCATGCTCCGGCAGCCCGGGCAGGTTCACCACGCGCACCTCAGCCGGGGGCGTCAGCTTCGCCAGGATCGCCGCTACGTCCTCGGCGTAGGCTCGGCCGGCGGGGTCGTTGTCGGGCAAGATCACCACGTTTCGGCCCGCCAGCGGGCTCCAGTCGGCCTTGCCTGCGCTCTTCGCTCCGTGGGGGCTTGTGGTTGTCACCAACCCGATCGACCGGGCCGCGTCGGTCGTCTTCTCCCCTTCCGTCACGTAGACCCGTTTCGCGTCGGCCAGGCTCGGCAAGTGATAGAGCGGTCGCGGCGCGGGCATCCCGCCTATCCGCCACCCGTCGCCGTGGCGGGAGACCGGGCGGATATCCTTCCCCCCGCCGGGCAAGTCCCACCGGATCACCACACCCACGGGCTCGCCGGCCAGGTCGCGGTAGGTCCAGGTCTGCGACCGGGGCCCGTGGCGTTGTTCCAGGGCCGCTATCGCATCGGCCGCCGTGGGGAAGCTCTTGGCCGGCTTGCCGTTCGCTTTCACCACCGGTCGCGGGACCGGACGCGGCATAGGGGTTATCGCCCCTTCCGGGCGACGCGGCGTAGGTTGCTCGTGGGGTCGAAACAGACTGGCCATTGTCAAGCCGAGGGCGTCCAGCACGACTGACACCTCGCAACCCGCGTGACAAAATAGGATCGCGTTTCCGTCGTGTCCTTCAGCTACGGACAGGCTCGCCCGCCGATCGTCGTGGGCTGGGCATCGGCTCGCCCAGCCGCCACCGGATTCTCGCGGGTTGCAGCCGTGGGCCGCCAAGGCGGAAATAACCCGTTCAACGGGCGTTTGCGAAAGTAGGGTATTCACGCTATGGGTCCTTCCGTGGTCAGATGCCGGCCTTGTCCAACTCCCGCTCGGCCCGGGCAATCGCGGCTCGCCGCTTTCGGTCCGGGCTCGATCCGGCCGGGGGTGGTCCGTCGTGCGCGGCCGTGGTGGCCTCGATGAACCGCTGGAGCGCTTGGCGGGATGTGTAACGCTTCCCGCCGATCACCACGGTTTCGAGCCGGACACCGGCCACGCCGTGCCGATGCCAGCGCCAGAGGGTGCTTATGTGCGGCCGGCCGGGGAGGAGTTTGGCCGCCGCGGTCAACAGGACCGCTTCTTCAGAGAGGACGTCGATCGCCATTAGAGAACCTCGCGTACATTGGGTTAGAAACACCAGCCAACGTACGCAAATGTATGGCCTTCTCGACGAATCTCCAGCCCAGTTTTACAGCAAACCCCGAAGTAGTTTACAGGAGTTGCTGTAAAAACGGCGGAAAGTGCCGTAAATCATAGGGCGAAACGCCCACGCGCCGGTTTTACAGCAAGCTATCCCCGGACCTTCCAGGTGCGGCCGCATTTCGGGCATTTTAGATAGCGGAGGTCGCCCTGCTTGGACGCGACCCGTGAATATCCACCACACTTTGGGCAGACGGGCGGGGAGAATCGCGGGCGGGCGGGTCTCTGCTTGGGCCTCGGCCGCCGTGGCGGCTTCGTGGACGCCTCGGCTTCGGCGATGGTCGCGGCCGCCGTGGCGATTCGGCTGGCCAGAATTTCCAGGGCGTCGGCGAATTCCGGCGGAGAATCTGCTCGGAAAACCGCTTCCGCCCAGGTCAAGGAATTGTCGACCTGCCTGATGATGTGCGGGTAGGCGATGCTAAATCGCATCATCGCGGCCCGGGCTTCCGAGTCGGGCCGGAAGATGGCCCCCGCCAAGTCTCCCACGGTGTTGAGGTCGTCATTTTCCAACAGCGATTCTATCCGTGCCCCCCAGCCCCATAACCAGTGCAAATCCGACCCATATTCGTAAGGAAACCGCCGCTTGCTGGAAAGTCGACCTCGCATGGCTCATCTTCCTTTCAGCCGGGCCGACCAGCCGGCCGCCAGGGCGAAGATGTTTCCCTAGCGTGCCGGCCGGCCTATGCGGGAAGCTACCCCGCAACCCGGCAAGTAGTGCGTTTACCCTATCCGATCTTTTCGACCACCTCCATTGCCTTGGCGTGGTCGATTTGCGCATAGACCTCGGTAACTGCCGGGGACCGGTGGCCGAGAATGCAGCGGGCCATGTCGAGCCCGAATTCCTTCCGTAGCCGCGTTGCCGAAGAGTGCCGCAGTTGATGGGGGTGCCAATGGGGAACGTCGGCCTTTTGACACGCTTTTGCAATGGCCCGGCTGTAGCTCTGAAGCGAGTAGCGGTCCCCGGGCGGCCGCTTGGGTTTCCGCTTCCGGGTGCGTTTCGCTTGCGAAGGCGTCATGGGCGTTTTGCGGCCGGCCCGTTGACGCTTCCAGTAGGTTTCCTTCGCGTCGCGTGGTGAAAAGAGCGGGGCCTCAAGGTCCGTCTTGAGAAACCGCTTGACGATCGTCTGGGCACGGGGGCCGAGGTAGATCGTCCGCTGGTGGCCGCGGTAGGCGTTCTTGTGTTGGGGCGGGCAGTAGAGCCAAATCTTGCCCGTGGTGTCTAGGTCGCAGCCCCGCATGGCGAGAATCTCCCCCGGTCGGGCGGCCGTGTAGAGTTGGAGTTCCACCATTGCCCGGACGGGTTCCGAAAGGTAGGGCAGCACCGCGTCGACAAACGCTTGGGAAACCGGTTTGACGGGTTCGGACTCCACCGCCTCAGTGCGACCAGCCCGCAGCCCCGCAACGGCTTGCAGCCCGTGAAAGACCGAGGGGGGCACCAATTCGTTGGCCACCGCCCACTTGAAGAGCCGCTTCACCCGCCCCACGTTGCGGTTGATGCTGACGCGAGTCAGCCCCCGGTCGATCATTTCTTGGCGAACGGTCTGGAGACTCAGGGGGCCGAAGTCGGCCGCAAGGGTCTTGCTGTAGAGCCGCTTGACGGGCCGCAGGGCCAACCGCAGGTTGTGCAGTTCGCTGGACTCCGTGCCGTCGGGCTGGCGATAGTAGATCTTGGCGTAGACCCAATACCTGACCAGCAGTTCAGCCACCGTAAGGGGGGTAGCCAGGTCAGCCGAAGAGCGGGTCGGCCGGCCGGCGGCCAGCCATTCCGCAATCAGCCGGTCGTATTCGAGCCGGCTCGCCTTTGACCGCCAGGGGCCGAGGTAGCGGTCCTTCCCGCCGATCGTGACCACCGCCTGCCCGCTTGCGCGGTGGTGGCGGTACTTAGGCAAGCGGGGCGAAGAGGAGGAATTAGAAGGGGGCATCGTGCGGTTCTCCTTTACCCAAAGTGCCATGAAATCCGGTAATTACCGGATTCTCGGTTGGGTTTCGGGCCGCGCTGCCGTATCTGACAGGTATCCTAAGTTCAGGATTCGGCGGGACTTACGTCAAGCTCCCC
>CAYZWG010000546.1:0-3428 GCA_964481605.1 uncultured Planctomycetaceae bacterium
CCGCCGGCCCTGTGCCGGTGGATTGTGGGTTTGGAAACTACAGCCGCTGCCACCCTCAACGGTTCTCTGTGGCCTCGCGCAGGGGAGGGACGCGTGTGGGCGTGGTAGTTCTCAAACCCGCAATCCACCGGGGCAAGCCCGGTGGGGATTCTCCCTGGCCACTGACCTCCCCTCTTTCCCCGTCTTCCGTTTCGCCTATGCGTCGATCCACGAAGAAACGCCGCCCTCCAGCCAAGGCGTCCCGCCGCCGCGGCACGCAACCGCCGCGGGCGCTGCTGGGGTGGGTGAGCCGATCGACGCTGGTCCCGGGCCTGGGGGGTGCCGTGCTGCTTTGGGCCGCCTTGCCGCGGATCGATCTCTGGCCGCTGGCCTGGGTCGCCCCGGTTGCCTGGGTCGGGTTGATCCGGCGGCAGGACTTGCCCGGCAAACGGCCCTACCGGGCCCTCTGGCTGGCCGGGTTCCTCTTCTGGCTGGCCGAGATGCACTGGCTCCGCTATCCGCACTGGACCACTTGGCTCGGTTGGGTGGCCGTGGCCTGCTACCTGGGCTGCTACCTGCCGCTGGTGGTGGGCCTGGGCCGCGTGGCGGTGCACCGGTTGCGCCTGCCCGTGGTGCTGGCCGCCCCGATCGTCTGGACCGGGTTGGAACTGGCCCGCGGCCACCTGCTGGGCGGCTTCACCATGGCCGGCCTGGACCAGACCCAATACCGCTGGATCGCGTTGATTCAGATCAGCGACCTGGGGGGGGCCTACGCGGTGGGGTTCCTGGTGATGCTGGTGGCGGCCTGCCTGGGGCGGATGCTCCCCTGCGACGGCCGGCCCGGCGTGTTGTGGCCGCTGGTGCCGGCGGCGGCGGTCTTGGCCGCGGCACTGGTCTACGGCCACCTGCGGCTCGATCACGCGGCGCCGCAGCCGAAGCTGCGGGTGGCGCTGATCCAGGGCTCCGTCGATATCGACCTCAAGCCGGACCCCGACCGCCGGGAGCGTTTGCACGCGGAGCACCTGGAGCTGTCGCGCCGGGCGGTACGCGAGTATGGGCAGGTCGACCTGGTCGTGTGGCCGGAGACCGTCTTCGGCCCCACGCTGTGGACCTACGATGCCCACCCCGCCGTGCCCCATGACTGGGACCGCGGCGAAGCGGAATTCCGCCGCAGCCTCCAATGGGCCGAGCGGAACAGCCGGGAAGCGATCCGCCGAACGGCCGAGCAGTTGCACGCCGCGCTCTTGGTGGGGATCACCCGGGAACATTTCGGGCCGGCGGCGGAAGAGGTTTTCAACACGGCCCTGTTCGCCGACGCCTCGGGCAAGATCGAGGGCTACTACGACAAGATGGACCTGGTGATCTTCGGCGAATACTTCCCCCTGGCCGATCGGCTCCACTGGCTTTACGACTTCACGCCGGTAAACACGCTGGGGCTGGGGCTGAAGGCGGGCGACCGGCCGGTGGCGTTCAGCTTGAAGGGCCTCCGCCTCTCGCCCAACATCTGCTACGAGAGCGTGGTTCCCCAGGTCATCCGCCGCCAGGTCGTCGAGCTTGCCCGGCAGGGCCGCGAGCCGGACGTCTTGGTCAACCTCACCAACGACGGCTGGTTTCGCGGCTCGAACGAACTCGACATGCACCTGATTTGCGGCGTGTTTCGGGCGGTGGAATGCCGCAAGCCGTTTCTGATCGCGGCCAACACGGGTTTTTCCGCCTGGATCGACGCCGACGGGCGGATTCGCGCCCGCGGCCCTCGCCGGGCGCCGGGCACGCTCCTGGCCGAGGTCTCGCCCAGCCATCGCACGAGCCTCTACATGAAATACGGCGACCTGCCGGCGGGCATCTGCCTGGCGGCCTGCCTGCTGCTGGCGGCCGTAGGGCTGGTCGAGCGTTGGCGGCCGTCCACATTCCGTAGGGTGGGTGCTCTGCACCCACGCGCCGTGCCGACGTAAACGCGCCGACGTAGCCTCCCCGTGCGTGCCGAGCACGCACCCTACGACTTGAGCCTCGCATCGATCTCGTTCGTCCGGTCGTGGCTTTCCCGCTTGCGGAAAAAAAGCTTGATCGGCACCTCGCCAAAATCGAGCTGGTCGTACAACACACTCAACAGGTAACGCTTGTAGGGCGTGGAGAAGGCCTGCGGATTGTTGCAGAAGAGCACGATCGTGGGGGGCTGGATCGCCACCTGCACCGCATAGTAGACCTTGGCCCGGCGGTGCCCCTTGAACAGCGGTGGGGGACTGTGCTGCAAGGCGGCCGCAATCAGCCGGTTCAACTGGGGTGTGGCGATCCGCGTCCGCGACTGCTTGAACAGCATCTGCGCGTGGTTCAAGAGCCTCTTCACGTTCTTGCCCGACTGGCCGGTCACAAACGCGATCGGCACCTGCCACATCGTGCGGAAGGTGTCGCGAAGGTAGTCGCTCCAGCGCTCGGTGGGCATCTGCTCGGCCATCAGGTCCCACTTGTTGACCACGAAGATGCAGGGCTTGTGATAGGCCGCGATGTAGTCGCAAAGCTGCTTGTCCACCTTGCCGATCCGCTGCCCCGCGTCGAAAAACAACAGCACCACGTCCGCCAGGCGGACGCTCCGCTCGGCCCGGCGGCTGCCGTAGAAATCGACGTTGCTGGTGGCGCTCTTGCGGCGACGGAAGCCCGGCGTGTCGATAGCCGTGAACGACTTGCCGTCCAGTTCGAATCGCACGTTGACGCTGTCCCGGGTGGTGCCGGGCACCTCGCTGACGATCATCCGCTCCGACTCGACCAGGGTGTTGACAAAGGTGCTCTTGCCCACGTTTCGCCGGCCCACGATCGCCAGCCGCATCTCCGGCTCCCGGTCGTCCTCGCCCTCCGCGGCGGGCGGCGGCAGCATCGTCTCGACCTGCTCCAAAACGTCGCCGCGGCCGCGGTTCTGCTTGGTGCTGACCCGCACCAACGGCCACCCAAACCGGTGAAACTCGTCGGCCGTGGGCTCCATCTCGCGGGTGTCCGTCTTGTTGGCCACGCAGAGCACCGGCACCCGGGCCGACCGCAGCCGCCGGGCCACCTCCTCGTCCAAGGGGACCGGCCCGGTGCGGGTGTCGACCACGAAGAGGATCGCGGCCGCCTCGTCGATCGCCAGCAGGATCTGGTCCTCGATATGCTCGGTCAGGTGGTCGGTGTCCTCGATGCCCAGCCCGCCCGTATCGACCAGCTCGACCAGCCGCTGGCCCACCTCGGCGGGGTGGATCATGCGGTCCCGCGTGACCCCGGCCATGGAATCGACGATCGCCAGCCGCTGGCCGATCAGCCAGTTGAAGAGGCTCGACTTGCCGACGTTGGGCCGGCCGACAATGGCAACTTGGGGAATGGGCATTGGTGTGGCGGGCGTCCAGCTTCGAGGGAGGCAGTGCGGCCAAACCCCCATGATAGCGGCCCGCCCACGGCCCGCCCAGGCGGAGCGGCTGGGGGTG
>CAYZWG010000547.1:0-2242 GCA_964481605.1 uncultured Planctomycetaceae bacterium
TTCCACCACCAGGTCGCCGACCTCGCGGGTGCCGTAGCCCATCCGGCCGGCCGACTGGCTCTTCATCTTCGTGCCCGTGACGATCTGGATCGCCCGCATCACCCGATCGCCGGCGGCCGCATGGCCCGCCTGCTCCAAAAGCATCGCCACGGCGCTGATCGTGGCAATCGGGTTGATCACGTTCTTGCCCGTGTATTTCGGGGCCGAGCCGCCCATCGGCTCGAACATGCTGGTGCCGCCCGGCCGGGGGTTGATATTGCCGCCGGCAGCCACGCCCATCCCGCCCTGGAGAATACCGGCCAGATCGGTGATGATGTCGCCGAACATGTTCGTGGTGACGATCACGTCGTAGTATTCCGGGTTCTTCACCATCCACATGCAGCAGGCATCGACGTGGTTGTAATCGGTCTCCACGTCGGGGTATTCCCGGGCCACTTCCTGGAAGGTCCGCCACCAGAGGTCATGGCCATAGGTCAGCACGTTGGTCTTGGCCACCAGGGTGAGGTGCTTTCTGCGGTTTCGCTTGCGGGTGTAGTCGAAGGCCCAGCGGACGCACCGCTCGCAGCCCTTGCGGGTGAAGATGGCCGTCTGGGTGGCGACTTCGTCGGGCGTGCCTTTCTTGAGAAACCCGCCGACGCCGGTGTAGAGGTCCTCGGTGTTTTCCCGCACCACGACGAAATCGATGTCGTCGGGGCCCTTGCCGGCCAGCGGCGTCTCCACTCCGGGGAGGAGCTTGACCGGGCGGAGGTTGATATACTGGTCGAACTCGAACCGCAACCGCAGCAGCAAGCCGCGTTCGAGGATGCCCGCGGCCACGTCGGGATGGCCGACCGCTCCCAGCAGAATGGAGTCGAACCGGCTCAATTCCTCAACGGCCCCCTCCGGCAAAATTTCCCCGGTCCTCAGATAGCGGTCGCCGCCATAGTCGAACTCTTGCGTTTCGTACCGGATGCCCTCCAGTTCGGCCACGGCCTTGAGCACCTTGAGCCCTTCGGCCACCACCTCCGGACCCGTCCCGTCACCACCCATCACCGCGACCTTGAGGATTTCGTTGCTGCTCACGATTCGTTTTCCAGGTGTGTTGTATGCCCCGATAACCGTAGGGCCAGCCGTGCCGGCCGCCCGTTTCGCGATTCCGCCCTGAAGGCTGCCAAGCCCACTATATTACCACCTCCGGGCCACCCGGAAAACGGGGGCCGAATCTGCCCCTGGAGCCCTCGGGCTGATCGAGCCGATCATCTTCGAGGAGAGCCACTTGCGCGACCCTTGCCCCCGGCGCCGGGGCCGGCGCACAACGCTTCAACGTGTTGCAACCTCCGAATTCGCAGAAAAGTCGTCATGACAAAATAGGGATTTTGCGAGACATGGCGGGAGAAAACCTCGACCTGTCCAGCGACCCCCACGGACAAGGTGGGCCACGGAACACCCGCGAAAAACGTCGGTTCATCGGTATTCAATTCGCCTGTTGTGGCGTCTACCAAAGGGTTTACGTCAATCAGACGGAGACCGCCTACGAGGGCCGATGCCCCAAATGCTCGCGGCTGGTGCGGATTCGCATCGGCCCGGGAGGAACGAGCGACCGCTTTTTCACTGCGTATTGAGTCGAACGGCGATTTCCGCTATTTTCTCGCCGCTTTCTCGCCACCCCGCTCTCCAGCTCCCTTGTCGATGGACTACGAAATTCAGCGTTGCACTCGTTGTTGCGCCGCCTCGGGCCGCGAGCTGTTGCCGGGCGAGGAGTTTTACTCCGCGCTGGTCCGCGACGGGGCCGAATTGAAGCGGCTCGACTATGCGGCCGAGGCCTGGTCGGGAGCGCCCGAGGGGGCCGTCGGCTGGTGGAAATCGCAAATGCCCGACAAAACGGCCAAGCGGATGCACTGGGCCCCCAACGACGTGATGTTGCAATTCTTTGAGGAACTCGAACCACAGCCCGACAAGCAGGATATGCGGTTTGTTCTTGCCTTGCTGTTGATTCGCCGGCGGGTGTTGCGGGAAGAAGACCGCGAGCAGGACGAGCGAGGCGGCCAGGTGCTGGTTCTTTACTGTCCACGGCGGGAGGCGACTTACCGGGTGGCGATGGTCGAGCCCGCCCCCTCCCATGTGGAAGCGATCCAGGAGGAACTCGCCGCGCTGCTGTTTGCCAACGCCACGTGAAGGATGGACCGGGAGAAATACGTCGCGCGTGGAACTCTCGGGGTCGAGGGTTCCCAAGCTGGAGCTTGGGAACCAGGTTGACAAGGTG
>CAYZWG010000547.1:2342-3426 GCA_964481605.1 uncultured Planctomycetaceae bacterium
CCCAAGCTGGAGCTTGGGAACCAGGTTGACAAGGTGCGAACCGGGTTGGAAAAGAGGACCCGCTGCCATGGAAGGTTGCCGAAGCACGCCGACGCTGGTCTTGCTCGCGGTGGTGATCCTTGCCACCGGCGGCGGCTGTGCCATGATGCCGCCCGGGGCGGCGCTTCCACCGCTTCCCGTGGTGCTCCCACCCAACGCGAACCTCCAACAGGTGATCGACGCGGTCAACGCCAACAGCGGACGGATTCACTCCTTTTCGACCAACCAGGCGGAGCTTTCCGGACCGGCCTTTCCCGTCACCTTGCGGGGGGTCAACATCGCCTTCGAACGGCCCCGGCGGCTGCGGATTCGGGCGGGAACCAGCATCACCGGCACGGAACTCGACCTCGGCAGCAACGACGACTTGTTCTGGATTTGGGTGCGGCGGAACGAGCCGCCGGCCGTCTACTACTGCCGCCACGACGACTTTGCCACCTGCGCGGCCCGCCAGTTGCTGCCGCTCGAACCGGCGCTGCTGATCGAGGCCTTCGGCGTGGCCGGGTTTGATTCGGCCGATCAGCATCGAGGCCCGTTTCCCCGCCCGCAGGGCAGGCTGGAGATTCATTCCATTCGGCAGACACCGTGCGGCCCGGCGGCCAAGATCACGGTGGTCGACGCCGCCACGGCCGTGGTGCTCCAACAGCACGTCTACGACCACCAGGGCCGGCTGATCGCCAGCTTCCGCGCCAGCGACCATCGCCGCGATCCGGCCAGCGGACTGACCATGCCCAGGCTCGTCGAATTGCAATGTCCCCAGGCGGAGTTTTCGCTCCGCGTGAACCTGGGCAACGTGGCCATCAATCAACCGTTTGCCAACCCGGCCGAACTCTGGGCCATGCCGGTGGTGGGGGGCACCCCGGTGGTGAACCTGGCCGACCCCAACCTGCGCCGGGCGCCCCCGCCCGCCCAGGGCCCGCCGCCGGCCCGCCCCCCGGCGGTCTCCATGCGGCCCGGTCCACGGCGGGGATGGAACCGGCTGCCGCATTGAGTTGGATGGGAGCGCAATGCCCACCCAACGTTCGGCGCGGGTCTCCCGACCCCGCCG
>CAYZWG010000548.1:0-3407 GCA_964481605.1 uncultured Planctomycetaceae bacterium
CCTCTCCCGGAGGGAGAGGGGACCTTGTGTCGCCATTCTGCAAAAGTCCAGTTTGAACAACGCGACTTGGGAGCAACCGACCATCAACTTGCCGATTTGCCCTACGGCAACTGGTTGGCGAGCCTATTCCCCTGGGTGCCGGGCCGGCGGTAGGATTTGGGCATGTCTCGGCGACTCGTCATCCTCGGCGCGAGTGCGCGGGCGGCGGCCGGCTCCGCGCGCCGGGCCGGATTCACTCCCTGGTCCGCCGACCTGTTCGCCGACGTCGACCTACAGCGGCTGGGAACGGCCGTCCGCGTGAGTGATTATCCCCAAGGCTTGATCCGGGCCGTGGCCACCGCGCCGCGGGCGGACTGGCTCTACACGGGCGGGCTGGAAAACCACCCCGAGCTGGTCGATCGGATCGCCGCCCGGCGTCGGCTGCTGGGCAATCGGGGGGCGATTCTTCGCGCCGTGCGTGATCCGGTGACGCTGGCCGAGACGTTTGGCCGGGCGGGGATTGCCGCGCCGGAGGTTGTCCGCGACGCCGCCCCACTGCCCCGCGACGGCACGTGGCTACGCAAACCGCTGGATAGTTGCGGCGGCGTGGGTATCGAGCCGTACGGCCCGCACTCGACCGAGGAACCCGAGCAAGCGTGCGGGGAACGCGGCTGGTGCTACCAGCGACGCATCCGTGGCAGGTCGATCTCGGCGGTGTTCGTGGCCGCGGCCGGTGGCGCGGTGCTGTTGGGGATAACGCGGCAGTTGATAGGAAACCGGTGGCAGGCCCCGCACCCGTTTCAGTATGCCGGCTCGCTCGGCCCCCTGCGGCTGGAAGCGGCGATGTGGGACCGGATCGGGCGGATCGGCCGGGTGGCCGCCGAATGCTTTGGGCTGGCGGGGCTGTTCGGGGTCGATCTGATCGAAGCGGATGCCGCGGCGTGGCCGGTGGAAATCAATCCGCGGTTTCCCGCCTCGGTGGAAATACTCGAGCGGGCGGGGGCAGTGGAGGCGGTGGGCTTGCACGTGGCGGCCTGCCGGGGCGGCCTCCTACCGGACGAGGTCGCCATGCCGATCGAAGGCTGCCACGGCAAACTGATTGTCTACGCCGGGCACGATTTCGTGGTGGGAGAGGCGTTTGCCGCGTTTGCCGATCGCCCCATGCGGGCCGAGCCCTGGCCGGTGATGACCGACGTACCGGCGGTGGGCACGGCCATCGCCCGGGGGCATCCCGTGGCCACGGTTCACGCCCAGGCGGCGACGCCGGCCCAAGTGGAGCGCGTTCTCCGCCGCCGCGCCGCCGAGGTCGCGCGAGAGGCCGGGCTGTCGTGAGCCGTCCCGTCGAGGCGACCGCCGGACACCTTGCGTGGGCCGGTCCCATCGACTATCCAATAGGAAGCGTTGGTTTTCTTGTCCCGCGTTTCATCGCCGAGCGAACCGCTCACCCGGCGAGCGGCCGGATCGATCTCCATGGATTGTGCTCCCGCGGTCTACGAACACGCAGCGCTGCTGGTCGGGCGAAGCCCGTGGGACGTCTCCCGCGACGCGGAGTTGACCTATCAGGCGCATCGCCTGGCCTACCTCCGCTACCGCCACGGGCCGGTGGTGGTTTCGATCGACATCTACAACCTGGAGGCGGAAGCCTACGGGGCGGTGGTGCGGCGGCCCCAGGGCAACGGCGTTCCGGCGATCGTCGAGCCGGTTTGCCGCGACATGGAGGCGGTGGCGGCCCTGCGGCACTTCGATCCGGCCCGCTCGGGTCGGATTCCCCTGGTGATCGACGCCGCCGGCCGGCTGGCCGGGGAACTGCCCCAGGCCGACGTCCGCGTTCCCCTGGCCGGCCCCGTTTCGATTGCCAGCAGCCTGCTCGGGGTGGAAACGCTGTTGTGCGAGATGCTCACCCGCCCCGTGGCCGCCCGGGCCGCCCTGGAGCACCTGGCCGAGGGCCAGGTGGGCTTCTGCCGTGCCGTGGGCGAGGCCGGATTGGACATCGCCTTTTTTGAATCGGCCGCCGCCCCGCCGCTGCTCTCGCCGCGGCTTTTCCGCAAGGTCGCCTTGCCGGTTCTCAAACGCCTGATCGAGCGGCTTGGCGCCGTGGTGGGACATCCGGTCCCTTGCGTGATGGGGGGCGACACCGAGCCCATTCTGGACGACCTGCTGTCGACCGGCACGGGCTACGTGATCAACCCCATCGAAACGGACCAGCAGGCCTTCATGCGAAGAATCTGGGACCGCGGCGAGGTTCGCGTTCGCATCAATGCCTCGCCCTCGATCATGGCCCGGGGAACCCGCCAGCAGCTTCGCGCCGAAGTGGAGCGGATCGTCCGCCTGGGGGCGGGGCGGCCGAACGTCTGCCTGGGCACCAGTGCCCTGCCTTATGAAACACCGCCGGAAAACGTGGAGTACGTCCAGCGGCTTTGCCGGCGGCTGGACACGAGTTAAGAGTCCGTAGGCCGGGTCGCGACCCGGCCTGCCGTCTGCTTCCCAAACGTATCAGAGGGACCACGCCGATGTTGTCGCCGGCCGGAACGGAAATCCTCGCACGGTTCGTGTTGGCGGTGGCGGCGCTGGCCGTGGGGTTGGGTGTGGGGAGGCTGCTGGCCGCCAGTCCGTTTTCGCCACTGCAGAGCTTTTTCTACGGCCTGAATTTCGTGATGACGCGGGTTCTCTGGCGGGCCCAGGTGAGCGGCCCGTTGCCCGTTGTGCCCGGCCAGGGGGCCGTCGTGGTGTGCAACCATCGCTCTCCCGTCGATCCCACCTTCGTCTACCTGACGACCCATCGCATGGTCCACTGGATGGTGGCGGGGGAGTATTTCAAGCTCCCCGTGGTCTCCTGGTTTCTTCGCCTTTGCGAGTCGATCCCCACCAACCGTAGCGGTGTCGACACGAGGGCGACGAGGATGGCGATTCGCTACCTTCAACGTGGAGACATGGTCGGCATGTTCCCCGAAGGGCGAATCAACAACACCCGGGAGCTGCTGATGCCCGGCCGGTCGGGCGCCGCGTTGATGGCCCTCAAGGCGCGGGTACCGGTGATTCCCTGCTACGCGAGCGGATCGCCTTACGACGGAACCACCTTCGGCTGCCTTTTCATGCCGGCCAAGGTTCGCTTGGCGGTGGGTCGGCCGATCGATCTTTGCCAATACTATGATCGAGCCAACGATCGTCAGCTTCAAAAGGAGTTGACGTTGCGATTCTTGGGGGAAATCGCCCGGTTGGCCGGTCGGCCCGACTACCGGCCGCGGCTGGCGGGGCGGCGCTATCGCGAGCCGGTCTCCCGATGGCGCCACGAAGAGGGCGAGCCGGCCTGAGCGGCCTGTCGTGGGTAGCACCGGTTCTTGAACTGGTGTGGCTGGAGCCACAAGAGGTACCTGTTCGGCGCGGGTCTCCCGACCCCGCCGTGGGTAGCACCGGTTCTTGAACCGGTG
>CAYZWG010000549.1:0-3405 GCA_964481605.1 uncultured Planctomycetaceae bacterium
GGACAAATCACTCCACCCATCCAATAGGAACACCGCCTAAAGCGTCGCCACCCGCTCCCTGACCTCTTGCCGGCTGCCGCCGGCCGTCGGCGGGGTCAGGAGACCCGCGCCGAACAGGCGCCCGACTCGCGCCGATCTGGCGAACGCCGAACGCGTCCAGTCCGGCGCTGCCCGAAAAAATCCCGAAAGATGCCAAGAAACGGAAGCGTTTGCCGTCGGCTAGTGGTGTTTTGGGCGTGAGTTTGCCATACTGGGAGACGGGGAATTTGCTGCCTGTTGAAGCTGGTTCTCTTCTCGAGTTTGGGAGATGGTCCGGTGACTCACATTTCGCGATTCGGCGTATCCGACAGACCGTTTTCGCCCACTCGCCGCCGGCGGTTCGGCCTGGCCGGGTGCTGGCTGGGCCTGTTCGCTTTGGCATCGATCTTGGCCGTCTCCGGCTGCGGCAAGTCGGATCAGGCCACCCCGGTCGATCAGGCGGCCGCCCAGGCGGGGCCCGAGCAGATGGCCGGCGAGGCGATGCCGGCGGCGGCCGAAAAACCCACCGGCGCGGCCGCCGCCAAGGAGCCGGAAGCCGCCCCGCCGGCGGCGGAAAAACAGCCCCAGCCAACCCCGCCCCAAGAGCAGCCGGCCAAGCCGCTGGTGGGTGGGCCGGAAGAAAAAGCGGCGGCCCGGCCCGACGACGTGGCACAATGGAACGCCGACGACCTGGCCAGCGCCAAACGCCAGCGCGATCCCCGGCTGCTGGACGCCGTCGCCTACGTGGGCGAGAACCTTTCCGGCGATCCTCGCGCGGCCGGGGTCTTGGCCTCGCTGTTCGAGGTTGCCGAGGATCCCGAGCCGGAACCCAAGCCGGAGCCCAAGCCCAAGGAGCAAAAAAAACCCGCCGGAGGACCGGGCGGGGGAATGGGAGGCATGGAAGCGATGATGGGGATGATGGGGGGAGCCCCTGGAGAGACACCCCCGGGAGCAGACGCCGAAAACGAGATGGGGCCCGACATGGAGAGCATGATGCAGGGCATGGAGGGAATGCCCGGCATGGAGGGAATGCCCGCCCAAGGCCCCATGGGAGAATCGTCGCGGCGGAAGGCCAAGACCGCCCGCTCGAACCTCACGCCCGGCTACGTCGGTCTGACCGGCGGGATCATTCGGGCCCTGGGGGCCAACGGGACACCCGAAGCGCGAAAGGTGCTGCGGCAACTGCTGGCCGGTCAAATCGACACGGGTCACGATCGGGCGGCCACCAGGGCGGTGCTGCGGACGCTGGTCGATTTCCCCAGCTTGGAGAATGACGGGTTGTTGTATCAGGCCCTCACCGCGGCGGAGCAGTTTCGGCCCACCAAGGAGTCGATTGTTGCGGCCATGCCCAAGCCGGCCGCCAAAGAGGAAGGCAAGGATAAGGATAAGGGCAAGAGCAAGGCCCAAGCCAAGGGCAAGACGGTCGAGGCCCCCATTCCGAACGTGATTACGGCCGAGGACCTGCGCGACGCGGTGCTGCCGTTGGTGGAGCGGTCTGCCTCGATGCGGCTCCGCGTCGAGTTGGCCAAGTACCTTGTCAAGGGGAAACCCTCGCCGGAAATCGGTCCCCGCTTGCAGGAACTGGTGGCGGTCTCGCATCCCTACAACATCCAGGCCCAAGTGGGGCTCTACCGCTGGAGCAATACCCCGCCGGAGACGCGTTCCCAGTTCGAGCAGTATTTTACCACCTACGGGGCCGAAGCGCTGGGACGGATTCTCGGGGTGGCCGCTCCCCAAGACGTCACCCTCGAACCGGAGCAGCCCGGCCCCAAGCAACCGGGTCAGGCGGGCGGCAAGACGCCGCCGCCGGGCAAGCGGCCCGGCCCTCAAGGCCCGAACCAACTCGGCGCCGCCGGTGGGGTTCCGCCGGGCTACGGTGGGGCCGAGATGGAAGCCCAAATGCGAGAAGCGGCCAAACAGGGCAAAGGGGCGTCCGGCCCCCGCCAAGGCATGGTAGGAATGCCGGGCATGGAGGGAATGCCCGACCCTCGCCAGGCAATGCAAGAAATGCCCGACCCTCGCAAAGCGATGCAAGGGATGGAAGGAATGCCTAAACCGCCCGAGGGCATGAAGGAGAGGGAAGGGATGCCCGGCCCGGGCGAAGGCATGCAGGGATTCGCCGGCCCCGGCGGGCGACCGGGCGCCGGACGAGAAGGATCGGGGTGGCAGCCCCCGCCCGAGCCGAGCACCGTCGACGAAGCGTCGGTGGCCGTGTTCGAGCAGGTGGCCGCTTCCCATCCCAACGTGCCCTACGACGTCGCCCGCGAGGTCTGGAGCAACACGCTGGGAGCGACCCTCGCCGGCCGGCTGGACGGTCTCGATTCCCTCGAAGACGGGGCCCAACTGGTGATGCTCGCCAGCACGATCCCCACCGACGCGATGCGAGCGGAGCTTTACAAGACGCTTGCCGCCCACTGGGAAGACGGGCCCGCGCCGCTGGCCACCGCCACCGCCCTGCCGGCCGACGGTACCTGCGACCCGGGCTTTCTGGCGATCATCAAGTCGCTGCCCCGCAAGGAGCCGCCCACGCGAAGAAGGCCCGACGCCCAGGCCCCGCCCACGCGAAGAAGACCCAACGTCAAGGCACCGGAAATCACCCCCCAGCAGGCCGCCCAATTCGGATGGATGGTTACCGCCTACCGGACCGCCACCCACTTGTGCGAGCGTTTGCACGCCGCCGCAACCAACGAAGCGGCCGGCCAAGCGGCGGCGCTGGAGAGCCTCCCCTTCAAACTCCATCCGAACGCCTCGGTGGTGGCCGCCTACAAGGCCGACTGGCAACAGCGGGTCGGCAGCCGCGTGACCGGAATCCCCATCGATCCGCTCCAGGTCTACTACGTGCGGTGCGAGGAAGAGGGCGAGTTCTCCAAGGTGCTGGGGTTCTACAAGCGCGCGGTCAAGTCGGCCGACGTGCGGCAAGTGGAAGGAGGGGTCTGGGTCGACTCCCTGCGAACCAATCGCCAAGAGGGCCGAAAAATCTCCGTCGACGTGCTCATCACCCGCCCCACGGCCGACTCCGAGCAAGCCGCCCCGGGAGCGGGGCAGGCCTTCAACCAGTCGCGACAGTCCTTCAACCAGTCGCGACAATCGTTCAACCAGTCGCGACAGTCCTTCAACCAGTCGCGACAACCTTCCCAGCAGACCGGACAGCCAAGGGGACCGAGGCGGCTTTTCGGCGCCCCCCGGCCAGCCGCCAACCAACCCGAGCCGCTGGTCGTGGAGATTCTCTACGTCGAAATCAAGGACCCGGCACCGGGGAAAACCGCGGTCGCCGACAAGTAGAAAAGCACCTGGCCACGGACCCTCTCCAGAATCCCCCGTTCGGCGCGGAGCTGCCGACCCCGCCGTAGTTCTCCTCCGTTCGGCGCGGGTCTCCTGACCCCGCCG
>CAYZWG010000550.1:0-2077 GCA_964481605.1 uncultured Planctomycetaceae bacterium
TTTTCAGCCCCGTAGGGCCGGCTGTGCGGAGCCGAAACGTGGCTGGCGCTGCGAACACGGCAACCGGCCGGCACAGCCGGCCCTACGGCAACTAGCCCCAATCCCGTTGAATGAAGCCAGCACGGCGTTCGGCGCGGGTCTCCCGACCCCGCCGAAATCGCCTTGGGGCTTCGCCAAGCCGACCGTGGCCAATTCTTCCCCTTGATTTCGCCCCACTCCATTCGTCATCATGGTAGCGGCAAAGTGTGGTCCGAGGTGTCCGCGCAACCAACCCTGACCAGGGGGGTGCGGCTCTGAGGAAAATTGGAAATCCCCCGGCTTGTTGACCAGAAAATCGCGTGGCCAACTCTGCCGGCCGCTCGCCCCGACTCCCCCCACCGCCGCCCATGCGACTTCCCTTTGCGACCGACAAGCGGGTGATCGACTTTCGCCGGATCGGCTCGAAGTACGTGGTGATCTTCGATTACATGGAGTATCCGCGTGACGCCCCGGCGGAGAATCTCTCCGCCTTCCGCCAGGACGGTCGCCGCCTCTGGTCGACCCGGCCCCGCTCCAACTCGACCACCGACGCCTGGATCGGCTTCCGCAGCGCGGAACCCCTGGTCGTGGTCAGTTTCGCCGGCTACCACGCCCAGGTCGACGTCGAGACCGGGGCGGTGCTCCGGATGGAACTGAAAAGATAGCGGGGCCGATTCGCCGGCAGGGACCAAACGGTCTCTCCGTGATGCCGGATCGCGATCCGGCCCTCTCGGCCCTCAGCCCCGAAACGACACCCGCACCTGGTGGTCGCCCAGCACCAAAAGCGCCCACGCCCCCGCCGGCAGCCCGATCAGGCAGCACGGCGAGATGCACGGGATCAACGCCAGCAAGGCGGCCGTCTTGGCGAAAAAGAAGCCCTCCAACCGGCGCATCTTCACCGCCCCGTACAGCACCAGCACCGACAACAGCAGCCAAAAAATCCCCACCGCCACGTGGTAGCGATAGACGATCTTCAGCAAGACGAGAAAGTCGTCGCCGTACCGGGCTGCTCCTCGCAATACCTGCGGATCGTTCATCAGGTCGGCGCCCCACAGGCTGATCAGCCCGTAACCCTGGATCGCAATCCCCAGAATCGCCGTCAGCATCAACAAGATCGCCGGCAGTTGAACCCGCCGGGCGGCGTGGGCGTGGACCTGGGCCAGCATCTCCCCTTCGTAGAGTTGTTCGGAGAGGCGAAACTTCTTGGGCCGCTCGGTTGCCACCGTGGCTTCCTCCGACTTCACCTCGGGCGAGGCTCCCCCCGCCAAATCGACCAGGAACGACCCGCACTCCGGACAGCGCACCGCGCTGCCTTCCGCTTCAAACGCGCGTCGGCATTGGCTACATCGATAGTCGGTCATCTGGTTGTCCGCCGAAACTCTCCGTCGCGTTCGGCGAGGGTCTCCCGCCAGTGTTCGGCGAGGGTCTCCCGCCAGTGTTCGGCGAGGGTCTCCCGACCCCGCCGAAGGTCCGACCGAAGGTCTCCCAAGTAGCGCCAGCCGTGGCGATCGGGAGACCATCGGGCCTGTCTCGGCGGGGTCGGGAGACCCGCGCCGAACGCGAATTCAGTGTGGGGTCGGCAGCCCCGCGCACAACGTGCTAGCATTGCTCAACTCCACGCTATCGTGCCTAGCCGGACGCCGGCCTGTCGCCTCGAAGAAAGTGTAGCCCGCCGGCGGCGCCACCGGCGGCCTTCACCCCGGCAAGACGTTCGCGGGACGTGACCCAGGTCCCGCAGGGCCCTTGCCGGCCGCGCCATCCGCGGAATCGGTCCTTCCCGCAGGCCGTCCGCCCCATGTCTCTCCCCCGGGGGGTGGGTCGCCAAACCCTTGTCCGGCGCGGCGGCGGGGCGATATATTGGAGTCGGCTTTTTCCTGGCGACCTCGATCCGGAGCCGACCGATGCCAATTTCGTTCACCTGTCCACATTGCGGCACCGAGACCAACGTCGCCGACCAGTACGCCGGCCAAACCGGCCCTTGTGGCTCCTGTGGCCAGACCATCACCGTCCCCGCAGTGGGCGCCGTGAGCCCGTTCCAAGGCCGGCCCCAGGCTCCACC
>CAYZWG010000550.1:2177-3389 GCA_964481605.1 uncultured Planctomycetaceae bacterium
CACGATCGCCGTGGTGGAGGTTCGTGGGGCGGGGATCCACTGGATGGAGCCGGCCGACTTAAACCTGGACGAAATCAGCACCCTGGTCAACGATCCCACGGCAGAGGGCATTTCCAGCAACCACCGCGGCGGGGCCAACGTGCTGTTCGTCGACGGTTCGGTTCGGTTCCTCTCGGACGGGCCCTCGCAGCCGCCCCTGGCACCCTTTTTTACTGTCCACGGCGGCGAGCCCGTGCCGGCGTTCTGACCGCGTCGGCCGCAGCACTTGCCGGCACCACCACCTCACGCCACGGTCTCGACGTGATCAGCCGAACGCGAATCGATTGCCGCATCCTGCTCATCGGCAGCGTCTCTCCGGGAGAACGTTTGCAACTGATGGAGATCATCGAAAAGTGGGTGCTGGCCCTGACCGGCACCAAGCCCTCCCGTTTCCTGGCCGCCAGCAACCAGATTCTCTTCTCCGCCCCGGCCGACCGGCGCTCGATGATCCGCGGCCTCCGCACCCACCTGCCGGCCGAGTTGATCCGCGACGTGATCGTTGGCGGGGCCAGTTGGAACGAGTGAGCCGAAAGGAAACCCCATGAACAACGCCCACGTTCTGCTTGCCGCTGGTCTCTTGCTGATCCCGTTTTCGGTCGCCCCGACCGCTGTCGCGGAAAAGTTCGAGCCCAACGAGGACGAGTCGAAGGTTCCCCGCTACACCTTGCCCGACCCCCTGGTCTGCTCCGACGGCACCCCGGTTCGCGACGCGGCCACCTGGCGCGACCGCCGCCGGGGGGAAATTCTCCGGCTTTTTCGCGACGAGGTTTACGGCCGGGCGCCGGCGGCACCCCAGCCGTTACGGTTCGAGGTCCTCTCCACGGCGGCCGACGCCCTCGGCGGCAAGGCCACACGAAAGCAGGTCCGCGTGCGGTTCGCCCGGGGCGCGGACGCCCCCAAGATGGACATCCTCCTCTATCTGCCCAACCATGCCCGCAAGCCGGTTCCCATCTTTCTTGGGCTGAACTTCACCGGCAACCAGTCGATTTGCTCCGACCCCGGCATCCTCCTCTCCGACGCCTGGATGCGCCCCCGGCCGCGGCACGGCATTGAGGACCATCGCGCCACGGAGAAGTCGCGGGGGGTGGCGGCCAGCCGCTGGCCGGTGGAGATGATTCTCGATCGCGGCTACGGCCTGGCGACGATCTATTACGGCGACATCGACCCCGACTT
>CAYZWG010000551.1:0-3384 GCA_964481605.1 uncultured Planctomycetaceae bacterium
GGCGGACTTTTCACCGCAACCTCTTGGCACTTCGTGCCACCGGTTCAAGAACCGGTGCTACCCGCCGGTGTCTTCGGCGAGCGTGAGGCATTGATCGACCTCGACGTTTTCGAAGAGGTCGACGCCGCCGCCGATCCAGCGGACTTCGACGCGGTCGACGTGGTCGTGAGCCCCCAAGCCGAAATGGAGCCGCGTGCCGTAGTGGCTCTGGTAGCCGCGGCCGCCGTGGACCTCGTCGAGCTGGGCCAGCCCGCCGGCGACCACCCTGACGTGGGCCCCCACGCCCTGGCGATTCGAGTGGGAGCCGCGGAGCCGGACTTGCAGCCAGTGGTGGTGGTTGGGCGAGTCGTTGCGGAGGATCGTGGGGCGGTCGCGGGAATTGAGGATCACGGCGTCGATGTCGCCGTCGTTGTCCAAGTCGTCGAAGGCGGCGCCGCGGCTGCTGAACTTGGGGGCCATGCCGTCGCCGCTGGTGCGGGAGACGTCCACGAAGCGGCCGGCCCCGTCATTCATCAAGAGGATGTTGCGCACCCGGTAGGAGGTGGTGTCGCAGAACAGGTCGACGTTGTCGTAGAGATGGCCGCAGGCGATAAAGAGGTCGCGGTCGCCGTCGTTGTCGAAGTCGACGAGGCCATTGCCCCAGGTCACGTGGGGGACGGTCCCCTGCCCTGCCCCGCTGGTCAGGGTGACGTCGTCCAACAGGCCGTCGCCCAGGTTCCTGTAGAGCGCGGCCGACTGATTCTGATAGGAGGTGAGGTAGAAGTCCAGCAGACCGTCGTTATCGTAATCGGCGCAGTCCACGCCCATGCTGCCTTGCATCCCGCCGTAGAGGTCGCAGGCGGCGCCGCTGAGCAAGCCCACTTCCTCGAACTTTCCGCTGCCGTCGTTTTGGAAAAGAAAGTTGGGGGTGGAGTCGTTGGCCACGAAGATGTCGGTATCGCCGTCGTTGTCGTAGTCGGCCGCGACCATGCCCATCCCCCGCCCCCGGTGGGCCGCGATTCCCGACTCCGCGCTGACATCGGTGAACGTGCCGTCGCCGTTGTTGCGGTAAAACGTATCCGCAGTGGGCGGGTAGTGGTCGGGCCCGGGATAGACCGGAAACCCCAGCCAGACGTTGTGAGGATGGGTGGCGTAGGCGAAGTCGAGATAGCTGGAGACATAAAGGTCCAGGTCGCCGTCGCCGTCGGCGTCGAGGAAGCAGGCTCCGGCCCCTACCTGGCCGTCCTGCTTGCCGCCCGTGCCGGTCTGCCGGGTGACGTCGGAGAAGGTGCCGTCGCCGTTGTTGCGATACATCACGTTGGGGCCGTAATTGTTGAGGTAGACGTCCGCCGCGCCGTCGTTGTCGAAGTCGCCCACGGCCACGCCCAGGGCGTAGCCGGTGTCGCCCAAACCGGCCTGGCGCGTCACATCGGTGAACTTCCAATCGCCCTCGTTTCGATACAGCCTGTTCGTGGGCGGTTGCTCCACCTCGGTTCCCCGCAGCGGAGCCCCGTTGAGAAAATAGATATCCGTGTCGCCGTCCCCGTCGTAGTCGAACAGGGCCAGGCCCGCGCTGACCGTCTCCATGATGTATCGCCGGCCGGAGCCGCCGTCGGTGTGGCGGAAGGTGATTCCGGTCTGGCGGGTCACGTCGCGAAGGAGGATCGGGCTGGGGGCGGCAGCGGCGGCGGCGGTCGTGGCGGCCGCCAGCAGCGCCGCCCCGGCGAGCATCTCCATCAGGCCGCGTCGAACAACCCCCTTTCGCGAAACGACCGGCGGCAAGGCGACACCTCACTTTTCCTGCCCGGCTAGGGCGTACGCCTGCCGGTAGGTCGGATTGTGGGGGTCGAGTCGGATCGCTTTCTGAAGCGCCGCCCGGGCGGCCTCCAGCCGCCCCAGGCGTCCCTCGAGCACGCCCACGTTGAGCCAGTGGTCGGGGTTTTCCGGCTCGATTCGAGAGAGCTGGGTACAAATCGCCAGCGCGTCCTCATCGCGGCCCTGCTGTTCGTACAAAGAGAGCAACTCGCGGCGAGAGGGCACGTTGCCGGCGTCCAGGTGGGCGGCCTCGCGCCACATCTGCTCGGCCTTCAACGTGTTTTTGTGGCCGCGGTAGACCCCGCCGCTTTCCAGCAACACGGTGATGAGGATGTTTCGCACCGTGGCCAGATCGGTGTACGCCCGGTTCTGGCGAGCAAGCTCCTGGAAATCGACCGGCGACAGCTCCTGGTACTTCTTCAGATACTTTCGCGACTCCTCCTTGCGGCCTGCTCGGGCGCAGACTCGGGCCAGGCCGTAGTAGGCGGCCCGCTCGTCGGGGTCCTGCCGGATCACCCACGCGAACATCTTCTCGGCCTTCTCATACTGCTTCAACTGAAGGTACGCCTGGCCCAGCGTGACCATCGACCGGTCCGACGCCGCCGGGCCGCGCATCCGCTCTTCCAGCAGCGTCACGGCCTCCTCGATCCGGCCCAGTTCCATCAGCGCGTCGGCCAACTGGTGGGGGGCATCCGGATCGGAGGGATCGAGCGAGACCACTTTCTCGAACCACACGGCGGCTTGCTGAAAATCGCCGGCCTGTTGGGCGGCCAGCCCCAGTTGGCGATAGCCCTCGACGAAGCCCGGATCGATCTCCGTGCATCGCCGCCAGAGGGGCACGGCCACGTCCAGGTTGCCCAGGCTGGTTTGAAGCCGTGCCGCCACGGGGAGCGAATCCGCGCTGTGGGGATAGGCTTCCAGCAGCTCGTCGCTGGTGCGGATCGCCTCGTGTTTCAAGTCGTCGGCCGTCGCTTGGGGGGAAAAAGCGGGGCCAGCCAAGGCCTCCGCCAGAAGAATCGCCGCCCGGTCGGCGCGGGGCGACCGGCTCGGCCGTCCCGCCTTGCCTTGCCAAAACGCCCGCACCGCCACAAACCCCACGGCAGCCACGCACATCACCGCGGCAGCCGGCACCAGGTACCGCCGTACCCCCTGCCGGCCCGCCGGGTCCCGCTCCGATCGGAGCTTCGCCGGCCGGTTCTTTTTTCTCGCGCGTCGGCGTTTGCTCATGCCGCTTTCCTTCACCAGCAGGACTCAGCCGTATTGTACTGGGGACCGCGCCGCTTGGGCAAATGCCACCGGCAGCGCGAGCTTCCCGCCCGCGGGTTCCCATCGCGCCTCGGTCCCAAGCTCCAGCGCCTCCCCTCGGTCCCAAGCTCCTGCCTCCCCTCGGTCCCAAGCTCCTGCTTGGGACCGCATCCTTCGCGAAGCTCTGCTTCGCCCGCCGGGAAGCAGAGCTTCCCGCCCGGGGGTTCCCAAGCTGGAGCTTGGGAACCAGGTTACAGCGTTCGGCGCGGGTCTCCCGACCCTGTGTTTGACGCGGGTCTCCCTACCCTGTGTTCGGCGCGGGTCTCCCGACCCTGTGTTCGGCGC
>CAYZWG010000552.1:0-3371 GCA_964481605.1 uncultured Planctomycetaceae bacterium
GGTGGCCTTTTTCTGAAACCTGGACTTCGCGTCGACAATCATGCCCCGCCGTCTCGACAAGACGCCGGCCGACTACGTGGCCATCGCCGTCAGCCCCGCGCTGATTATGCTGATGGTCGGCAGTCTGGTCTATTTCCTCGTGGCCGTGTTTTACGACGGACCGTACGAAGGGCGGCTCTACTACGTGCTGGGGTTGTTCACCTTCGCGGCCGTGCTGATCGGGCGGATCGCCATCGAGGAGGGCAAGGAGCGGGCGGCCGCGTTCGCCTTGGCCCTGGCGCTGGCCGCCGGGCTGGTGCTGAACCGGCTGGCCGGGCCGTTGCTTTTCCACTGGGTCATGCTGGGGCTGGTCTGGTGGAGCGCGTACCGGCTCACCTGGGACTGCACGTTGATCGACGAGCAGGAGGACTCTTCCGGCCAGGGATTGCTTCAGGTGGTGGGGCTGGCCAAGAGGGCCGGCGTCGAATCGGTGGCAAGCCCCGACGCGCCGCCCCAGCCGGAGGGCGTCACCAGCCGGCCCGGCGATTCGCCCAACGATCGCGCTTCGAGAAAAAAACGCAAGCGTAAGCCCCACGCCCCCGGTGTCTGGATCGTCTATTTCGCCCTGGCCGCGCTGCCGCTGTTTGGGCTGGGGCAGAAGTTCATCCCGGCCGGCGACCTCGTGCAGCGGCAGTGGGCGTTTCGGCTCTTGCTGGTCTACGTGGCCAGCGCCCTGGGGCTGTTGCTGACGACCAGCTTCCTCGGCTTGAGACGCTACCTGCGGCAGCGGCGCGTGGAAATGCCGGCGAAGATGGCCGGGGCCTGGATGGCGCTGGGCGGCGTGCTGATCGTGGTGCTGCTGCTGTTGTCCGCCTTGCTGCCCCGGCCGGGGGCGGAGTACGCCGTCTCGCGGGTCCCCTTCAAGTTCACTTCGCCGCCGCAACAATCGTCGAAACATGGTTGGGGCGCCGAGGGCGCCGAGCGGAACCGGCCCGATTCGCCCGCGGTGACCGAAGAAGGACGCAAGGACGTTGCCCCCGGCAAGCAGTCCGGCCGGGGCGAAGCCTCCGGCGGCCGCCAAGGGGATCGAGCCCAGTCGCCGGAAGCACGAAGTCAGGGCAACCAGGGCGGCGGAAAATCGTCGAGCGACCGCTCCTCCCAAGGTTCCCCCCAGCAGGGCGGTCGAGAAAACGCCCCCGGTCAGGGGAAGTCGGGCCAGGAGAAGTCAGGCCAGGGAAAGTCGGGCCAGGAGAAGTCAGGCCAGGAGAAGTCAGGCCAGGGAAAGTCGGGCCAGGAGAAATCGCCGCAGGGTAAGTCGGGCCAGGGAAAGTCTCCGCAGGGCAATTCGCCGCAAAACGCCTCGGACAAGGGCTCGTCGCGGCAGGGCAAATCGGGGCAGGCAGGTGCATCCCCAAGCGACTCCGCCCCCTCCGGCAAGCAGACGGCGCAAGAGCAGCAGGGCGGGAAAGCCTCGCAAGAGCAGCAGAGCGAGCAAGAAAGCCGCTCCAGCCCGTCCGGAGCCTCCCGCCGCTCGGCCGATCAACCGACCCGCGGCGGCGGCCGATCGACCTCGCGGCAAGAGCGGCCGGCGGGGACCTCGACCGGCAAGCGGCAGCGGCAGGCCGGAGAGGATTCGCCCCACAAGGAGGAGCCCAAAAAGGCGCCCAAGGAAGCGTCCAAGGATGCGCCCAAGGAAGCGTCCAAGAAGTCGCCCACGGCCGCCCGGCCGCCGCGGAGGTCGTTTACCCCGCCGATCGGCATTCAACTGGTGGGCGGCTGGCTGGGTGCCCTCTTCAAGCTCATCCTCTACGCGGTCGTGCTTGGGGTGATCGCCTATTTGGCCTGGAAGAACTGGCCCCAGGTGGTGGCCGCGATGCGGCAGTTGATCGCCGACCTGCGCAATCTCTGGGCATCGCTTTTCGGAGGCAAGAAGGCGGTCCCGGCGGCCAACGCCGAGGCCGAGGAAACCACCAAGCCGCCACCGCCACCGAGACCGTTCGCGGACTACGCCGATCCGTTCGCCTCCGGCGCTGCCGCCCGCTGGACGGCCGACCAGTTGGTTTGCTACACGTTCGAGGCGCTGGAGGCCTGGGCCAGGGAGAACGGCTGCCGCCGCCAGCCGGACCAGACGCCCCACGAGTTTGCCTACCGGGTGGGGGGGCACGTGGAGTCGCTGGGGGAAGACTCGCTCTTGCTGGCCGGCCTCTACTCCCGCGTGGCCTATGCCCCGGGCACGCTGCCCCGGGAGAGCGCCGCGCCCCTGGAACGGCTCTGGACTCGGTTGCGGCCGAGGACCACGGCGGCCCGTTGACCGCCCGTGGGGTAAGTCCCGGGAAACAACATACCGTGCCGGGGAGACCTGCGGTCGGCCGTTCCGGCGAGGTCGGGAGACCTGCGCCGAACGCTCGTGCCGGGGAGACCTGCGCCGAGCGCCTGTGCCGGGGAGACCTGCGCCGCGGCGGTTTCGGCGAGGTCGGGAGACCTGCGCCGAGCGCTGGCCGGTGGGCATGGCTCACTCCAGCAGTGCCCGCATCCGCTCGATTCCCAGCTTGAGCACCTCGCCGGGATCCCGGGCCCAAAGCTGGTGGTTGAAAAGCTCCAGGCTGATCGCGCCGCCATAGCCCCGGCTCTTGAGCCAGTCGATTTCGGCCTTCAGGTCGAGCGGGCCGTCGCCGATCATCACGCGGTCGGGGTCGGTCTGTTGGCCCAGCGGCTTGTCGCCGGCGGCGTCGTCGATGTGGTAGTGGCTGATCTTTTCGACGGGCACCGCCTTGAGGTCGTCCAGCGTGGCCCCGCCGTTGTAGGTGTGGAAGGCGTCGAGCACCAGGGTGGCGTCGGCGGAGTCGGCCCGGCGGACGATCTGCCAGGCCTGGTTCAAGTGGCGGATCGACTGGAAGAAGCTGATGTATTCCATCGTCGGCCGGATGCCCAACGAGCGGCCGATCTCCAGCAGGTCGCGGTAGCGCTGGGCAATCTGCTCCAGCGGGCAGGGTGCCCGGGGCGGCGTGGCCACGATATAGGGAGCCCCCAGCCGGGCAGCCATTTCCATCCGCCGGCGGGCCTCGTCGAGGAAGATGGGGTATTCGGGTCCCACGGCCTCGCCCCAGCCTCGCAGGGCGATCGTGCTGGGGACGAACAGCCCGTGGTCGGCCAGCGCCTTTTCGATGTCGCGAACCTCACCCCCGCGGCCGACAAACTCGTAGACGTCGTTGATCCACAACTCGATGCCCTCGAAACCGGCCTCCCCCGCCAGTCGAATCTTCTCCAGCAAGGGCTGCGGCTTGATCGTGCTCGTGTTGAGGCAGAGTTCAAAGGCCATCGGTTTCCTCTGGGCAAGTTTCCCCGCGGCATCTTTCGCGATTCATGCCGGGTCGCGACCCGGCCTACGGTCT
>CAYZWG010000553.1:0-3369 GCA_964481605.1 uncultured Planctomycetaceae bacterium
GAAGAACATCAGGCAGTTGTCGGCGGCGAACAGCGGGTTGGGGATGCCGGCAAAGCCCGGGCTGAGGCTCCGCTTGATGACCACCACGGTGCGGGCCTGGTCCACGTTGAGGATCGGCATTCCGGCGATGGGACTGTGGGGGTCGGTGCGGGCGACCGGATTGACCACGTCGTTGGCCCCGATCACCAGGGCCACGTCGGTCTGGGCGAAGGTGGGATTGATCTCGTCCATTTCCTTCAGCTTTTCGTAGGGCACTTCGGCCTCGGCCAGCAGCACGTTCATGTGCCCCGGCATCCGCCCGGCCACGGGGTGGATGGCAAACTCGACCTCGATTCCCCGCGACTCGAGCAGGTTGGCCAGATCGCGAACGGCGTGCTGGGCCTGGGCCACGGCCATGCCGTAGCCGGGCACGATCACGGCTCGGCGGGCACCGTCGAAGAGCATGGCCACCTCCTCGGCCGAGGTGGCCTTGATCTTGCCGGCGTAGACCTCGTCGGCGGTGGCCGTGTCCTCGGCCGGCTGGAGCACGCCGAAGAGGACGTGCCAGAGCGAGCGGTTCATCGCCTTGCACATGATGTTGGTAAGAATCACCCCCGACGCACCGACCAGCGATCCGGCGATGATCAGCACCGAGTTGCTGAGCACGAAGCCGGTCGCCGTGGCCGCCAGTCCCGAATAGGAGTTGAGCAGGGCGATGACCACGGGCATGTCGGCCCCGCCGATGGGATTGACCAGCGTCACGCCCAGCACCGAGGCGACCAGCACCAGCAGGAAATAGACCCAGAAGCTTCCGCTGGAGACTCCCCAGGCGAGCAACAGCAGGGCCACCAGGCCGAGCACGACGTTAAGCTCCTTTTGCAAGGGGTAGCGAATCGGCTTTTTGAAGGTCTGGATTTCCTGCAACTTGGCAAACGCCACCAGGCTGCCCCAGAAGGTGACCCCGCCGATCAGTCCGGCCAGCAAGACGGAAACGAGGAAACTGGTTTCGAGCGAGGCCGCCGCGCCCTTGGCGGCGTGGGTGCTGACCCACAGCTCGGCGCCGGCGACCAGCACCGAGGCCCCACCGCCGAAGCCGTTGAACAAGGCGACCAACTGGGGCATGGCCGTCATTTCGATCTGCAGTGCCAGCATCACCCCGATCACCGAGCCGAGAAAGATGCCCACGCCGATCACCACGTAGCCGCCCACCTGGCCCAAGAGCATGGGGTCCATCAGCGTGACGACCACGGCCACGAGCATTCCCAACGCCCCCAGCAAATTGCCGCGGACGGCGGTGCGGGGATGGGTGAGACCCTTGAGCCCCAGAATGAACAGGATTGCCGCCGCCAGATAGGCCAGGAGGATGATCGTCTCTCGTTCCACGGTAGCTTCTCTTGTATCGAATGGATGGGGATAGCCGGCACGGCCGACCCTACCAAGATTGCCTCAGACGACTTCAGTTTTTTTTGCGAAACATCGCCAACATGCGGTGGGTCACCACGAACCCGCCCACCACGTTGATCGTGGCCATGATCACGGCCAGGAACCCCAGGAATCCGGCAAAAGCACCATGCCCGGCGCCCGCCGCCAGAATGGCGCCCACCAGGGTGATCCCCGAAATGGCGTTCGATCCCGACATCAGGGGAGTGTGCAACGTGGGGGGGATTTTCGTGATGATTTCAAAGCCCACGAAGATCGCCAGCACGAAAATCGTCAGCGCGGCCATCAAGGGCAGGGCGTTGCCCGCCGATTCGGCCGCCACGAGGAGCATCGGACTACCCATCAGCGATCGCCTCCTTCTGAAATCTCGTAGGTATCTTTCTCGGCTTCGGGGGCCGGCGCAGGGGCCTCGGGCGGCTCGATCCCCAGCAACTCGCAGACCCGCGGGTGGACCACCCGGCCGCCCCGGCAGACCAGCGTATCGCGGACAATCTCGTCGTCCGGGTCCAGTTTCCATTGGCCCTGGTCGACCAGGTGGACCAGAAACGTGGCCACGTTCTTGGCGAACATCTGGCTGGCGTGAAAGGGGATCTCGCTGGGCAGGTTCGAGGGGCCCAGAATGCGGACCCCCTGGTGCTCCACCGTCTGGCCCGGCACGGTCAACTCGCAGTTGCCGCCCCGTTCGGCGGCCAGGTCGACGATCACCGCCGTGGGACTCATGGCGGAGACCATCTCGGCCGTGATCAGTACCGGCGCTTTCTTGCCCGGCACGGCGGCCGTGGTAATCACCGCGTCGCTTTGGGCTACCGCCCGGGCCATCATCTCTCGCTGCTTCTTGATCGTCTCCTCGTCAAGCTGCCGGGCGTAGCCGCCCTGGTCTTCGGCGGCCGAGGTGTCCACCTCGATCTCGAGGAATTTCGCTCCCAGGCTGCGGACCTGCTCCTTGACCGCGGGCCGCACATCATAGGCCGAGACGACCGCCCCCAGCCGCCGCGCGGTGGCAATCGCCTGCAAGCCGGCCACACCCGCCCCCACGACCAATACCTTCGCCGGGGTAATCGTGCCGGCGGCCGTCATCAACATGGGAAACATCTTCGGCAGCGCGGTGGCCGCCAGAAGGACCGCCCGATAGCCGGCCACGGTCGCCATCGAGGACAGCACGTCCATGCTCTGGGCCCGGGTGATCCGCGGAACCAGTTCCAGGGCGAACAGGGTGGCGCCGGTCTGGGCGAATCGGCGGGCGGCCTGGGGGCTGCCCAGGGGATCGGCCATGGCGATTAGCGTGGAGCCGGGCTTGAGTCGGCCGTGGTCGTCTTCCCCGTCCTGGGGGTTTGCGCCGGCCGCTCGAACCTGCAAGACGACGTCGGCAGCATAGGCCTCGTCGCGGGAGGCGACGATCCTGGCCCCCTTGTCCCGGTAGGCCGAATCGGGATACCCGGAACTCTCGCCCGCGCCCCGCTGGATCACCACTTCCAATCCGGCCTTGGCCAGCACGGAGAGGATGGCGGGCACCAGGGCGACTCGTTTTTCTCCGGGAAACGTCTCTTGGGCAACAGCGACGATCATAGGTTCCAACCCATACGAGAGACCAGGGAAGCGGCCTGGGACAAATCCCGCCGGGAAAAACCGCGTCGCCGGGCGAGACACACAAAACCCCCATTATTGTTCAATCCGCGTGTGTTAAAAATGGCCCAACTGGGTGGTTTCGTGGAAACTTGCGGGGGGGTAAGGGGCAATACCGTTGAATTAGGGCCCGGAGGCGTGGTCTGGCAGCGTTCGGTGGGCCAGCTTCATTCAACGGTATTGGGGCAAAGAGGAGGTGATGAATCGGCGGCCTGACGCCGATTCCGATGCGGGTCCCGGCAGAATTGTCGGCGGCGGGCATATTTGCCGCGGGGTGCAGGAACGGACTTTTTTTACAGGGTGGCCGCTAGCGATGGGGGAAAATGG
>CAYZWG010000554.1:0-3349 GCA_964481605.1 uncultured Planctomycetaceae bacterium
AGCCACACCGGTTCAAGAACCGGTGCTACCCACCGGCCCTACGGGACTCCGCGCTTTCGGCGGAGTCGGGAGACCCGCGCCGAACGCCGGCGGGGAGGAGCGCGAAGTGGCGCTGTCCGTCGGATACCCTGCGGTCAGTGCTCTGGATCGTGGCACTCTTCGCAGAGCTTGCGGGTGGGCGCTTTCAGCAGCGAATCGTAGTGCGAGCCGTGCATCGCATGGCACATCTGGCACGGCTCCAGCGGTTCGAGAATGTGGGAATGAATCACCTCGAAGTCCACCGGCGTGTGACAATCCAGGCACGCCTGGTAGCCGGAAAACTCGCCCACCCGAACGCGACCGTCCGTTTGCTCCGTCTGGTGGCAGTCGCCGCAGCGGTCCTTGCCGGGCTCGATCGGGTGGCTGCGGAAGATCTTCCAGTCGGCCGGGCCCTCGTGTTCGTCCTCGTTCAAGGCCACCACCACCACCAAGCGCCGGTCACCCGCCTCGATCAGGTGCTGCCCCGGCGTGAGGTGGACCCGTGCCACGTGGACCGGTGGCTCGAACGGCTCCCAAGGGATTTTGCGGGCGTCGACCCGCAGGTCGGGGGCGTCGCCCCGGCAAATCACGTCGAAGGTACCCGACATCAATACCGCGCGATCAGGCGGCGCGACCACCTCCAGCGGTCCGCTTTCCGGGTTCTTCGCCCCGGCCGCCCAGGTGGCGGCCAACGCCACGATGCCGCCGCCCATCACCGCGATGGCCAACCCCACCTTGCCACGGCGCCCTGCGGCCATCAAACGGCTCCAAACTCGCGAACGTACTGGATATTGTCGGAGATTTCGTCGTGAAATCGAGGATACATTCCCACGATGACCCCGTCGATCGGCTTGATGTTTTCAAACGCGAACTTGAACGCCTTTTTCACCGAGTAGGAACTGGAGCAGGAACGGCCGGCCGCCAGAATCTTGAATCCCAGGCAAGGTTGGTCGACCTGCTTGACGACGTTGGTCATGTCGGTGGGGTCCGACTCGAAGAAGGGTTCGCCCACCACCACTTTGCCCAAATTCTCCTGCTGGGCTTCCCGCGGCCGGGTGACGTAGTAGAAGCAGGTCATGAACAGATCGTTCTCCCAGCCCTCGTCGGCAATCCGTTTGATGTTGTCCGGATTGTGCGCCGAAACACCCGCCAGGATGCCCTGGTCATGCACCTTCTTCACGTAATCGTGGACCTGCCGGGCCTTGCCCGCACGGAAGAGGGCATCGGTCACCCCGCCGTGATGGACCATGGCGAAGCAGCCGGTATCGGCAATCGCCTTCTCCACTGGGGCATTCACCCCTCGCTCGGCGTGAAGGCAAAGAATCTGCAGCTTCGAGCCGCGCTGCCGCAGCGCCTTGACGGCGCGAGTCGCCCTTTCGCTATGGCTGACCTGCCAGGCCGTAATGCCCGCCTTCTCGCAATTCAGCACGAACTCATCCACACGCTCCGGAGTAAAATAATCGAGCATGTGCTTGGACAGGTTGCGAACCGTGTGGGCATGACCACCGACCGGGTTCCAGCCGGCAACCAGGCGGGTAATGCGATGTTTCCCAAGCTGAATCGTGGGCAAGGTGGTGGGCACTTCCTCCTCGGCGGCCCGGCTGCCCGCGACCACCCCCAGGGAAGCCGCGGCGGCGGAAGCCGTGGCCAGAAACTCTCTCCGCCCGGCAACCGTTCGGCGATGCTGCGTGTCGTCCATCCTCACAACCCTCCAAATGGCGCAAGATTGCACAAAACTGCTGGATTTTAATGTAACGGGAAAAGCTGTAAAAATCAAGCAACGCTCCGCCAGCGGGGCATGGTCAGCGTTCGGCGAGTTCGCCGTAGGGCCGGCCCACCCTAACGCAGATTGCTCGGCGGCGGGGTGGGGCCTTGGGGTGGCGGCCCGGGGCGACTGCTTCTTGGCGACGCGGATGGTGGCGGAGTCGGCGTGGCCGATGGCCTCGGTGGCCCTATCGTCGCTGCCGGACCGATCCGGGGCGCGGAGGCCGCGGGCGGCGGTCCCGGCGAGGCCACCTGTACTTCGCCCGAGGGGGCCGGGGCCGAGATCTTGCCGGGCCGCACCTGGGCCGAAACGGCGTCGCCGTAGGACGGCTCGGGTACCGCCTGGAGAATCTTGTCGATCACCTGATTGACGTCCACGCCCTCGGCGTCGGCGTTGAAATTCGTGAAAATCCGGTGCCGAAGGACGGGGTAGGCGACCGCACGGACGTCTTCCGCGGTGACGGCGAAACGCGAGTGCAGGATCGCCCTGGCCTTGGCGCCGAGAATCATGTTTTGGGCCGCCCGCGGGCCGGCACCCCAGGCCAGCCAGTTCTTGATGAAATCGAGCGAGTATTCCTCCCGCGGCCGCGTTGCCCGGGCCAGGTCGACGGAGTAGTCGACCATGTGTTGGCTGGTGGGCACCTGGCGCACCAACTGTTGGATCCAGAGGATATCGCGGCCCTGCAGCACCGGGCTGATCTCTTTCCTGGTGGTCTGCGTGGTGGCCATCACGATTTCGCGTTCTTCCTCGCGGCTGGGATAGCCAATGTTGATGGAGAGCATGAACCGGTCGAGTTGAGCCTCGGGCAGCGGATAGGTCCCCTCCTGCTCGATCGGGTTCTGCGTGGCCATCACGAAAAACGGCAACTCCAGCGAATGGGTCTTTCCGGCCGAAGTCACTTCGTACTCCTGCATCGCCTGGAGCAACGCCGCCTGCGTCTTGGGAGGCGTGCGGTTGATCTCGTCGGCCAAGACGATGTTGGAGAAGATCGGCCCGCGCACAAACCGAAACTGCCGCTGGCCGGTCGCCTGATCCTGGTCGATAATCTCCGTGCCGGTGATGTCGCTGGGCATCAGGTCGGGAGTGAACTGGATGCGGGTGAACTTCATCGCCAGGGCCTGGGCCAGGGTGGAGACCGTCAGCGTCTTGGCCAGGCCGGGCACGCCGATGGTCAGGCAGTGCCCCCGGGCGAAGATGCAGATCAGCATCTGCTCGATCATTTCATCCTGCCCAATAATCACCTTGTGGACCTCATTGACCAGCAGCTCGCGGGCCTGGGCCACGCGGCGGACGGCCTCTTCAGGGGTCATTTGGTGGGCCGCCGGCGAGGGGGCTGATGCCATGAAAAGAGCTCCTTCTTCCGTCACGGGGGAGTATCTATCGATGCCGTGCAGGCGAGTTTTCCTAAGCCACGTCTATTGAACCCCTTAAATGGGCAGCGCCACTTTGAACTCCTCCCCGCCGGCCCCGCGGCGATGGTGACGCCCGAGGCCCGGGGCAACCACCCATCTTAACTGGACTTTTGCAAACTCCTCCCCTCTCCCTCTGGGAGAGGGGCCGGGGGTG
>CAYZWG010000555.1:0-3349 GCA_964481605.1 uncultured Planctomycetaceae bacterium
GGGGGGGGCAGCAGACCCGCGCCGAACGGGGGACCGTGTGCTTCCCCTCCGCGACGAGGCCGGGTATCATCAAGCCTCGGCGGCGGGTCCCGTGCCGGCCATCCCGTTCCCCTGATTGTGGAGCCCCGGGCAAGATGCGGGTGATTATTCTCGGTTTCGGCGGAAGGCCCGACGTGGTTGCCGAGGCCGATCGACTTCGTCCGGTGATCGAAGAGCGGGCCGAAATCGTCGCCTGCGATTTCTCCGGCCAGAGGGATCTATCGGGCCTGGAGGCCGATCTGGCCATCGTGTTCGGCGGCGACGGATCGATCCTGCGGGCCGCCCACCAGATGGGGCTTCGGCAATTGCCCGTGCTGGCAGTGAATCTGGGCAGGTTGGGGTTTTTGGCGGATATTTCTCCCCACGAGCTGGCCGAGGTGCTCGATATTCTCGCCCGAGACGAACTCGAGGTGATTGAGCACCTGATGCTGCAATGCCGGGTGTTTCGGCAAGGTCGACCACGCTGCCAGCGGCTGGGGCTGAACGAGGTGGCCATTCAGACGGGCCCGCCGTTTGCGATTCTCGACGTCGATCTTTACGTTGACTCGGAATTGGTCACAACTTATAGTGGCGACGGCCTGATCGTGAGCACGCCGGTGGGGTCGACCGCCCATAGTCTTTCGGCCGGCGGTCCGATCCTGCGAAAGGACCTGCAAGCGCTGGTGATTTGTCCCATCAGCCCCCACACGCTGACCAACCGGCCGGTGATCGACGCGGCCGATCGGGTGTACGAGTTGGCCGTGGTCAACCCGCATCCGGGTACTTCGGTGGTGGTTGACGGCAGCGTATTGGCAACGCTTGGCGCGGGCGACCGGGTTCGGATCGAGCAGGCCGAGGCGCGGTTCCGGCTGGTCCAGGCCCCGGGCCACAGCTACTATCGCACGTTGCGGGAGAAGTTGGGCTGGGGCGGCCGGTTGCAGATCGCCCGACCGGCGCCGGACCCACCCGGCCACCAGGCATGACCCGGCCCGCCCACGCCCACTCAAAACCCGCAAGAGCCGTTTTCGCATCTGGGAAGTTGCGCCACACGTGTTGGATTCTTGGAATATCTTCGGACGGTCTGGGGCGAAAACCCCGGTGGTTCTCCACTCGAAAGGACGCGAGACGATGAGACCTTTCCGCCTGTGGCTCGTTCTGGCCGCGTTGTGGATGTTGCCCGCGGCGATGCTTGCCGCCGCCGAGGCGGACGCCCCGGCCAAAAAACTCACGCTTCGCTACAAGTTCCATCCCGGCGAGACTCTTCGTTGGCAGGTTGTCCACCGGGCCCAGGTGAAGACGACCGTGGCCGGCTCCACGCAGACGGCGGAGACGGAGAGCAAGTCGGTCAAGGTGTGGCGGGTGATCGACGTGGCCGACGACGGCTCGGCGACCTTCGAGCATTCCGTGGAGAGCGTGTGGATGCGGCAGAAGCTCACCGGGCGGCAAGAGCTCACCTACGACAGCGAGCAGGACCGAAAGGTCCCGGCCGGTTTTGCCGGCGTGGCCGAGTCGGTGGGCAAACCCCTTTCAACAATCACCCTCAATGCGTTGGGCGAAGTCGTCAAGCGGGTGGAGCACCAAGACGCCAAGACCAGCCCCAGCGGCGGGCAAATCACCATCCCCATGCCCAAGCAACCGGTGGCGGTGGGCCAGACCTGGTCGTTTCCCTACGACATTGTGATTCGGACCAATGCGGGCACAGTCAAAACGATCAAGACGCGGCAGAAGTTCACGCTGGAGGAGGTGAAGACCGGCGTGGCCACGATCCGCGTGGCCACCGTGGTGCTCACGCCGATCCACGATCCGGCCATCGAGACGCAATTGATCCAGCACCAATCGACCGGCACGATCCGGTTCGACGTCGATGCCGGGCGGGTTCTCTCGCAGCAGATGGACCTCGACAAGCGAGTGGTGGGCTTCGCCGGTAAGACCGACACCAGCAGCCTGCACTACATGACCCGGTTCACCGAGCAGCTACTCATCGAGGAGCCCAAGACGGCCAGCCGGGAGTCGAGCGAAGAGGCAACGAAGGAATAGGCGTACCCGGCGGCGGCGACGACGACGCCGGGCGGGCGAAAGGGGGCGAATGAGTTTCTGTTGCGGAAAGGCGATATACGCGGGTGGTCCTGATAGCTCGCCTATCAGGGCGGCGCAGCCGCAAGAGGCACCTGTTCGGCGCGGGTCTGGCCGACCCCGCCGACACGTCTGGGCAGTCCGGTCCGCCGCGATCCTCGCCTCCCATGCCTACGGCACCCCGATAGCACGACTATCGGGCCACCCACGGTGTTGTCGACGCCGGGCAAACGCAGCGGTGGCCAGTCAATCACCGCCCCCGTCGGCTGGCCCCAGCGGAGAAAGCGTGTTCGTGCAGGATGGAAGTAGTTTTCCCACGCGAGACGGTGACCATGCAGAATATTTGCCGCGAGCCGAGAACTGCCCGGCTGATCACTCCCCTGCTGTTTGCGATGCTGATCCCCGGGGGGTGTTCCCAGCCGCCCGCGCCGCGCGAGGCGGCCCCCCCCGAGGTTTCCGTGGCCGTGCCCGAGGTCCAGCCGGTCACCGACTACCAGGTCTTCACCGGGCGGACCAGCGCGGTCGAGGAAGTGGAGTTGCGTGCGCGGGTGGAGGGCTTTCTGATGAGCCTGGCCGAGTACAAGGAGTATCTCCGCCAGGCGAGGAAGATTCGAGGGCTTTCGCCCGAGTTACCCCCCGAGGTGGAGACGCTGGGGGAATTCACCGAAGGCGAGGTGGTTCCGCAGGGGACGCTGTTGTTTGTGATCGATCCCCAGCCGTACCAGACCTCCTTGGACGCGGCTCGGGCGACGCTCCAGGAGAGCAAGGCCAAGGTCCAACTGGCCCAGAGCAACCTCGCCCGTTCCGAAAAGCTGATCGCCAGCAAGGCGATTCCCCAGGAGGATTACGAGACCGCGCAGGCCGAGTTGGAAATGGCCAAGGCGCAAATGCAGATGCGCCAGGCGAGCGTTCGCCAGAAGGAGATCGACCTGGGGTACACGGAAATCCGGGCGCCGTTTACGGGCCGGATCGACCGCCGCGAGGTCGACCCGGGCAACCTGGTGGGGGCCGGGGAGAAAACCCTCTTGACCACGATCGTGCGAACGAACCCGATGTACGTCTACTTCGACGTCAGCGAACAGGTCGTGCTGAACGTGCTGAAGTGGAGACGCGAGCACCCGGACAGCGACCGGGAGGAGCAGCTTGCGGTGCAACTGGGTCTGCAAGACGAAGAGGGATATCCACACCAAGGGCACCTGGACTACCTGGAAAACCGGGTCGACCCGACCACCGGCACGGCGCTGGTTCGAGGCGTGTT
>CAYZWG010000556.1:0-3348 GCA_964481605.1 uncultured Planctomycetaceae bacterium
CGGCGGTTTCGGCGAGGTCGGGAGACCTGCGCCGAGCGCGGTTCTACCCTGCCGGGTCGCGACCCGGCCTACAGGTTCGCCGGCCTACAGGCCCACCGTCCAGCGCGCATGTCATCTCCATCCTCAGTCCCACTTCAACACGGCGCCCGTGTCGGCGCTGGTGGCCAGCCGGGCGTACTTGGCCAGGCAGCCGGTCTTGTAGCGCGGTTGCGGCGGCGTCCACTGCCGGGCCCGCTCGGCCAGTTGCTCCTTGCTCAGTTTCACGTCCAGCTTGTGGGCGGGGATGTCGATTTCCACCAGGTCGCCGGGCTGGAGCAGGGCGATCGGCCCGCCGGCGGCCGCCTCGGGGCTGATGTGCCCGATGCAGGCCCCCGCCGTCCCGCCGGAGAAACGCCCGTCGGTGATCAGGGCCACGCTGTCGTCCAGCCCCACGCCGGTGAGGGCCGTGGTGGGGGCCAGCATTTCCTGCATCCCGGGCCCGCCGCGGGGACCCTCGTAGCGAATCACCACCACGTCGCCGGCCTTCACCTTGCCGTTGACGATCCCCTCGTAGGCCTCCGTCTCGGCCTCGAAGATCACCGCCGGGCCGCTGTGCCGGAGCATGGCGGGCTTGACGCCGGCCGCCTTGACCACGGCCCCGTTAGGCGCCAGGTTGCCGTAGAGAATCACCAGCCCGCCCTCGTCGCTGTAGGCGTTGTCCACCTCGCGGACACAGTCGCGGGGATCGAAGCCCAGTTGCTCTTCCCCCAAATCGCGAATCGAGCCGGCGGTCCGCTCGACGCTCATCCCCTCGTTGTTCCGCCGGCCCTGGCCGGTCACCGCCGCCAACTGCAACGCCTCCTGGCCGACCGATTCGGCACGCACGTCGTACTCGGCGATGTTCTCCGCCAGCGTCTTGCCGGTGACCGTGGGACAGTCGCCGTGCAGCAGCCCGGGGCGACCCCGTTGGATGCTGCCCAGAATGGTGTGGATTCCGCCCGAGTTGTGGACATCCTCCACGTGGTACTTGCTGCTGGGCGAGACCTTGCAGACGTTGGGGGTTCGCCGGCTGAGCTGGTTGATCCGCTCGATGTCGTAGTCCACGCCCGCCTCGTTGGCCACGGCCAGCATGTGCAACACGGTGTTGGTGCTGCCGCCCATCGCCATGTCCAGTACCATCGCGTTGTCGATCGAATCGGCGGTAATGATCTCCCGCGGCAACAGCCCGTGGCCCGGGCCCACCTTTTCCGCTTCCAGCACCATCGCCACGATCCGCTCGGCGGCCCGGCGGAAGAGCCTTTTCCGCTCCGCGCTGGTGGCCAGCAGGGTGCCGTTGGTGGGCAGTGCCATGCCCAACGCCTCGCAGAGGCAGTTCATGCTGTTGGCGGTGAACATCCCCGAGCAGGAGCCGCAGGTGGGGCAACCGATCTTTTCCAACTCCAGCAGTTCGCCGGCCGAGACCTTTTCGTCCCGCCGGCCGGCCGCGGCAACGAACACGTCGATCAGGTCCACCGTGCGGCCGTCCTCGGTTCGGCCCGCCTCCATCGGCCCGCCGCTGACGAACACCGTGGGCACGTTGCAGCGCACGCTGGCCATCAGCATCCCCGGCACGATCTTGTCGCAGTTGGGAATGCAGATCATCCCGTCGAAGCAATGGGCCTGGAGCATCGTCTCCACGGAGTCGGCGATCAACTCCCGGCTGGGCAGCGAGAACTTCATCCCGCCGTGCCCCATGGCGATCCCGTCGTCCACCCCGATCGTGTTGAACACGAACGGCACGCCCCCGGCCGCGCGCACGCACTGCTTGACGAACTGCCCCACCTTGTCCAGGTGAACGTGGCCCGGAATGATGTCCGTGTAACTGTTGCAGACCGCGATAAACGGCTTGCGAAAATCATCTTCGCCCACGCCGGTCGCTCGCAGCAGGCTCCGGTGGGGGGCCCGGGCGTCGCCCAGCTTGATTGCATCGGATCGCATTGCTTTGACCTTTCCAATATTACTGCGCAGGGTCGGCCGTAGTAACCGGCTCGTTCTCGTTCCCAAGCTCCGGCTTGGGAACGCATTTTATCGTAGCTCCGCTCCCAGTGACGCTGCCAACAGGCCAAGCAGAGCTTGGCAAGAGTTGCGTTCCCAAGCCGGAGCTTGGGAACGAGTAGGTTTCGTAAGGACTTAACGGAGAATCGCGAAGAAAAAGGCTCCCGCCCAGCCGCGGGACGCGGCATGGATCACCCATTTCCCGGCTCGGCAGGAGCCTCGCCCTCCCACCCGCGCACGAACATCCCCTTTCCACGACGGAAACTCGTTACGATATCTTACACGCGGCGCTCCAAGGGTGCCAAGGGCCGGGAAACCGCGCGAGCCGGCCGCCCGCAGCCCCTGCTGTGGCCGGTCTCCCGACCGAGCCACTCCGCCCACCGAAGGTCTCCGCGTACTACTTCCGCCGGGCTGGCACCACCCGGGCCAGTCCGGCCAGGTCCTTGATCGTCGCGTCCGCCTCGAAACGCTGGTCCGCCTCGATCAATGCCCGCACCCGGTCCTCCACCGCCGGGCCGATCTCGATCAGAAACTGCCCGCCCGAGGGCAGCCGGGCCGCCGCCTGGGGCAGCAGGGCCTCGATCACCTCGGTCCCGCGCTCCCCGCCCACCAGGGCGACCCGCGGCTCGTGGTCCTTGACCTCGGTCTGCAAGGAGTCGATTTCCCGCCGGCTCACGTAAGGCGGATTGCTCACGATGAGGTCGAACCGCCGGTCCTCCGGCAGGGCGCTGAGCAGGTCGCTGGGGAGAAACTCGATCCGGTTGTCCACCCCGTGGGCGCGGGCATTCGATCGGGCCACCTCCAACGCCTGGCGGCTGATGTCGACCGCCGTCAGTCGACTGGCCGGCAGGTGCTTGGCCAGGCAGACGGCGATGATTCCGCTGCCCGTGCCCACGTCGCAGATCTCCAGCGGCCGGTCCCGACCCACCGCCCTGGCCGCGTCGATCGCGGCAACCACCAGGTACTCCGTCTCGGGCCGGGGAATCAGCACCGCCGGCGTGACAGCGAAATCGAGCGAGTAGAATTCGCGCCGCCCGACCAGGTAGGCCACGGGCATCCCCTCCGCGCGCCGCCTGACAAACTCCCGAAACGCCGATCGGGTCCCCTCGTCGGGCACTTCCTCGTAGCGCGCGTAAAGGTCGATTCGCCGGCAGTGGAGCGATTCGGCCAGGAGGACCTCGGCATCCAAGCGGGGACTCTCGGCGGCGTGGCGTTTGAGGTAGTCCGTGGTCCAGCTCAGCAGTCGGCCGACCGTCCACGGGTCCGTCTGGGGCATCTCGGCTCCGGTTAGTATCTGGACTTTTGTAGAATGGCGACACAAGGTCCCCTCTCCCT
>CAYZWG010000557.1:0-2089 GCA_964481605.1 uncultured Planctomycetaceae bacterium
CGGGGATTGCGGCGTGCCGGAGTGCCGCAGGCGCATCGGCGGGGTCAGGAGACCCTCGCCGAACAAGGGCAGCCCCGCGCCGAATAGGTGCCTCTTGCGGCTACGCCGCCTGAGATAGGCGAGCTATCAGGGCCACCCGCCGGCAATGCGGCCGGCAGAGCCGGCCCTACGGGTGCGAAGTGATCCAATCGAGGGGCGTGCCGCCACGATGATGATGCGTTCGATCTGCCGCTTCTGGTTGCTGGGTTGCGTCCTTGCCGCCTTGGGCGCGGGGGTGTCGGCCGGTTGCGGTCCGCCCGATTCGGGTCCTCACGCCGGGTCTAAGGCGGTGGCGGACGCCGCGGCACGGCCAACGGACTCGTCTGTCAAGCCGGGACCCGACTGGCCGCTCTTCCGCGGCGATCATCTGGCCAGCGGGGTGGCCCGAGGCACGCTGCCGGAGAAACTTGGCGTTGTCTGGACGTTTTCCGTGGAGGATGGTGGGTTCGAGTCGACGGCGTCGATCGTGGGGGACATGGTCTACATCGGGTCGACCGACGGCAATCTGTATGCCCTGGACCTCGACGACGGAGAGCGGAAGTGGGCCTTCCACACGGAACTCGGTTTCAGCGCGTCGGCCGCGGTGCGCGACGGCTCGGTCTACATCGGCGACGTGGACGGTCGGTTTTACTGTCTCGACGCCGGCAGCGGCCGCCAGCGGTGGCACTTCGACAGCGGGGCCGAGATCGACTCCAGCGCGAACTTCTACGCCGAGGGCGTGCTCTTCGGTTCGCAGGACGGATTTCTCTATTGCCTGGCGACGAAAGACGGCAAGTTGGTTTGGAAGTATGAAAGCGAGGACCAGATTCGCTGCTTTCCCACCGTGGTGGAGAACCGCGGATTCGTCGCCGGCTGCGACGGCCGTTTGCACGTGATCGACCTGGACCACGGCCGGGAAGAGGCCCACGTGGAACTGGACGCGCCCACGGGTTCGGCGCCGGCCGTGCTGGGGGACATGCTGTTTGTGGGCACCGAGGGCTCAGCACTGTTTGCCATCGACTGGCGAGCGGCCAAGGTGGTGTGGACCTACCGGGGGCGGAAGCGGAACATGCCTTTCCGCAGTTCGGCCGCGGTGACCCCCCGGATCGTGGTGGTCGGGTCGCTCGACAAATCGGTCCACGCCGTGGACCCCAAGACGGGCCGGCCACGGTGGACCTTTGCCACCAAGGGGCGGGTGGAGACTTCGCCGGTGATCGTGGGCCGCCGCGTTTTCGTGGGGTCGGCCGACGGGCGGCTGTACGCCCTGGACCGCCAGACCGGCCGAGAACTCTGGCGGTTTGAAGCCGGCGGCTCGTTGCTTGCCTCGCCCGCGGTGGCCGGGGGTCGCCTGGTGATCGGCACCGACGACGGCACGCTGTATTGTTTCGGCTCGGCAGCGGACGGGCGATAGTAGGCCGTCCTGCCCGGTGGGGAAGCCTGTTTGGCGCGGGGCTGCCGACCCCGCCGTAGTTGTCAAACCCGTGATCCACCGGGGCAAGCCCGGTGGGGATTCTCCTTGGCCATTGACCCTCCTCATGGGCAAACCCCTCGTATTCAGCATGGGTCGCTCACCGGCGATCCTTCCGGTCGATCGCCGCTACGGGCGGAACCACATGTGGGTCGCCCCGGCGGCGGAGGGCCTGCGGGTGGGGTTCTCGGCCTACGCCGTGCGGCTGCTGGGCGACGTCCACCACCTGGAATGGTCGGTCCAGCCGGGCCGCCTCGTGGCCGAGGGCCAGCGGATCGGATACGTCGAGGCCTCCAAGGCGACCAGCGATCTGTACACCCCCCTGGCCGGAAAAATCGTTGCCCTCAACGGCGAGGTCCTCGCCCGGCCCGGCCTGGTCAACTCGAACCTCTACGACACGGGCTGGCTGGTGGCGATCGCCGGCGACGACCAGGATTTATTGTCACCGCAAGAATACTATCGACTTTTGGAAGCAAGTTGGCCGTTGGCCCAGCGGTTGCTCAAGGGCCAAGCCGCCAGAACCAACCAGCCGCCCAAATCGTAGCAACCAATAGTCGACCGATCGCCCGGCACGTCGCCAGGGCAAGCCCGGTGGGGATTGTC
>CAYZWG010000557.1:2189-3348 GCA_964481605.1 uncultured Planctomycetaceae bacterium
GGGCAAGCCCGGTGGGGATTGTCCTTGGCGATTCACCTCCCCACGATCCGTGACCGCCAGACCGTTCCGCCGGTGCGACCCGACTTTTTCCACACGGACGTTGCGATGAACAACCCGGTTTCCGTCATTCTCAGCGAACATCGAAACGCCGATCCGAAACAGGCCGAGTTGCAAGCCCAACTGACGGCCGCCCTGATGGCGCGGGACGATGTCGAGTTGACCGTGGTGCCGCACCTTTACGACCTGGAAGCCGACGGCCCCGCCACGGATTTCTTGCGGTCGATCGAAGGCGACATGATCGTGCTGGCCTGGCTCTACACGCGAGGCGCTTATTGGACATTGCGGGCCAAGGGGGTGGGCGGCGATTTTCGAGACCCGCGTGGAGACGGCGATCCCGGCGGCCAGGCGGCGGAGGTCGAGACGAGCGGGTCGGCGCCGGCCGATCGGGCGATCTGGTGCCTCGATCTGCGCGAGGGGAGCGGCCCGGACGATTTCCTCGGGGTGATCGACCGCATTGCCGCCGGGGCAACAGGCCGGACCAGGGCGCCCCGAACGAAACCGTCCGAGCCCTTCCGCCCCCAGCCGCAGGCCGCCTTCCGCTGGTACCCGGTGATCGATTTTCAGCGCTGTACGGATTGCCTGGAGTGTCTGAACTTTTGCCTGTTCGGGGTCTACGGGCTGGACCGGGCCGAGTCGATTCTGATCGAGCAGCCGGACGCCTGCCGCACGGGGTGTCCAGCGTGCAGCCGGATTTGTCCCGAGGGGGCGATCATCTTTCCCCAGCACAAGGACCCGGCCATCGCCGGCGACCCGCGGGCCTCGGTGGCCGCACTGAAGCTCGATCTGTCGCAGCTTTTTGGCGGTTTTCAGCCGGCCGAAACGGCCACGGCCGAGCGCGACCGGGCCCTGGCCGAGGCCCCACCCGAATCGCCCCCCGAGGGCAAACAGGCCGACCCGCTCGACCAGTTGGTCGACGGCGTGGACGAGCTCGACTTGTAGCCGGTTGGCCAGAAGTGCGGAGCCGTGGGTGGCCCGATAGCGCGTAGGCCGGATCGTGATCCGGCATCCGGGGCTATCGGCGGGGTCGGGAGACCCGCGCCGAGCGCGCGGGTGGCCCTGATAGCTCGTCTATCAGGGCGGCGCAGCCGCAAGACGCATG
>CAYZWG010000558.1:0-3346 GCA_964481605.1 uncultured Planctomycetaceae bacterium
GAGGGCCGTGCCACGTTGACCGGACGATCATCGTGTGGTAGAAGTAATGGCTTACCCTAGCCATCCACCAGAGAAGCGGAGGAGGTCGAGGTGCCGTGTTCTGAACGCCGCAAGGAGATCAAGCAACGCCGCCACAGGAAGAGCAAGCTGGCCCAGTTGGGTCGCCGGCTGGAGAAAGCCAGGGTCTCCGAGCGCGCCTTGATCGCCGAAAAGATTCGCCGCCTGACGCCCGGCGCCCAGGCCGTGCTGGACCACCTGGGCCTGGAGGATAAGTAGTTTCTGTTGCGGAAAGACGATACTTGTGCGTACGCGGGAGGGCGAGGCTCCCGCTCCCGCCGGGAAATCACGGTAAATGCCGCCCCCCGCGGCTCGGCAGGAGCCTCGCCCTCCCGATTTTCCGCCACGAAAACTAAGCGTCGTGCCGAAAGGCGAATTCCCCCTCGGCGAAATCGACCACCACCCGGCTGCCCTGGGCGAATTCCCGTTTCAATAGCTCCACGGCCAACGGGTTCTGGATGCTCTGTTGGATCACTCGTTTCAGCGGCCGCGCCCCGTAGGTGGGATCGTAGCCCTGTTCGGCGATCGCGTCGACCGCCGCCTCGGTGACCTCCAGCTCGATTCCGTGCTCGGTGAGCATCGTCGCCACTCGCTTGATTTGCAGCAGCACGATCTTGCGGAGTTCCGGCTTCGTGAGCGGATGGAAGATGATCGTCTCGTCGATCCGGTTCAAGAACTCCGGCAGGAAACGTGCCTGGAGGGCCTCCTCCACCGTTTGCCGGACGTCCTCCTCCGAGCCGCCTTCACGGGCAATCTCCTGGATCAGTTGGCTGCCGATGTTCGACGTCATCACGATGATCGTGTTGGTGAAATCGACGGTGTGGCCCTGGTTGTCGCTCAGCCGGCCGTCGTCGAGCACCTGCAAGAGGACGTTGAACACGTCGCGGTGGGCCTTCTCGATCTCGTCCAGGAGGATCACCGCGTAGGGCCGCCGGCGGACCGCTTCGGTCAGTCGTCCGCCCTCTTCGTAGCCCACGTAGCCCGGCGGCGCCCCGATCAGCCGGCTCACCGTGTGCCGTTCCATGAACTCGCTCATGTCGAGCCGGACCATGGCGTCTTCGTCGTCGAACATCACCTCGGCCAGGGCCTTGGAGAGTTCGGTCTTGCCCACGCCGGTGGGGCCCAGGAAGATGAACGAACCGATCGGCCGGCGGGGGTCTTGCAGCCCGGCCCGGCTGCGGCGGACGGCGTTGGCCACCGCCTCGACGGCCTCGTCCTGGCCGACCAGTCGCTGGTGAATGCGCTCCTCCAGCACCAGCAGCTTGGCCCGCTCGGTCTCCATCATCCGGCTCACCGGAATACCGGTCCAGGCGCTGACCACTTCGGCGATTTCCTCGGGGCCAACCTCCTGGCGGAGCAGTTTGCGGCCCCCGCTCGCCTGCTGCGAAGGCTCGCCGGCGTCCAATTGCTGTTGCAAACGCTTCTTCTCGTTTTCCAACTCGTAGAGCTTCTGAAACTCCTCTTCGCGGGGAATCATCCCTTCGGATTGTTTCTGGTTAATGCGGGCGGCGAGGTGCTTGTGCTCCAGTTCGACGTCGCCTAGCCGGCTGCGGATCTGGTGTACGTCGCCCAGCCCGCTTTTCTCCTTTTCCCACTGGTCGCGGAGTTTCGCCAGTTTCTCGCGCAATTGGTGCATTTCCTTTTCGATCTCGGCCAGGCGTTCTTGGGCGTGCTCTTCGGTTTCGTCGGCCAACTGGCGCTGGGCCAGCTCGAGCTGCACCAGCCGCCGCTGCACCTGGTCGATCTCCGCCGGCACGCTTTCCAACTCCATCGCCAGCCGGCTGGTGGCCTCGTCCATCAGGTCGATCGCCTTGTCGGGCAGGAAGCGGTCGGCAATATAGCGGTGCGAGAGGTTGGCCGCCGCCACCAGCGCCGAATCCTTGATCTTCACGCCCTTGTGATGGGCCTCGTAGCGAGGCTTCAGCCCCCGCAGAATGGCGATCGTGTCTTCCACCGAGGGCTCGCCGATGAGCACCGGCTGGAATCGCCGCTCCAGGGCCGCGTCCTTCTCGATGTACTTGCGGTATTCATCCAGGGTGGTGGCCCCGATACAGCGAAGGGCGCCCCGCGCCAGCGCCGGTTTGAGCAGGTTGGCCGCATCGCTGGAGCCCTGGGCGCTGCCTGCGCCCACCACCGTGTGCAACTCGTCGATGAACATCACCACGTTGCCGCCGGCGTCCTCCACTTCGCGGAGCACCGCCTTGAGCCGTTCCTCGAATTCGCCCCGGTACTTGGTGCCGGCGATCAGCGCGCCCAGATCGAGCGCCACCACCCGCTTGTTCTTCAGGCTCTGTGGCACGTCGCCGTCGACGATCCGCAGGGCCAGGCCCTCGGCCACGGCCGTCTTGCCCACGCCCGGTTCACCGATCAGCACGGGATTGTTCTTCGTTCTTCGGGAGAGCACCTGGATCACGCGGCGAATCTCCGCATCGCGCCCGATCACCGGATCGAGCTTTCCCCGCCGGGCCTGCTCGACCAGGTCGATGCCGTATTTTTCCAGCGCCTGGAACTTGGCCTCGGGGTCTTGATCGGTAACCCGGGCACTGCCCCGAACCGCCTGCAAGCCGGCCAGCAACTCCTTCTCTCCCACGGCGTTCAGGGCCAGCAGGTTCTTGGCCTTCGACTCCACCTTGGCCAGCGCCAGGAGGAGATGCTCGGTGGAGACGTACTCGTCTTTCATCGCGTCGGCTTCGTGCTGGGCTCCTTCCAGCACCTGCCCCAAGGCGATGTTCGACTGGGGCTGGGCACCGCCGCTGACCTTGGGGAAATGCCCCAATTCGCTCTGGACGATCCGGTCGAGCTGGGCGCGATTCGCGCCGATCCGCTCCAGCACCGCCTCCACCACGCCACCCTGCTCCGCCAACAGTGCTGCCAGCAGGTGCACGGGGTCGATTTCGGGATGGGCCCGGTCGGCCGCCAATGCCTGGGCCTTGGCCACGGCCTGCTGGGCCTTGATCGTGAGCTTCTCGAATCGGAATGCCATCGCTGTCTTCTCCTTTCCGCAGCCGCGGCCTTTGTCGGGCGCATACTACGGATGTCTGGGGGACCGGCGGTCGGCGGCGCGTCCGCGTTCGTTTGTAGTGACCGCATTGATGCGGTCTTTTCCGGGAGCCGGGCGCAGGGTTCCGATGAATCGGGGCTATGGCCCGTCGCAAAAAACGTGCAACACGAACCCGAAGCGCCAGCGAGGGAAGAAAACGCACGAATGGCGTCCCTCGCTGGCGCTTCGGGTTAGTGTGGCCAAATCGCGAAACGTTGCGGTTTTTTTTGGACGGGTACTACGAACGCC
>CAYZWG010000559.1:0-3340 GCA_964481605.1 uncultured Planctomycetaceae bacterium
GCTTCGCCCTCCCCGCAGAAGCCCTCCCCACCCGTCAGTCGAAGATCAGCAGCCCGAACCGCTGGGGCCGGATTTCGGTGGTGGCCGTTTGCTCCCATGCCTGCCAGCCCACGCCCGGCGTGATCCGCCGGAGGCCGACCGCCCAAACGCTGCCCGAGGTGGGGAACCGCCCGGTGAGCTGATCCAAGGGAATGGCCGCCTCGGCCGTCCAGGCGTGGGCTTCCTCGCCGGCCGCCACGAACCAGGTCGGGTTCCAGGTGGGATCGCCCCAGCAGTCCTCGGCCGGATAGCCCCGCTGGTCGACGGCCAGGCGGTAGTAGGTGGCGTAGTCGCGGTCCAGGTCCAGCATCACCTCGACCCGGTCCCGAGCGGAAAGGTCTGCGTCGCGCGGTCGCGGTCCCTCGCCGGCAGCGTACGTCACGCCCGGCGCGTGAGGGCAACGCACCCCCAGGTAGAGAAACTCCTTGTCGTAGGCCAGCATCACCGTGGCGGCCGGTTCGTCGGGGGCTGCCCGGAGCGACTTCAACTCGGCCCGCTTCGCCCCTTGCCAAACGGCGTCGTCCAGCTTGCCGTCGAGATACGGCTTTGAGCCGGCGGCCACGCAGCGGAGGATCGGCTTGGCCGGAACGCCGGCGAGTTTGGCCAGCCACTCTTCCGCCTGGGCACAGGCCCACCAGGCGTCGTGCGTCGCACTCCGCTGGAGCAGCAGCAGGGCGCGGTTGGCCTGGCCGGGGTAGCCCCGTTTGCGATCGGCCACGGCCAGGGCAAAGCTCACCGCCGGCTGGGCGGACATTGCGGGAAAGGTCTTTTCCATCCGCCGGCCCCATTCGGCCGCCAACTCCGGACGGTTCTCCTGCTGGGAGGGATCGATGGCCGGCTTGGAGACCCGCACCACGCTGTAGCGCTGGGAGCCGTGCACCCGCCAGGCCGCCTCGTCGCTGGCGTAGTATTGCACCAGCCACTCTAGCGCCGACCGGCTCAAGGGGTGCCCCGGGTGGCGATCGACCAGCAGCTTGAACGTCTCGGCGGCCATGGCCCACTGGCCGCTGCGGCGATACTGTCGGGCCAGGTGGTCGATGATCCGCGCCGAGCTGTCGGCATCGAGACCGGCCGTCATCTCGCGTGCCTGGGCCAAAAGCCCCAGTTGCCGCGGCGAATCGCCCTCCGCCTGATGGAGGATGGCCCGGGTGTTGCGGCGGCGCTGGGCGATGCGTTTCATCGCTTCCAGGTTGCCGGGAGGCGACTCGGGCAACGCCCGCCGTGCTTCGCCACCGGGATGAAGGACGATGCCGGTGAAAAAATCCTGCCGGCCGCCGGCGGGTGCGACATGATCGAGCAAGACGCGAAATTCGTGGTTTTCGGGCCCCGCGGCAAGCTGGTCGTCGACCAACCCGCGCGGGCCGGCGGTGATTTCGTCCAGCGCTTTGCCCAGCCGGGTGGCCAATTGCGAGCCGGAGACGCTGGCCTGGCCGTGCATACCCCCGGCCACCGCCGCGTAGACCTTCTTGACCTTCCACGGCTCAAGCCCGACGCGAGTGATCTGGTCGGCGTAGGCCGTGGGGTCGGCGGCCAGGGGGACCGCCGCCAGCACGGCCTGGCTGAGCAGGTCGGCGGCCGGATCGTCGCCGGTGGGGCTGACGTCGTGGGTGAGGATCAGGTCGGGGCGCCAGAGTCGAATCTGTCGCACCAGGTGGGCTTCCAGCGAGGGGAGGCCCGGGGCGTCGTTGGCCCGGCTCCAGCCGTCGATGATTTGCTCGCGGGGGAGTCTCAACAGCCGGGCTGGGAGGGGGAATCGCCAGGCGGTTTCCGCGCCGCTTGCGCCCACGGCGACGGTCGCTTCGTGAAGGCGGTCCTCGATCGGCGTCTCCGCCCGGGCGGAGGGATCGACCGGATCGTGTGCGAGGATATCGACCACGCCCAGGTAGCCTTCGTTTCCCGAGAGCCGGGCCAGCGCCTCCCAGGGCACGTCACGGGGACCGCGGAAGAATGCCACCAATGCCGCCCGGGTGCCGCCGGCGTGTTGGCGGCGCCAGGTGGTGCCGCCGTCGTCGGTTGCCAGGATCGTGCCCAGATCGCCCACCGCCCAGCCCCGGCGGTCGTCGACGAATTGAATCGCCCGCAGCGGCAGGCTCTGATGGGTCGGCTGCTCGATCCAGGTGAGGCCGGCGTCGGGAGTGTGAAAGACCTTCGTCCCCGGCGAGCCGGCCACCCAGACCTTGGCCCCCAAGACGGCCAGCGCCGAGAAGTCGAACTCCCCCGCCACCGCGTCGGCCACCGGCGCCGGCGGTGTCTGCCAGGTGACGCCCAGGTCGCGGGTCATCATCACCAGGCCGCCTTGCCCCACCAGCCAGCCGTAGAGCGGCGGCACCAGGGTCATCGCCCCGAGTCCCCTCGATCCGAAAGGGGGCGTTCGCGAGGGGTCCAGATGCCCCGGCCGAACCACGGCCGTCCGGCCGTCTCGCCCGGCCAGCGCGCCCACCAGCGGCTGGAGAAAATCGCCCGTGGTCCACCCGGCCGACTTGTCGCCGGGGATGGGCTTCCAGGATCGGCCGCCGGTGGAGGTGGTGAACAGGCCGGTGGGCGTGGCCGCCGAGGCACACCCCACGGCCCAGCCCTGCTTGGCGTCGAAAAAGCGGACCTTCACCAGCGCCGGCAAAAGCGGCGTCTCCACCCGGTGCCAGGTGCGGCCGCCGTCGCGAGTGGCGAGCACCACGGCGGAGCTGGTGTGGGTGTAAGGGTGGCTCGTGCCGCCGACGGCCCAACCGGTTCGCTCGTCGAGAAAGAACACGCTTCGCAGAGGGCAAGCGACGCCGGAATGCTGCAGATACCAGTGCCGGCCGCCGTCGTCGGTGTGCCAAACGGCGCCGCGGTCGCCCACGGCCCAGCCCAAACGGGCACCGCGAAAACAGACGTCGTGGAGCCGGGCATCCTGCCGCATCAGGTCCGAGGCCATCGGATTCGGCGCGTTGCCGGCGGCCGACGGGGTCCTCTGCGGGGCGACTCCCGGCGGAACCATCCGCTGCGGCGGGCCGGCGGCCACCACGGCGGCCAGTCCCAGCACCAACGCCATCCCCGCCGCCGGCCCGCCGCCGCCGGCTCCAACTCGTCCGTGAGCGGACATCGGTCATGCCTCCCAGCGATATGCGTGCTCAGCGGCAGGGTGAGGCCCCTGCCGGATTTCCCCAAGACCGTTTCAAGACAGAAAACCGCAAGTTGGCGGATTCTAGCGAAAAGCACGAAACGCGGCCAGATCGTTACCAGGTGGCGCGAATCCCGGGGTGCAGGAACAGACTTTCGGAGATGGTTCGAGGTGGAGGTTTCAGGGGGGGAGATTCTGAGA
>CAYZWG010000560.1:0-3336 GCA_964481605.1 uncultured Planctomycetaceae bacterium
CACACGCTCCCACGCCCTTGTACCCCTGATTGTAACGGTTCCCACCCGCCTGCCAAAATACCTTCCTCTCGGTTTTCGTCAACAGCAGCCCCGGGGACAACCGTTCCGACCGGCGTATCCGGCCGCTCTCCGACGCAAATCGACCGTTACCAACCCGCCCTGCCGGCGATCGTGACGACGCCTCTTCGATGGGGTTCGCCCCCGAGTATGCTAGGCTTTTCTAGTTGGACAGCACCACTTACGGTTCCTCCCCGCCGGCCCTGTGGGGGGTGGGAGACGGGTTTGAGAACTACCACGCCCACACGCGTCCTCCCCCTACACGAGGCCACGGAGAACCGTTGGGGGTGGCCACCGCGGGTAGTTTCCAAACCCTCAATCCACCGGCACGGGGCCGGTGGGGCGTAACACCTGAAATTCCAAGACGTTACGTTCGTCAACCTCCGCTAAGTGACGCCGTCCAACTAGGATTGGGCACCCTTTCCAGGTCGATTTTTCCCGAGGTACGCCATGCGACGAGTTCATCTGGGCTTGATTTCGATCGGACTGATCTTGATCCTCACGGCCGGCACCGCCCTGGCCCGGCCGGGAGGTCGACGCGGCGGCGCCCGCAGCGCGGCCGGGCGAGGCGGCAGAGCCCCCTCGCGGTCGCCGGGCCGCATGGGACCGGCCGCGCCGGCTGCCCGCCCCGGATCGGCCGCGTCGCACCGGCCCACGGCCGGCTCGCTGGGCGGCGTGAGGCCGCCCGCCGGTCCGATCGGCGGGCATGGGGCCAACCTGCCCGGCACACCGGCACATGCCGCCGGGCCCAGGCCCCCCGCACCGCCCCGGGCAACGACACGGCCGGGGCAATTCCACGGCGCGGCAGCCAACTTCTCTGCCCAGTTTGGCCAGGTTGGTGCGAACGGGCTATATCGAGCGGGTAGCCGGGTGACCGCCTATGGCGTCAACGTGGGCGGGGCCGCGCCGTTTTCCGCCGCGTGGTATGCCCAGCATCCGAGCGCCTGGCAGATCACCCATCCTTACGCCGGCGGAGTCCTTGTGGCCACCACCGCGGTCGGCCTGGCCCGATTCCTGGCGATCGAGCCGGTCGTGGTGAGCACGGGCGGCACGACGGAGACGGATGACTACGACGCGGAGCCGACGCCCGAGGAGGCGGCCGAAGCCGCGGAACTGGCCCGGACCGGCAACGTCGCGGTGGCGGAGGACGTCCCCTGGATGCCGGTGGGAGTGTTTGCCTTTCGCCCGGCCGACTATCCCCAGGCCACCCGCATGATCCACCTGGCGGTCAGCCCGGACGGGACGCTCCGCGGCTCGCACTACGACCTCATCAGCGAAGACACCGCCAATCTGATCGGCGCGGTCGACAAGAGCGACGGCCGCGTTTCCTGGACCATGGGCACCGGCGGAAACGTTGTCTTCGAGTCGACGCTGGCCGATCTGACCGGGCAGCAGGGCCGCGTAGTGGTCCACTTTCCCGACGGCCAAAGCGGCCAATGGACGTTGACGCGATTCGAGAACAGCCCGGCGGAATAAGCTAGCCACGCTGTGCGCGGGTCTCCCGACCCCGCCGAAAGCGTCGAGGTGCAGGTCTCGTAAATAGCGACAGCCGTGGCGAATGGGAGACCTTCGGTCCTTTCTCGGCGGGGTCGGGAGACCCGCGCCGAACGCAGCGTGCGACCCGCGCCGTCGCGGCAGCAACCCTTAGCGTAGCTCCGCCCGCAGGGTCACGATTCCGCCGGGCGGCAGGTCGACGGGCGCGTCGACCGGCTTGCCCTGTTCCTCGGCCGGGCTGCTCAGCGTGACAGCCTTGGGCGCCGGGTCGGACCAGGCGATCCGCGCGGCGGCCGGCTGGCCGCCGGTATTGAACAGCCGCACGATCAGGGCGTGGCCGTCGTTGCCGGGCTTGAGCGAGGTGACCACCACGCCGGTCGGCTCCACGCGCAGCCGCGACCGCACCACCGCTGTGGCCGGGTCCACCGGCACGGGGATCAGCGGCTGGCTCCGCTCGACGCCGAATCGCGCGGCGGCCGCCGGGTCGTACCGCGGGTGCGGCGCGATCGAGTAGCGAAAGGCGACCGCGCCTTGCTGCGAGGCCTTGTAGTTCGTCTCCCAGTAGTTGTTCATCACGTAGGAGTAGAACGTCCCGCTGGGCTTTAGGTGCCGAACCCACAACTGGGGATCGAAGGGGTTGGCCACGTCGACGCGGATCGCGCCGACCTCGACCAGGGGGGCGTCGAGTGTTGCCCAGGTGACGCCGAAGCGGTCGTTGGACACGTCCACCCAGCGGCCCACGGTGAAGTAGTTCTTGCAGGCGCCCGGCAGTTGATCGACCTCGGGCCGGATTACCGCCCAGGGCACGTCCATCCGCATCACGCCGTCCGGCACGTTAAAGGCGAAGCCGAAATGGATCGCATTCTTGGCCAGGATTCGGTCGCGGCTGAGAATGTTGATCACGTCGACCCGGTCGACTCCGTCGTAGAGGCGATACACCCGGCCCAGCATCCGGCAGCCGGGCGCTTCGGTCGAGATCGCCATCAAGGAGGCCGCCAGGGGGCCGTTGTCGAGCACGCGAATCTCCACCGCCCCGTTGCGCTGGGCGGCGCTGGGGTCTCTGCCGGCCACGTAGAAATAGTCGTCCAGCCCGAGGCCCGAACCGCCGTCGACCAGGTCGATTGGAATTCCCTTGTAGGTGAGGCTGGCCACGACGCCGGTTTGCTCGTCCAGCGCAAGGCGAAGATTGCCGTTGGAGATCGTGTTGCCCTCGACCTTGGCCCGACCGGTGGCCGCCGGCTCACCCGGCTCGAGGTGGAACCGGCTGGCCCCCAGCGGCGGCACGTCCTTGGCCAGGAAGGTGAGCAATCGCCGGCCGCGGTGAAAAACGCATCGTTGCGAGGCCACCGGCTTGCCGCGGGAATCCTTCACCACGTCGCCGGCCAGCGGCCGATCGAAGCGGAGCGTGACCAGGTCGGTGCGGGGCCAGGAGGCCGTGTTGAAAACGTCGATCGTGGTGATCGTTCCGGCTGTCGTGGCCCGCGCCCGGAGAGCCCCCTGGAGAAGGTCCTTGGACCGCTTTTCGGCGTCCAAGGCGAACGCCTGCTTGATCTTCCATTGGCTCAAGGTGAACGGATCGTCCGGCTTGGAGATGCTGCAATGGGCTCCCCAGGTGTGCTCGTCGTAGAGCACGGCGTCGCGCCAGGCAGCGTAGAAATCGTCGGCCGGGTAGGCGTCCGGCCGCAGCATGGCCCAAAGGGCTTCCGCCTGGACCAGCCGCTCGGAGGCGGTGCGGTTGATGGCCGTCTCCCGGGCCGAGGAGCCCGCGCCGTCTTCCCAATAGGG
>CAYZWG010000561.1:0-3330 GCA_964481605.1 uncultured Planctomycetaceae bacterium
CCTAACCCTCTCCCGGAGGGAGAGGGGACCTTGTGTCGCCATTCCGCAAAAGTCCAGTCTTAACGCAAGGAGTTGCGTCATGCTTCCTTTTCGACTGCCGGCAACCGTGCTGTCTCTGGCGTGGCTAATGGGCTGGGCGGCGTGGCTGCCGGCCGCCGAGGCGACGGCTTCCGCCCGGCCGGAGCAAGCGCTCGTGCCGGTGGGCGTGGCCAAGATCGAGATCACGCCCCAGGGGCCGATCCGCCAGATGGGATACGCCGTTCGCAAGACGGAATCGACCGGCGTGGCGCAGAAACTTTGGGCCAAGGCGCTGGCCATCGGCAGCGACGCCGACGGCCCGGCCGTGCTGGTGACCGTCGACAATTGCATTGTGCCCGGCGCGCTGATCGAAAAGGTCGCTGGCCGGCTGGCCGAGAAGGCGGGCATCCGGCGGGAGCGGTTCGTGGTCTGCTACTCGCACACCCACGCGGGACCGTGCCTGGCCGGCGCGGCGCCGTTTATCTTCGCCCAGCCGACTCCGCCCGAACACCAGCAGAGGATCGACCGCTACACCGAGCAGTTCACCGCCTGGCTGGAAGAGGTGGCGTTGAGGGCCTTGGCCGATCGGCGGCCGGCGCGGCTGGCCCGGGCCCAGGGCAAGGTCGCCTTCGCCGCCAACCGGCGACGTTTGAAGAACGGCAAATGGGTGGGCTTCGGAGTGAATCCTGGGGGGCCGGTCGACCACGACTTGCCGCTGCTCTGCGTCACCGAGCCGGAGGGGGCGATTCGCGCGCTGTTGGTCAACTACGCCTGCCACTGCACGACGGTCAAGTCGTTCAAGATTCACGGCGATTGGGCCGGCTCGGCGCAGTTGATGATCGAGGCCGCCCATCCCGGCGCCGTGGCCATGGTTTCCATCGGATGCGGGGGCGACGCCAACCCTCAGCCGTTCGACGAGAAGTTCGTCGACCGGCACGGCAAGGCGATCGCCGACGAAGTGGAGCGATTGCTGGGGACGTCGTTGCGGCCGGTCCGCGGGGTGCCCACGTGCCGGCTGGAACGAATCGCCCTGCCCCTGGGACCGCTACCCACGCGGGCGGAGTGGGAAGCCCAAGCCAAGCGGCAGGACCGCCCCGGCTACTACGCCCGGATCGTGCTCAAGCGGCTCGACCGAGGCATCCAGCCGCCGCGGTCGTTTCCCTACGTGGTCCAGACGTGGAGCTTTGGCGACGACCTGGCGATGGTTTTTCTGGCGGGCGAGGTGGTGGCCGATTATTCCCTGCGGTTGAAGAAGCAACTCGGCGGCGACCTGTGGGTGACGGCCTATGCCAACGACGCCCCCTGCTACATCGCCTCGCGGCGGATGCTGGCGGAAGGGGGCTACGAGGTGGACGGCTCGATGCCCAGTTACGACAAGCCGACCCGGCTGGCCCCGGAGGCGGAGGATCGGATCATCCAGACGGTTTGCCGGCTGCTGCCGCAGCGCGAACAGGCATCCCCGGCCCCGGCCGCCCACGGCTCCCTCGGACGTCCCAACATCCTCTGGATCACCTGTGAGGACATGAGTCCCAACATGGGCTGTTACGGCGACGACTACGCGGTCACGCCCAACCTGGACCGGCTGGCGGCCGAAGGGATTCGCTACCGCCAGGCCTTCAGCCATGCCGGCGTCTGTGCCCCCTCGCGGTCGGGGCTGATCACGGGCGTGTATCCCACCTCGCTGGGGTCGCACCACATGCGCTGCACGGCGACGCTGCCGGATTTCATCAAGTGTTTTCCCGAAATCCTCCGCAACGCCGGCTACTTCTGCACCAACCATTCCAAGACGGATTACAACTTTCCCGTGCCCAAGGGCGCGTGGGACGTTGCCGGCGGAAAGAACGCCCACTGGCGAAACCGCAAGGCGGGGCAGCCGTTTTTCAGCGTCTTCAACCTGACGATCACCCACGAGAGCCGGATTCGTGCTGCCTACGACAAGCTGGAGCACGATCCCCAGAAGGCGGTCCTGCCGCCCTACCTGCCCGATACGCCCGTGGTGCGGCGCGACTGGGCCCGCTACCACGACCTGATTACGAAGATGGACGCCCAGGCGGGTGATCTGTTGAAACAACTCAAAGACGATGGGCTGGCCGACGAGACGATCGTGTTTTTCTTCTCCGACCATGGCGTGGGTCTGCCGCGGGCAAAGCAGTGGATTTACGACGCCGGGATGCAAGTGCCGTTGATCGTCTATTTTCCCCCCAAGTATCGCCACCTGGCCCCGGCCCCGCCCGGCGCGTCGCTCGACCGCCTGGTGAGCTTCGTCGACCTGGCGCCGTCCGTGCTCAGCCTGGTCGGGCTGGAGATTCCCGCATACATTCAGGGCAAGGCGTTTCTCGGCCCCCGTGCCGGCCCGCCCCGGCAGTACGTCTACGGTGTTCGCGACCGGATGGACGAGCGTTACGACATGAACCGCACGGTCCGCGACCACCACTACAAGTACCACCGCAACTACTTCCCCTGCCGACCGTTTGCCCCCTGGCTGACCTACATGGAGAAGCTGCCCACGATGCAGGAGTGGCGCCGGCTGGCGGCCGAGGGGAAACTCAGCGGGGCGCAGGCGTTTTTCATGCGAAAGACCAAGCCCTGCGAGGAACTTTACGACATTCAAGCCGACCCCTACGAGCTGGTCAACCTGGCCGATTCGCCCCAGTACCAGGACGTGCTGCGGCGGATGCGGGCGGCGCATTTCGACTGGGTTCGCCGGACGCTCGACCTGGGCCTTTTGCCCGAGCAGGAGATGCGCGATCGGGCCAAGGGCCGGTCGGAATACGAGATGGCCCGCGGCGGCGAGGGGACCTTTCCGCTGGAGCGGATTCTGCACGCGGCGATTCTCTCCCAAGCCGGCCCGGACTCGCTCGACGAGATGCTTGCCCTGTTGGACGACGAGGATAGCGCGGTCCGATTCTGGGCGGTGATCGGGCTGACCAATCTGGGCGCCGATACGGCCCCGGCCCTGGCGGCGCTGGAAAAGACGCTGGAGGATCCTTCGGCCGAAGTGGGCATCGCCGCGGCCGAGGCGCTCTCGCGGGTGAATCACCCGGGCCCGGCCCTGCCGGTGCTGGTCGAGTCGCTGGGGCAAGAGAACCCCTGGGTCCGGCTGGCGGCGGCCAACGCGCTGGACCGGATCGGCGACAAGGCCCGGCCCGCGCTGCCCGCCTTGAAAAAGGCGATGGAAGACCAGAGCCGGGAGAACCTGTTTGTCCGTTGGGTCGTGGCCCACACGCTGAGCCAACTGGGCCAATGAGCGTGGGGTGTCGAAGACTCGGGGCTGGGAGGAGTCCGCCAGTCCTGGGCCATCGCAGTCAAGGG
>CAYZWG010000562.1:0-3330 GCA_964481605.1 uncultured Planctomycetaceae bacterium
GCGTTCGGCGCGGGTCTCCTGACCCCCCTGCGTTCGGCGCGGGTCTCCTGACCCCGCCGAAACCCACCTTGGAGCACAGGTCTTCGCATCACGATGCCCCCACCCGACTCGAACCCCCAGACGCCCGTCGCCCCGCCCCCGGCGCCCCGCACACGCTTCGATCGGCTGATCGCTTGGACGTCCGTCTGCGCCGTCGACGGGGCCGCTGCGGCCTGGCTGGCCGTGGGGGTCGAAAGGGTCTTTTCGCCGCTGATTCTTTTTCCCGCCCTGGTTGGAGCGGTGCTGGGGGTCACCCTGGTGGGGCTGTTTCGGCTGATGCAAGTGGCCGGGCGGCCGATGCTGCTGGGCGGCTGCCTGCTGGCCGGCACCGTGGCCGTCGCCGGAGAACACTATTTCTCCTACCGGACCCACCGCGAGGCCGCCGAAGAGCAGGCCAAGACCTTCCGCAAGGCCGAGACGCTGCTGCCCGGGCTGGTGCGTGGAAGCGTTCCCCGGCCGGCCGAGAACCTGGGGCAGTTCCTCCGCTGGCAAGCGCTCCGCGGCCGCCCGATCGCCGGCGGCTACGTCGCCCGCGGCGGTTGGGCCTGGGCGAGTTGGGCGTTGGACGCCCTGATCACGCTGGCCGCGGCCCTGGCGATCGTCTGGCCGGCCGCGCGGCAGCCCTATTGCGACCGCTGCCGCAGTTGGTATCGCACCACCCGGCGAGGGCGGATTTCCGTTCCCCTGGCCCGACAGGTGGCCAAACTGGCCGCAATGAAGGCGATCGACCACGCCACCGGGGCACAGTATCGAGTGGTCCGCTGCGACGGTGGGTGCGGACCCGTCGGATTCGAGTTATCTTGGAAGATGGCCGGCGGCCGGTCGACGGTCGCCAGGACGTGGGTCTCGCTCGGAGAGCGGGACCAGATCGCCACGTGGCTCGATGCCGGGACCGTCCCGGCCGTCGACCCACCCCCGCCGGAGGCGACGGCGGAATCGACCGAGGCAGAAACACGGAACCAGCGCGACGGCGGCGAGTAGACGATGGACGTGATCGGAATCGGCACGGATATCACCGAGTGTCTGCGGATTGCGCGGATGATCGAGCGGCACGGCGACCTGTTTATCAACCGGGTCTACACGCCGGAAGAAGCCCGCTATTGCCAGAGCCGCAAGGCGGCGACCCAGCACTTCGCCGGCCGCTGGGCCGCCAAGGAGGCGATTCTGAAGGCCCTCGGCACGGGCTGGGTGCGGGGAATCAGTTGGCGCGACATCGAGATTCGCAACGAGCCCGGCGGAAGGCCCATCGTGGCCGTCGGCGGCGGCACGCGAGAGGTCGTCGAGCGGCTGGGGATCGGCAAACTGCTGGTTTCGATTTCGCACTGCCACACGCACGCCACGGCGTACGCCATCGCCCTGGGCAACGAGCCGACCGGCGACCCGGAGTGAGCGGCCATCGCCGGTGCGTGCCGGCCATCGCGGGTGGCCCCGATAGCTCTGCGGGTGGCCCCGATAGCTCTGCTATCGGGGTGCCGCAGGCACAGGAGGCGAGGATTGCGGCGTACCGGACTGCCGGGACGCCCACGTCGGCAGGGTCGGCAGCCCCGCGCCGAACAGGTGCCTCTTGTGGCTGCGCCACCCTGATAGGCGAGCTATCAGGGCCACCCGCGACGAGCCATATTACGCGCCCGGTGTTTTCTTCTTGCCGGCCTTTTTCTTCGCCGTTTTCCTCGCCTTCTTCTTGGCCGCTTTCTTTTTCGCCTTTTTGCGGGTTGCCTTTTTGTGCGTTGTCCGGCGGGTCGGCCCCCGCGCTGCCCGTTCGGCCAGCAGGTCCAGGGCCCGTTCGAAGGAAAGCTCTTCCGGTGCCATTCCTCGTGGCAGCGAGGCGTTGGTCTTGCCGTCGGTCACGTAGGGTCCGTAGCGACCATCCAGCAACTCGACCGGGCTGCCGGTCACCGGGGAGGCCTCAAAAACCTTCAGCGGCGTCTTCTTCGCCGCCGTGCGCCGCCCCCGCTTCGGTTGGGCCAAAAGCTCCAGGGCCTGCTCCAGGGAAACGTCCAGCGGCGAGATGTCCTCGGGCAGGGAACGTGTCTCCTCGCCACACTTGACGTAGGGACCGAACCGCCCGGAATGCGCCATTACCGTTTGCCCGCTCTGCGGGTGCGAGCCGAGTTCGCGGGGCAAACTCAACAGGGCCAGGGCCGTTTTCAGATCGATCTCCTGGGCGTCCATGCCCTTCAGCAGCGAGGCGTTTTGGGGTTTTTCGTCGTCGTCAGGGGTACCCCGCTGCACGTAGGGACCGAATCGCCCCGTCTTCAAGAACACCGGTTTGCCCGACTGGGGGCAATAACCCAGCGGCTCGTCCGCCTGTTGCGCCCCGTCGAGCAATTCCAGCGCGGCCGAAACGGTCAGCTCGTCGGGGGCGAGTTTCTCGGGCAGGCTGGCGCGGCGATCCTCCTGCTCGACGAAGGGGCCGTAGCGGCCCACGCGGACGTAGATCGGCGGGGCACCCTCCGGCTTGCCGATCAGTATCCGGCTCACCGCGCGGGCGTCGATCTCGTCCGCCTTGTTTTCCAACTGCCGCTTCAGGCCGGCATGGCCGTTGCCGAAATAGAAGGCCGAAAGGTAGTCCACGTGGCCGAGTTCTCCCCGGCTGATGGCGTCCAGTTCGTCTTCCATCTGGGCGGTGAAGGTGTAGTCGACCAGATTGGGCAAATGGATTTCCAACAGTTGCGACGCGGCAAAGGCGACCCAGGTGGGAACCAGCGTGTTGCCCCGTTTGAAAACGTAGTTGCGCTGGAGAATGGTTTCGATAATCGCGGCGTACGTGCTGGGGCGGCCGATTCCCTTCTCTTCCAGGGTACGGGTCAGCGACGCCTCGCTGAAGCGATTGGGCGGCTGGGTGGTGTGGCTCTTGGGCTCCAACTCGCGGCAGGCAAGCGGCTCGCCCACCGCCACCGACGGCAGAATCGTCTCCCGGTCCGCCAACTCCGCCTGGGGATCGTCCGAACCTTCCACGTAGGCCCTCAAGTAGCCGGGAAATTCGATCGTCTTGCCGCCCACCTGAAACCGCGCGCCGTCGCTTTCCACGCTGATCGTCACGCGATGCCCTCGCGCGTCGGCCATCTGGCTGGCCACCGTCCGCTTCCAGATCAAGTCGTACAGTCTGAATTCGTCCCGCGTGAGCCGGCCGCGAAGCGATTCGGGAAAATCGAAAGGATGCCCCGCCGGCCGAATCGCTTCGTGAGCCTCCTGGGCGTTCTTGACCTTCGTTCGGTACACCCGCGGCGCCTGGGGTAGATACTCCTGCCCATACTGCGAAGCCACCAGCTCCCGAGCCGCCTCCACGGC
>CAYZWG010000563.1:0-3313 GCA_964481605.1 uncultured Planctomycetaceae bacterium
TGCCGGCCGAGGCGGAAAACGCCGCGGCGGCCGCCCAACCGGGTCAGGCGGTTCCCGCCGAGATGGCCGCCGAAACCCCACCTTCTGAGCCATCCCCGGCCGAAAGCGCGGCCCCGCCGCCCTCCGCCGAAGGCGAGGCGACCGACAAGGCCGGCCCGCCGCCGAGCGATCAGCCCCTACCCCCGCCGGCGGCCGAAGCGGCCCCGCCGGAGGAGCCGGCCACGAGCGACCGGTTCGACCAGGCCCTGGACGAATTTCTCCGCCAGGACGTCGCCCCGCGTGAGCCCAAGCTGCTCCGCTTTCAATTTCGTTTCCAGCCCTGGGCCGACGTGCTGGAATGGTTCGCCGACCAGGCCGGTCTTTCGCTGGTGCTGGACGCCGCTCCGCCGGGCACGTTCAACTACCGGGACGATCGGCTTTACACCCCGGCCGAGGCGATCGACCTGCTCAACAGCGTCTTGCTCACCAAGGGCTACACCCTGGTCCGCCGCGACCGGATGCTGATGCTAATCAACCTGGAGGACGGGGTCCCGCCCAACCTGGTCAGCACCGTGCCGGAAGACGAGCTCGACGACCGCGGGGAGTTCGAGTTGGTGAGCGTGTTGTTCCAACTGGACAAGTTCGAGCCGAAAGAGGCGGAGGCGGAAATCCAAAAGCTGATCGGGCCACAGGGAAGCGTGGTCGTGTTGCCCAAGACGAAGCAACTGCTGGTCACCGAAACGGCCGGTCGCTTGCGGACGATCCGCCAGGTGATCCGGCGGGTGGAGGATCCCGGCGGCAGCTTGTCCGGCGACCTGGTCACCTACAGCTTGAACCACGTTTTGCCGGAAGAGGCTCTCAACGTCCTCCGCCAACTCCTCGATATCCCGGCCGACGCCTATGCCTCCGAGGACGGCACGATTCGCGTGGCCATGGACCCCATGGGAACCCGGCTGCTCCTCTCCGGTACGGCGGGGAAGGTGGCCCAGGCCAAGGCAATCCTGGAGACCATCGACATCGACGTCGGAGGCGACCTGGGCCAGCAGGGCACGGCCGAATCGCTCCAGGTGGAAGTCTACCCGATCACCATCGCCGACCCCGAATCCGTGCTCCAGGTGGTGCAGACTTTGTTGGCCGGATTGCCGGGGGTTCGCCTCTCGCTGGACCCCAAGACCAACAGCCTGGTGGCCCTGGCCCGGCCGTCCGAGCACGCCACCATCCGCGCCACCTTGGAGCAGATGCAGGCCGACGTCCGCAGGATTGAAGTGATTACCCTTCATACGGTCGATCCCCAGTTGGCCTTGCTGTCGATCAAGAAGATGTTCGGAGAGGCCGACGAGGAAAACAGCACGGCACCGTCGGTGGACGCGGACCTGGCCACCCGGCAACTGCTGGTGCACGGCACGGAGTCGCAGATTGCCCAGATTCGGGTGCTGCTGGAAAAGATGGGCGAGCGGGCCGCGTCGGACGAAACGGCGGGCTACGAAGGCAAGGTCCGCACGATTCCCCTCACCGGTCGCCAGGCGGAGATGGTGCTCGATCGGGTGCGGCAACTCTGGCCGGCGATCCGGGCCAACCCGATTCGCGAGGTGACCCCCTCGGCGCTGATCCCGTCGATGGTCCCCAGCGAGACGATCCCCGCCCGCGTGCCCTCTCGAAGCGATCACTCCGAGGCCGGCCCGGGCCTTGGCCGGGATGATCCGGCGTCCCGCCCGTCCAACCGCCAGCAGCCGGCCGCGGCCGCCCCCGCTGGGCGATCGTCGCCCACGCTTCCTGCGTCGGAGGACCCAAAGACACGTCCCCCGTCCGACGACGCCTCGCGGCAGAACCGGTCGGCCCGAGCCCTGCGGAGGGGTCGCTCGGCGGGCCGTTTCCGCTTCGCCTCGGAGGCCGGTTCCCAGCCACCCCAGGACAAGTCGCCGTCGGCTCCGCCGGCCGGTGCCGAATCGTCGCGGTCCCCCTCGGACAAACCGGGTGCGGATGCCCCCATCGTCGTTTCCGTGGGCCCGGGCGGGATCACCATCGCCTCCAACGACACGGAAGCGCTTTCCGCCTTCGAACAGTTGCTCAACAGCCTTGCCGGCGGAGCCGGCGCGGAAACCACCGAGCTGACGATCTTCTACCTCAAGCACGCCAAGGCGGCGACCGTGGCGGAAACGCTCTCCCAGATCATCGGTGGCGGCAGCGCGGCCGGCGGCGGCAGCGGCGGCACCCACACGCTGCTGGGAGAATTGGCCGGGAGTTCCCTGGGCAAGGCCGGCGGGAGCGTGCTGGGAGCCCTCTCCGGCCTGGGCAGCAGCACGCTCAGCCCCACCGGCTCCCTCAGAATCACGCCCGAACCGCGACTGAACGCCCTTCTCGTCGAGGCCAACCCCACCGACCTGCGCACGATCGAGGAAGTGCTCAAATTGCTCGATCAGCCGGAAAGCCCCGAGGACGTGCTGATCCAGCCCAAGCCGCGGCTGATCCCCGTGTTCAACACCCAGGCGGAGGAAATCGCCGAAGTCGTCAAGGAGGTCTACCAGGACCGCATGGCGGGCGCCCGCGGCAATCGGGGTGGGGGGGGATTCTCGCCCCAGCAGTTTTTCGAGGCGATGCGGCGGGGACGCCAGGGGCGAAGCGGCTCGCGCGGCCAGTCGGAAGACGTGCCGCAAATGTCGATCGGCGTCGACGCCCGCACGAATTCGATTGTCGTCTCCGCTCCCCAGGCACTGTTCGACGAGGTCCGCGCACTGGTCGAGGAGTTGGACGAGGCGGCCGCCCTTTCCGCCGACGAAACGATGCAGGTGGTTTCGCTGGAGCACCTCAATCCAGAGGCCGTGCAGAAGGCGCTGGCCGCCATCGTGGGCGAAAACGCCATCGTCGGTTCCTCTGCGACGAAGTCCACCACCCGCGGCCCGGGCACCTCCGGCCGCCCCTCCCAGCCGAGTCCCTTCGGCGGCGCGTCGCCGGAGGATATCCGCCGCCGGATCGAGTTTTTCCGGGCCCTGCAAAGCGGCGGTTTTCGTCCCCCCGGCAGCAGCGGCGGTTTCGGCGGGCGGCCTTCGCCTTTCTTCAGACGGCCCTCCAGCGGCGGACGCCCCGGCGGCGCCCCCACCTTGAGGGCCGGGGGTGGGCGGCCACTGAGCCGACCCGGCGGCTCACGATAACCGATGTTCGCGTTCAGCGCGGGTGGCCCCGATAGCTCTGCTATCGGGGTGCCGCAGGCACAAGAGGCGAGAATGGCGGCGTGACGCACTGCCGCCCACGCGGCATGGTCGCCTATGCCTCTTGCGGCTTCGCCGCCCTGATAGGCGAGCTATCTGATGCTATGAAAGAGCGGTCCTCCTGGTGG
>CAYZWG010000564.1:0-3308 GCA_964481605.1 uncultured Planctomycetaceae bacterium
AGAGACGATGAACATGCAAATGATCGGGGAGGTGACGTGATGAAAGAGACGCTTCGTTGCTTACTCTGTCTGCTCGCCGTCGTGCTGCTTTGTGCCGTGGTCGGCCGGGCGCCGACCGTGGCGGCCGACACGGCGACCGAAAAGGTCGGCTTCGCCGAACGCGACATCACACCCGAGATCGGCATGGAACAGCCCGGCGGATACGGCAAGGCATATCACCGCTCGCTTCACGACCCTTGCAAGGTCCGCGCCGCCGTCTTCGACGACGGCAAGACGCGGGTGGCGATCGTGGGTATCGACGCCCTGGTGATCCATCGCCAAAACGTGCTGGCGGCGCGAAAGGCGATTCACCAGAAGACGGGCATCGCGCCCCAGGCGATCCTCGTGGCCGCATCGCATTCCCATTCGTCCGGACCGACCGGAATGATCCTGCCCGGGCAATACGACGGCGCCTCCGAGTTTGTGCAAAAGCTGGCCTACGAGAAGTCGTCCTGCGCGGACGCGGGCTACCTGGAAAAGGTGGACCGCGCCATCGTGGAGGCGGTGTGCGAGGCGGATGCCCGGCGCGAAGCTGCCCGCTGCGGCGTCGGCCGCGGGATCGAGAACCGGGTCGCCTTCAATCGCCGCTTTCGGATGAAGAACGGCCTGACCAACACGCATCCCGGCCAGGGCAACCCGGACATCGTCGAGCCCGCCGGCCCCACGGACCCCGAGGTGGGCGTGATCGGGGCGTGGAACGCCCAAGGGCAGTTGATCGGCTGCATCGTCAATTTCGCCTGCCATGCCACCACCAGCCCGGGCGGCATCTCGGCCAACTATATCTACTACCTGGAGAAGACGATTCGGGGAACATTCGGCCCGCACGTGGTGGTGGTGTTTCTGGCCGGGCCCAGCGGCGACGTGACCCAGGTCGACAACTTGAGCCCCTACCGGCGAGCGGGAGGCGAGCGGAGCGCGCGGTTCGTGGGCGGGCGGGTGGGGGCCGAGGCGGTAAAGGTGTTGTTGTCGGTCGAGCCGGGCACCCTCGCTCCGCTGGCGGCGGAGACCAAGCTCTGGAAGATTCGCCGCCGCGTGCCCAGCCGCCAGCGTGTGGCCCGCTGCACGGAACTGGCGAAAAAAGACCCCAAGCAGGTCGGCTCCACGGAGTGGACCTTCGCCAAGGAAATCGTTCTGCTCGATGCCATGCTGAAGAAATCACCCCAAGTCGAGGTCGAGGTCCAGGCGATCCAGATCGGGCCGGCCGTGTTGTTGACCGATCCGGCCGAGTTTTTCTGCCGGTTCGGGCTCGAACTGAAGGCGAAGAGCCCCTTCCCCTTTACGTTTCCGGTGGCGCTGGCCAACGGGTGCGTGGGCTACGTGCCCACCGAGGAGGCATTCGGCGAGCATGGCGGCGGCTACGAGACGCGGCTGACCTCCTACAGCAACCTGGAGCCCACGGCGGGCCGGCAGATGGTCGAGGCGGCGTTGGAATTGGCCGGCCGGATGACACCGGGCAAGGTGCCCACGCCGCCGCCGGCGCCACCCTTCCGAGGGCAGGGCTGGTCCTATGGCAACGTGCCGCCGGAGTTGAATTGAGACCCCGCCGAACCCCGCGTTGGCTTGATCAAAGCTCGAACACGGCCGGCACAGCCGGCCCTACGGGAGGAAGCGATGCGAAAGTCGATCGTTGCTGGTTGCGGCCTGGTCTTGTTTTCCGTGGTCTGCCCGGTCCGGGCCGATGACGCCGCCTTGAGGGCCTCGGCCGGCACCGCGCTGAAGGCCGCCTGCGAGTTTTTCTCCAGCCGGGTCGCCACCGAAGGCGGTTGCCTCTGGCGATATAGCGAAGACCTGAAAACCCGCGAGGGGGAAGGCCGGGCCACCGACACCACCGTCTGGGTGCAGCCGCCGGGGACGCCCTCGGTCGGCATGGCCCTGCTGGCGGCCTATCGGGCCACCGGCGACCGCTACTACCTGGCGGCAGCACGCCGGGCCGGCGAGTGCCTGGTTCGCGGCCAACTCCGCTCCGGCGGCTGGGACTATCGAATCGAGTTCGATCCGGCTCGCCGCAAGCATTACGCCTACCGGGCGGACCAGTCGCCGGAAGCCGGCCGGCGAAACACGACCACGCTGGACGACAACACCACGCAGGCAGCCCTGCGGTTGTTGATGCAACTCGATCGGGAATTGGAATTTCAAGACGAGGCGATCCACGATGCGGCAAGCTACGGCCTGGAGGCCCTGCTCAAGGCCCAGTACCCCATCGGCGCCTGGCCGCAGCGGTTCGTCGAGCCGCCCGATCCGCAAGCCTTCCCCGTTCGCCGGGCGAGCTATCCCCAGACCTGGTCGAGGACATTTCCCGGCACCCACTACAGCGGCTACTACACGTTCAACGACAATGCCATCGCCGACGTGATCGACGTGATGTTCCTGGCGGAGGAGGTCTACGGGGATCGGCGTTTTCGCCAGGCGGCCGAGCGGGCGGGCGGGTTCATCCTCATGGCCCGGATGCCCCAACCGCAACCCGCCTGGGCCCAGCAATACGACGCCCAGATGCACCCCGCCTGGGCGAGGAAGTTCGAGCCGCCCGCGATCACCGGCGGCGAGTCGCAGGGCGTGATGCGAACCTTGATCCAGCTCTACCGCCATACCGGCAAGGCAAAATACCTCGAACCGATTCCCCCGGCCATCGCCTATTTTCGCCGCTCTTTGCTGGCCGATGGCCGACTGGCCCGGTTCTACGAGCTGAAGACGAATCGGCCGCTCTATTTCACCCGGCAGGATTACCGGCTCACCTACAGCGATGCCGACATGCCGACCCATTACGCTTTCAAGGTGGGCAGCGGCCTGGACGCGATCGAGCGGGAATATGAGCGGGTGCGAGGCCTGCCGGCCGACGCGTTGCGGCCGGGGGCGAAGAAAACGCCCTCACCGGCGTCGAAGAGCCAGATGGCCCAGGTAAAAGCCGTGATTGCCGGGCTGGATGACCGCGGCCGCTGGGTCGAGCAGGGGCGCATGCGATATTACGGCGACGACGATCCCACACGGCGGGTGATCGACTGCGGCACGTTCGTGCGAAACGTGCGAGTGCTCAGCCGGTACCTGGCGACCACGCCCCGCCGGTAAGAACGCCGGGAACGAGGGCAAAACAGGGAAGTTGTTTTTCGGCCGGTCCTCACCGCAGCCGATCCGCTCCGCGCCGCTCTCGATCGCGGTTGACCAGGGCCAGCGCGCGGGGCTCCTTGCGCAGGAGTTTGACCAACTGGGACGGCGTACACTGAAGCGCTTCGCTGGCCTTCGTGAGGTCCCCTTCGCAGCCGGCGATCACGTCG
>CAYZWG010000565.1:0-3283 GCA_964481605.1 uncultured Planctomycetaceae bacterium
GATCGCCGACAAGCCGCGGCCGAGCGACGAGGAAACCCGCCGGCAGTTGCTCGACCGCCACCAGGCCGACCTGAACGAGGCCCGCCGACTGCGGGCCCGGGGCGAGTTGGCCGGGGCCCTGGCCGCCGGTCGCCGGGTGCTGGCGGCCGACCGCCGACTCTTCGCCGACGATCCCCCGGCCCTGGCCGATACGCTCCTCTGGCTGGCCGAGGTCCACGCCGAGGCGGGCCAGTCGGAACAGGCCCGGTCGGCCTGCCGCGAGGCGATCCAAACACTCCAGGCGGCTCCGGACCGGGAACCCTGGCGACTGGCCGATGCCCGGCAAGCGCTCGACCATCTGGACCGAATCGCCCGGCTCTCGCCCGCCGAGAAAAAGGAGCTGGACGCCGCCCGCCGGCGGGTGCGGGCCGTGGAGCGGTCTCTTCAGGCGACCGGGCCCGGCCGGGCGCCGCAATCGCCGCCGACCACCGCCGACACGCTGCAAGCCTTGCAGACGGCCGCCGACACGCAAAAGCGACTGCTCGGCCCCACCGATCCGAGCTACGCCGCCACGCTCGATCTGTTGGCCACCGCCTGCGAGGCGGCCCATCGGTACGACGACGCCCAGCGCCACCGGCGGGCATTGCTCGATCTTTGGGAGCAACGCTCGGGCAAGCGGCACCCCGGCTACCTCCAGGCGATGAACAAGCTTACCCTGCTGTTGGTCGCCGCCGGCCACTACGACGAGGCCGAGCCGCTCTTGCGCCAGGCCGTGGCACTGTCGGCGGATTTGTTCGGCGACGAACACCCGGAACATCTCGTGGCGCTCAATAACCTGGCCTCGCTGCTGCACGCGCAAGGCCACTACGCCTCGGCCGAACCGATCTTCCGCAAGCTGGTCGAATTGCAGGCCCGGCACCGCGACGACCGCCCCGCCGAATATGCCACCGCGCTGAACAACCTGGCCGGGCTGTACCAGAGCGTGGGCGACGCCGCCCGGGCGCTGCCGCTCTTGCGGCAATCCGCGGAAATCCGCAAGCAGGCGCTCGGCCCGGACCACCCCGACACGATCGCCGCGCTGAACAACCTGGCCGGGCTCTCTTTTGAGCAGGGCGATGAGGATCGCGCGGAGCGGCTTTTTCGCGACGTGCTCCGCGTGCGGCAGGAGACGCTGGGCCCGGACCACCCCGACACGGCGGTGAGTCTGAACAACCTCGCCGCCGTGTGCGAGGCCCGGGGCCGCCTGGAGGAAGCCGAGACGCTCTACCGCCGGGCGCTGGACATTCGCCGCCGCGTGCTCGGCGAGCGTCATCCCGCCACGGCCGACAGTCTCGGCAATCTGGCCGCGGTCCTCCGCGCCCGGGGCCACTTCGACGCCGCCGAGCCGCTCTACCGCGAGGCACTGAAAATCCGCCAGGCTGCCCTCGGTCCAAACCACCCCCTGGTCGCCACGGCGCTGAACAACCTGGCCGCCGGCTACCGCAGCGAGGGCCGGCCCGACAAGGCGGCACCGCTTTATCGCCGCGCGTTGGACATTTTTCACCGTCTCATCGAGGAGACCTTCACGGTGCTCTCCGAGCGGCGGCAGTTGGCCATGACGCGGCGATTGCGGCGCACGCTGGACGGCTATCTCTCCGTCACCGCCGGCAGGAGCGCACTCGACGAGGCGGCCTACGGCGACGTGCTCCGCTGGAAGGGCATGGTCTTCGCCCGCCAGCGGGCCCTCCGCCAGGCGGCCACCCGGCCCGAGTCGGCTCCCCTGCTGGCCGATCTGCGGCGGGTCTCGGCCCAACTGGCGGCGATGGCGTATTCCAACCCCCAAGCGTCCCGGCCCGAGTCGTGGCGAGCCACCCTGGCCGAACTCTCCCAACGCAAGGAGCGGCTGGAAAGCCGCCTGGCCGAACAGGTGGGGCCGACCCTCGCCGACCACCCCACGGTGGGCCCGGCCGATCTCGGCCGGCAGTTGCCCTCCGGCACGGTGCTGATCGACTTCCTCGAATACCTGCACCACGACACGGCCACCCCCCGGCCCGAACATGCCCGCCCCGCCGAGACTCGCCTGGCGGCCTTCGTGGTGGGCAAGGGGTTGCCCGTGGTTCGGCTCGACCTGGGACCCACCGAGCCGATCCGGGAAGCGGTCGAGACGTGGCGCCGCAGCTACGGAGCCCCGGGCAAGGGGGCCCGGGCGGGCGCCGAACTGCGGCGCCGAATCTGGATACCGCTGGCGGCCCATCTTAATGGAGCCACCACGGTTCTCGTCTCGCCCGACGGCGATCTGGCGCGGATTCCCCTGGCCGCCCTGCCCGGAGATCGGCCGGGCACCTACCTGATCGAGGATTACGCCATCGCCGTGGTGCCCGTGCCGCGGATGCTGCCCGAGCTGCTCGCCACGGCGGCTCCGGGGGAGTCCGGCGACACCGGGGCGGAGTCGGCCGGCGGCCTGCTGCTGGTGGGTGACGTGGACTACGATGCCCCGCCGGCGACCGAGGACGATGCCGCCGCCGGGAAATCTCCCCCGCCGGTGCGCTCCGACGGGTTCCACTTCGCCCCGCTGCCAAGCTCGCGGGGCGAGATGCTCTCGGTCCGCGATTCGTTCGAGTTGGCCTTCGAGGCGGGCCGCCTCACCACGCTCCGCCGGGGCCGCGCCACGGAGACTGCTTTTCGCCGCGAGGCGCCCAAGTGCCGGTTCCTGCACATTGCCACGCACGGTTTCTTCGCCCCGCCCCAGGTCGCCTCGGTGCTGGCCCCCAACGAGCAGGCCCGGCGGGGCCTGGTTCCCTGGGAGGCGGCCGGCGGCCCGGGCACCCTCTCGGCGCTTCACCCCGGCTTGCTCTCCGGCCTGGCCCTGGCCGGGGCCAATGCCCCCCTGCCGGGCAGCCCGGACGACGGCATTCTCACGGCCGAGGAAGTCGCCACGCTGGACCTCGGTACGGTCGACCTGGCCGTCCTTTCGGCGTGCGAGACCGGGCTGGGGGCCGTCGCCGGCGGGGAAGGGCTGTTGGGGCTTCAGCGGGCCTTCCAGGTGGCCGGGACCCGGTCGGTCGTGGCCAGCCTCTGGAAGGTCAGCGACGAAGCCACGCGGCGGCTGATGGAGGAGTTCTATACGAATCTCTGGGAAAAGAAACTGGGCAAGGTGGAATCCCTCCGCCAGGCCCAACTCGCCCTCCTCCACGGCCCGGCCCAACGCGGGATGGCCGTCGTGGGCCGCTCCCCGCGCGAACAGCCCAAGGTCCAGCCGCCCTTCTACTGGGCCGCGTTCGGCCTCAGCGGCGATTGGCGGTGACCGGTCGCGGCGCCGCCGATC
>CAYZWG010000566.1:0-3257 GCA_964481605.1 uncultured Planctomycetaceae bacterium
CACCGCCACCACGTCGCTAAGCATGTGCCCGCGGATGAGATGCGGAAAGAGGGCGAAATGAATGAACGAGGGCGGCCGGCAGCGGGCACGGTAGGCCCGGTTGCCGCCGTCGCCGACGAGGTAGAATCCCAACTCGCCGTTGGGGGCCTCGGTGGCCGTATAGACCTCCTCGCAGGGCACCTGGAAACCGCGATTGCTCATCACCATCTCGAAGTGCGTGATCAGCCCCTCGATGGTCGAATAGACGACTCCCTTCTCGGGCAGGATCGCACGTTGGTCGGCCGCCACGTTGACCGGCCCCGGCGGCAGATTCTCCACCGCCTGGGTGATGATCCTCAAACTCTCACGCATCTCGCCCATGCGGACCAGGTATCGGGCGTAGCAGTCGCCCGCCTGGGCGCAGCAGACCTGAAAATCGAAATCCTCATAGGCCAGGTAGGGTTCGTCCTTGCGGAGGTCGCGGGCGACGCCGCTGGCCCGGGCAACCGGGCCGGTGGCGCCGCGGTTGATCGCCTCCTGGCGGGTCAAAAGGCCGATGCCCTTGGTGCGGTCGACGAAGACGCGGTTGCGGTTCAACAGCTTTTCCATGTCGCGAAACACCGCCGGCAACATCTTCACGATCTCGCGGATCATTCCGATCGCCTCGTCCGAGGCGTCGTACATCAAGCCGCCCACGCGGGTGTAGCTGTTGGTGAAACGGGCCCCGCAGAGAGTCTCGAAAAGGTCGTAAATCTTCTCCCGCGGGTTGAAGGCATAGAGGAAATAGGTAAACGCGCCCGTGTCGAGTCCCATCGCGCCGTTGGCCACCAGGTGGTCGGCAATGCGGGCCAGTTCGGCCACGATCACGCGAAGATAGCGGCACCGCGGCGGTACCTCGATTCCCATCAGCCGCTCGACCGCCAGGTGCCAGGCCACGTTGTTGGCCATGGGCGAGACGTAGTTCATCCGGTCGGTGACCGTGACGTACTGGTTGTAGTCGAGGTGCTCGCCCAGCTTCTCGAAACCCGAGTGCAAGTAGCCGATATCCGGCATCGCGTCGACGACCCGTTCGCCGTCGAGCTTCAACACCAGCCGCAGCGTGGTGTGGGTGGCCGGGTGCTGCGGGCCGAAGTTCATCGTCCACAGGTACGGCCGCGGTTCGTCGTGGGCCAGGTTGCCGGCAGTGGTTACTTGCTCAAGCGGCATTTCAGCCTTCAGCTCGCGTAATCACGGGGAAGTTGTGCCGCTCGCCACGGCCTTGGAGTGGATAGTCTTTGCGCAGCGGGTGTCCGGCGAATTCCTCCGGCAACACGATCCGGCGAAGATCGGGATGGCCCTCGAAGCGGATTCCGAACAGGTCCCAAACCTCCCGCTCCAGCCAGTTGGCCCCTTCCCACAAGGGCACCGCCGAGGGCACCGCCGGCCGGGGATCGTTCAGAAACGTGCGCACCGTCAACCGCCGGTTGGCCTCCGTGTTCAACAGCAGGTAGACCAGGCCGAATCGGTCCTTGGCGCCCTCGTAGTGAAGATAGTCGACGCAGGTCAGGTCGACCAGCATGTTGAAGCCCAGCCGCAGCTTGAGAAACTCCAGCGCGGGGAAGATCGTCTCCGGGGGCACGACCACGCGGGTCTGGCCGCGAAACTCGCTCGACTCGACGCCCGGGAAGGCTTGGCTTAGTTGTTCGGTGGTGGTTGGGTTGTTCATCGCTGGTGGGGTCCGTCCGGCGTGGCCGCCCGGGCTCGGCGGGGGGACATCTGCTGGAGGGCCGGTTTGGGCCGCTGGCGCTCGGGGGCATCGAATTCGCTGCCAAAGATGGTGCCTTCCCGCTGAATCTTTTCTTGCAAGTCGATGATCGCCTGGATCAACTGCTCGGGCCGCGGCGGGCAGCCCGGCACGTAAACGTCCACCGGAATGAACCGGTCGATCCCCTGCACCACGCTGTAGGTGTCGAAGACTCCGCCGGTCGAGGCACAGGCGCCCATCGAGACGCACCACTTGGGCTCGTGCATCTGCTGCCAAATCCGCTGCAACACGGGCAGCATCTTCATCACCACCCGACCGGCCACGATCATCAAATCGCACTGGCGAGGGCTGAAGCGGAACACCTCGGCCCCGAACCGGGCCAGGTCGTGCCGGCTGGCCCCGGTGGCCATCAGCTCGATGCCGCAACAGGCGGTGGCAAAGGGCATTGGCCAAAGGCTGTTTTTCCGGCCCCAGCTTGCCAGCCGGTCCAGTGTGGTAATGAGCACGTTGTCGGGCAGTTCCGTGGCCATCGAAAGACTTTCTCAACCGGCCGGGAGATTACTGGGGTAACCCGCCGGCCGGCGTGGGGATTCTTGTTGCCGGCTATCGCCAGCGGAAAATTCCCTTCCGCCAATCGTAGACGAACCCCACCAGCAACAAGACGATGAAGCAGATTCCTCCCACAAAAAGCAGCGGCGGCCGCGCGCTCGCGCCACCCGCCGCGGCGGCGTTGCCCGCTTGCCCGGCGGCAGCCGACGCGGCCTCGGAACCGCCCGAGCGGAAGCACACTGCCCAGGGATACAAGAACAGAAGCTCGACGTCGAAGACCAGAAACGCAATGGCCAACAGATGAAACCGCACGTCGAAACGGCGTCGGGTGTCGTGGATCGGGTCCATCCCGCTCTCATAGGGCATCCGCTTGACTGGGCTACCGCGCCGGGGACTGACCACGGTGCCCAGCAGCACCAGCAGGGCGGCCAGCCCCGTAAGACAGACGAGGAACAGAATCAACGGCACGATATTCGGTTGCATCGCACAATACCCTTGGGGGGAAAGACGGCCCCCGGCCAACCCGGCTTCATCCGCGCCGGCTTGCCCAGAATCCTTCTCAAAAAACCGGGGTCGGCGTCATCTTCCTCTCGGCCAACCCCGGTTCTTGGCTATCGTCGGCGCGGGCCCATCGGCCTCAACTGCTGCTCGGCCGATGGAGAGAAAACACAGGCATCATCCCGGAAAACGCGCATTCGGCCGCCAACAGCGTGTGGGTCTTGCCAGCCAGTGAGGGTAGTCACGAGGTACCCATTCCCACTTTCCGGATGATACCAAGACGTGCGTCCCGTTTGGCGACTGAAGCTATTATGAACAAACGACTTCGGATCAGCAGCAGGCCATCATCCATGCTCGGTTTCGGCCTTTGGCAATCATTCTATCGGCCGATTTTCGTGGGGTCAAGCCGGCGAAAATCCGGCGGACGGCCAGGGGTGCAGCAGCGGACTTCCGGAGCCAGTAGGCCGGGTGGCGGCCCGGCATGGTG
>CAYZWG010000567.1:0-3230 GCA_964481605.1 uncultured Planctomycetaceae bacterium
ATTCACGGCGAGGGAGTTGCCCGGCGAAGGGGCCCGGCCGTAAACTTGGGGCAGGCGTGATGGCACGGCGCACGCTGCTCGGCACGGGTCGCACAGCGCTCGGCGCGGGTCTGGCGACCCCGCCGAAAGAGGACCGATGGTCTCCCAATCTCGCCATTCAGGAGACCCGCGGCCGGCAATTTCGGTGGGGTCGCCAGACCCGCGCCGAACGCTGCTTGGGCAAAGGAGGAGGAGCGGATGCGGATTGAAATCAACGCGGCGGTGCTGGAGCTTGTCCAGGGGGACGTCACGCTCCAGCAGGTGGATGTCATCGTCAACGCGGCGAATAGCCGGCTGGCCGGAGGTGGGGGCGTCGACGGGGCGATCCATCGCCGCGGCGGCCCGGCCATCATCCGCCAGACCGACCAGGAGTATCCGCGTGGCTGCCCCACCGGCTCGGCGGTGATCTCCACGGCGGGCGAGCTGCCCGCTCGCTACGTGATTCACGCGGTGGGGCCGGTCTGGAAGGGCGGCGGGCAGGGCGAGGCGGAGTTGCTCGCGGGGGCCTACCGGCGGTGCCTCGAACTGGCCGTCGAAAACGATTGCCGGAGCGTGGCCTTTCCGTCCTTGAGCACCGGGGCGTATCGCTATCCGGTGGACCAGGCCGCGCGGGTCGCATTGCGGACGGCGATCGATTTTCTCCGCCGGCACGCCCAGCCGCCGCTGGTGCGGTTCGTGCTGTTTAGCGAAGGGATTTACGGGGCCTTCGCGGCGGCGTTGGAGGAATTGGCGTAGCGTCTTGTCCACCGTTCGGCGCGGGTCGTGGGTGGCCCAGGTTCTTGAACCTGGGCCGGCGGCAGCCGGCAAGAGGTTGGCCAGCTCAGCGTGCGGCGTGGGTCTCCCGACCCCGCCGGGTGCGGGTGGCAACGCTCAGTCGGTGTTCCTATTCGATGGGCGGAGTGATTTGCCCTGGCCTCTTGTGGCACCAGCTACACCGGTTCAAGAACCGGTGCTACCCGCGGGTGCCGGCGGGGTCAGGAGACCCGCGCCGAACGGGGCAACCTCTTGTGGCACCAGCCACACCGGTTCAAGAACCGGTGCTACCTAGGGCAGACCCACGCCCACGACCGGCCGCGATCAACGCATCCAACTCTTTTTTCAGTCGCGGCAGGATCTCGTCGTACGAAAATGCCCCCAGCTTCCGGCCACGGCGTTTCAGGTTGACGTGGTTCGGCCCGCACCAGAGCCCCAGGTCGGCCTCGTCGGTCTCGCCGGGTCCATTCACGCGGCAGCCCATCACGGCGATCGTGAGCGGCTGGCCGGCGGCGTAGGCGGCCAGTCGCTTGACCTTGGCGGCCAGTTCGACGAAGGCCTCGTTTTCCACCCTGGAGCAGCTTGGGCAGCTAATGATATTCAGGCGCCGCCCGTCCGGCGCGGCCGGCGGCGGCCCCTGCCCGGCGGCCACGTCGTGGAGAATCTTCCGGCCCGCCTCGATCTCTTCCTGTTTGCGATCGTTGGGCACGGTGAGGGAAACGCGGATCGTGTCGCCGATCCCCCGGCTCAACAGGTCGTGCAGGGCGATCTGTGTTTTCCAGATTCCTTCCGGGGGGATGCCCGCCTCGGTCACACCCAGGTGGAGCGGCACCTCCGGCCGCTGGGCCGCAAACCGGCGGTTGACCTCGATCACCTTGGCCGGGTCGGAATCCTTCAAAGAAACGCAGTATCGGGTGAAGCCGATCGAGTCGAGCAATGCGCAGTGCTCCCAGGCGCTGGCCAGCATCGGCCCGATCGAGTCGTCCGCGGCGAACCGCTCCCTTTTGGCCGGATCGACGGAGCCGCCGTTGACCCCCACGCGGAGGGCGCAGTCGTGTTTCGCGGCCACCTCCGCCAGCAGCCGCACCTTGTCCTGCCAGGTCCGGTCCCGCTGGTGGTGATAGAGATGGCCCGGGTTGTAGCGAATCTTGTCGACGTGGGGGGCGACGTCGGCGGCCAGGCGATAGTTTTCCTGCAGGTCGACGGCAAGGTTGGCATCGGTCTGGCGGCGAACTTGGGCCAGGGCCTGGGCGTCGCGGCGGCTGTCCACCGCCAGGCGAACCACGCCCGCCCCGGCCCGGGCCAGCGCGGCAGCCTGGGCGGCGGTCGCTCGGGCGTCGGCGGTGCGGGTGGCGCACATGCTCTGGACGACGATGGGCTGGCCGGCCCCGATCGTCACCGAGCCGATGCGAACCGGCCGGGTGGGATTTCGCCGGGGGGAAGGAGATCGCATGCCGTGCTCGGGGGGGCAGGGGTTGGGGCCCAGGGGCCGCAAGTGGTGCGGTTTCCGTTCATTGTTGCACGGCCGCCGCCCGCGGCAAAGCCTCGTTTGGCCGGCGGCAACCGTAGGCCGGATCGCGACCCGGCATGGACGCTCCGCCGGTTTCCGCGAAAAAGGTGAGACGGGACTAGAGAAATCAGGCCGAGTTTGCCGATAAAGTCGACCGTAGCGGTTGGCAGGCGGGTCTGCGCCGCGCCAGCCACCCTATCGAGGGATGAAGAAGGGGGGCTGACCTTCTTCCAGACGGTGCGGCGGAAACGATGGCTTCTCGCGCGATGATCGTGCCGGTGCTGCTGAGCATGCTCACATGCTGCGGCTGCCTGATCCTGCCGGAGGTTTCCCACCAGCCGACACTCCACAATCCTTTTCCCCAACTTTCCAAGGTTGCCGTGGCCCCCTTTTTTAACTTGAGCAGTGAGCCGACGGTGGATGGGCGGCAGTTTGCGGAGGCCTATTTCAACGAATTGCAACTCGTGCCGGGGTTCGAGGTGGTGCCGGTTTCCGTGGTCGAGCGGGCGATGCTCGACCACGATCTCCGCCTGGCCAATGCCCAGCAGGCCCGGCAACTGGCCCAGGTACTGGGGGTGGACGCCGTGGTGATTGGGGCGGTGACGGATTTTTCCCCTTATTACCCGCCTCGCTGCACGATGCAGGTGGAATGGTACGCGGCGAATCCCTCTTTTCATCCCATTCCGCCGGGTTATGGGCTGCCTTGGGGGACCCCCGGGGAAGAAGACGTTCCGGGACCGCTGGTGTTTGAGGCGGAGTTTGCCTTGGCCAAAGCGCAACTCGACACCCAGACGCCCGGCTACGAGCCGTCGCTTCCGCCAGGCGGAAGGTCGGCCTCTCCGGTGCCCGTGCCCGTGCCCGCGCCGCCGGGGGACGTTTTGCCCCCGGAAATGCTCCCGGGGGCTTACGATTCGGCAAAGGGGATCGA
>CAYZWG010000568.1:0-3220 GCA_964481605.1 uncultured Planctomycetaceae bacterium
AACCCTCTCCCGGAGGGAGAGGGGACCTCGTGTCGCCATTCTGCAAAAGTCCAGATCCCCCTTGCGGTGGCCCGGACAGAAGACAGGTCGGTGTGCGGAAAATCGGACAACTTGCGACGGTGGAGAGAATCATGAAAACAACGCTTGCGATGACTACAGGGTTCGAGTCGCGACAGAGGTTCATGCGTTTCCTTGCTGCCGGCCTGACACTGGCAATAGCCGCTGGTTCCGCGCTGGTCATGGCGGCGAAGCCTGCCTCGGTGCCAAGGGAGAATCCCGGCGGTTTCAAATACTTCATCGGCATTGTGGGCAACCCCTCCTCGCCGGACATTAGCTGGAGCGACGATGAATTGACGAAGATCAAGGCCTTGGGTGTCAACATGGTCCAACTCAGCATCGCCTGGGGTGGGAAACCGGCCAACGAGGTGCTCAACCTGGAGGACCTGGACGCGGAGCAGCGCGGCAAGTTCGCCTTTCGCATCAAGCAGGCCAAGAAGCACGGGCTGCGCACGATTGCCCAGTTTGGCGTGCCAAGGATGCTGAATGACTCACCGGTTCGCCCCGCCTGCATCATGGACCCGGCCGTGCGGGAGAAATACGCGAATCTCTTGTCGGACTTCATGACCACCTTTCCCGAAGTGAATGATGTGCTGATTTACACCTATGACCAGCAGGCGTGGATATGCAGTGAGTTTGGACCTTGCCCCCGTTGCAGTGGTCTGCCGCTGCACGAACGTTTGCCGGGCTTCATCAATCTTCTCAATGAGACGATGCAGAAACAGCGTCCCGGCACGACGCTCTGGTGGAAACCCTGGGAGCTGTCCAAGGGGCAGACCGTGGCGATTCTCGACAAGGTGAACCCGGCCCATTTCGGACTGGTGCTGAATCCCTCCTCCAGCAACGAAGTGTATCCTTTCAACGACCGCTCCTTTAAGTCCGATCTGGGAGTGAAACGTCTGGTGCGGATGGCCCTGGAGCGAAACATCCCGGTGATCGGGGAGTTTGACCACACGCTCTACAAGCCACTGTACCAAATGGCGGATTTCTTTCCCCGCCTGGTTTATGAGCAGATGCGCGGTTGGCAGGAGATGGAAGGCGTGATCGGGGTAAAGGAGTATTACGGCTTCTCCCCCACCACGTTCTCGGTCAATGCGGCCATGCTACAGGCTTGGATGAAGTCGCCCCACGCGCCGCTGGAGCAACTGCTTGAGGAGGTGGCGGCCCCCTATGGCGAGAAAGCGGCACCCAGCATGATCCAGGCGTGGGAGTACGTGGCCCAGTCCGTGGAAGCTTTCCCCTGGGACACCACCTATCTGATCGGTCCGATGGGACTCGACCGGGGCAGGGATGGCTCGCATGGCTGGGAGCCCGCGTCCATTCCCAACGCCACCTGGGAAACACCTATCTGGAAGGCCAACCGCAGGGCGAACTTCATGTTGACCCAGGAGCACAAGGCCCATCCCTGGTTGTTCGAGGATGCAGGGCTGCGGCTGGAAGACTCCGCCGCGCTGGCCTACAAGGCGGTTGCGCTCTTCGATCAGGCGGCTGCCTTGGGGGGCAGCCGGGTCGCCGACATCCACATGCAGCGGGATTTCGTCTCCCACACGGCCCGTTCGCTTCGGGGCAAGTCACTTCACTTTCTGGAAACCCTGGCCGCGGAGGATGCAAGGATGGTTCAGTATGATCCCAAGCAGTTCGCCCTGGTGACCGAACGCTTGGACAAGCTGCTCGCCGCGGACGTGGAGAACCAGGGCGGCAACGTCGCCGTGGCGCGGAAGCTGGCGGAATTCCGCAAGGATCCGAAAACCTGGCTGAAAGCCAACCTCAATCCCCGGGCCTATGAATCCATCTGCACCCCGGACTGGAGTAAGTGGACAACTCACCAGGAATAGATTGTGGGGTGGCGGTTCCGCTCCGGGTTGCCGGCTTTCTGCAGCAGAAACCAACTCCCCTCAATAGCGGGCCGGCCGGCTGCCGGGGGCTCCGCTTTCCGCCGGCGGAGGCGGCAGGTGAAGGGCCGTGCGAGGTTGCGATCGGAGACCGACGTAATGGCGCAACAGCCCGTAGGTCGATTGGAACTCCGGCTGTTCGGCCAGTTGGCGATAGCGGGGGTCCTTGGCCACCACGTCGAAATGCGCGGCCGAGCGGTCCAAAACTTCGGCCGAGGGATGCCCGCGGCCGGTAAACACTTCGGCCGGTAGCGCCAGGTAGGCTCTCCAGGACGGGTCGAGACGCTGGTAGAGTTGGGGCGCGACCTGGGCCAACTGGTTGCGGAGGGCATCGGACTGGCTTGCGGCGGGGGCCGGGGCCACGACCGGCTGCTGCCCCACCTCGCCGTTGGCTTGTGGCCGCGCGGCACCGCAATAGGCCGCCACCTGGTTGACGAGCTGGATGGCCGACTCCGGCACGGTTGCCGGCTGGCCGGGGCCGGGGCTTTGATAATAGGCACTGCCGGCGAACTGGTCGACTCGCAGCACGGAGCCGTCGACCGAGACCCCGGCGAACAGTCCTCGGCTGCGGGAGTAGGAGTAGATTTCGGCCTTCAGCCGCGCATCGGTGGCCGCGGCCGCCTGGCGACCGACCGGCCCCGCCGCCGCCGCGGCATCGGCGCCGATGGTGAACTTGCCGGAGAGGATGCCCTGCACGCTTTGCCGGGTTTTGAAGACGAGGATCACGTCGGTTGCCTGGACGCCCACCTGCCAGCCGATGTTGCCCCCGGTGAGCGTCACGAAAACGGGCGCCTGCCAGTTGCCCTTCTCGTCGCGGACCAGCAACACACCCTTGCCGTGGCGCGCGCCGATGATGAAACTGCCCTTGATCACGTTGGGGATGATGGCGATGCCCTGGGCATCGGCCAGCATCCGGCGAGGGATTCCCTCCAGCGGGACCGCCATGATTTCATTGAGCACGGCCGTCGCCGACCGCACGGCCGCCTCTTCCCTCGACTGGCCCCGCGCAAGGGCGGCGGGAAAAGCCAGCACGGCCAGCAACAGCGGCGTGAGCAAAGCGTGCGTCCTGGTCATCGTGGCACGACTCCTTTCCTGGCGGAATGCGACGCGATCGGGCCGGCACCGTCCGGGGCCCCCGTTCTCGCGTGGCGGCGGCCCCCGATCCTAGCAGGATTGCGGGGATCGAGGCAACATCAGACAGACACCCTCGGCCCGGGGGGGTGCAGGAACAGACTTCCGGAGGTGGTTCGAGGTGGCGGTTTCAGAGGGGA
>CAYZWG010000569.1:0-3213 GCA_964481605.1 uncultured Planctomycetaceae bacterium
AGCGAGAACGAGCCGGTTGCCACGGCCGACCCCGCGCTGTAATATGGCCCGACTCAAAAAATGTGCCATACTAACCCGAAGCGCCAGCGAGGGACGAAAACGCACGAAGGGCGCCCCTCGCTGGCGCACGAAGGGCGTCCCTCGCTGGCGCTTCGGGTTAGTGTGGTCAAATTGCGAAACGTTGCAGTTTTTTTCGGACGGGCCATACTAAGGGCCGGCCGGGGACCGCCTTGCCGGGTTCCAAACAGAGGAGCTACACCATGCTACGCCAGATGATGATTACTTTGCTGACGGTCGCCGCGTTGGCCACGGCGGTCGCCGCGGCCGACGACTTGGAACAGGGTTTTGCCCAACCACCCGCCTCGGCCCGGCCTTGGGTCTATTGGTTTCCGCTCAGCGGCAACTTGACCAAGGAGGGCATCACCGCCGACCTGGAGGCGATGCAGCGAGCAGGCATCGGCGGCGTGCTCTACATGGAAGTGGACCAGGGGGCGCCGAAGGGGCCCGCCGATTTCGCCGGGCCGCTCTGGCGCGAGTTGTTCCAACACGCTTGCCGCGAAGCCGACCGACTGGGGCTGCAACTGAACATCAACAACGACGCCGGTTGGTGCGGCAGCGGCGGGCCGTGGATCACACCCGAGATGTCGATGCAGCGGGTGGTCTGGACGGAGACGGTCGTCGAGGGCCCGACCCGGTTCGACGGCACGCTGGCGAAACCACCGGCGGTGCGGGATTTCTACCGCGACATCGCGGTGCTGGCCATGCCCGCGCCCGACGCAAAAGCGAGAATCCCCAACATCCAGGGCAAGGCGTCGTTCAAGGTGCGGCATTTCCCGCCCCAGCCGGCCCACTTTCGGTCCCTTCCGGCGGACGCCGTCATCCCCCACAAGCGGATCGTGGAACTGACCGCCGAGATGAGCCCCGACGGCAAGCTCGCCTGGGACGTTCCGCCCGGCCAGTGGCTGATCCTGCGGCTGGGGCACACGACCACGGGCAAGGACAATCATCCCGCGCCGGAATCGGGACGCGGGTTGGAGTGCGACAAGTTCAGCAAGGCCGCGGCGGAAACGCATTTCAACGCGCTGGTGGGCCGACTGATCGCCGAAAACCAACCGCTGGCGGGGCAGGGCAAAGTGTTCGTGTCGACACATGTCGATAGCTGGGAAGTCGGATCGCAGAACTGGACGCCGCGGATGCGCCAGGAGTTTCAGAAGCGGCGAGGCTACGATCTGTGGCCCTTCCTGCCCGTGTTCACCGGCCGTGTGGTGGACAGCCTGGAAGTGTCCGAACGGTTTCTCTGGGACTTGCGGCAGACGGTGTCCGACCTGATCGTGGAGAATTACGCCGGTCACTTGCGCACCTTGGCGAATCGGCACGGGCTGCGGTTGTCTATCGAAGCCTACGGCGAGCCTGCCGACGACATGACCTACGCCGGGCGAGCCGACGAACCGATGTCGGAGTTTTGGTCCTGGAGCAAGTTTGGCGCGGCGGCAAGTTGCACCGAGATGGCTTCCGCGGCGCACACCTACGGCAAGCGGATCCTGGGCGCCGAGGCATTCACCGCCACCAACACCGAAAAATGGCAGGGTTACCCGGGCAATATCAAGGACCTCGGAGACTGGGCATTTTGCGAAGGCGTGAACCGCTTTGTGTTCCACCGCTACGCGGCGCAGCCGTGGACGAACCGGTCGCCGGGCATGTCGATGGGGCCCTGGGGGCTGCACTACGAGCGGACACAGACGTGGTGGCAACAATCGAAGGCCTGGCACGAGTATCTCGCCCGCTGCCAGTACCTGCTGCAACAGGGCCTGTTCGTGGCGGACGTGTGTTACCTCCAGCCCGAAGGCGCGCCGCGGCGGTTCGTGCCGCCGCCCGCCACGTCGGTGGCGCCCTACACTCGCGGCGGGTACAACTTCGACGGCTGCACGCCGGAAGTGGTGCTCACCAGGATGCACGTGGCCGACGGCCGGATCGTGTTGCCCGACGGCATGAGCTACCGGGTGCTGGTGCTGCCGCAGGTCGAGACGATGACCCCGGCGCTGTTGGGCAAGGTGGGGGAACTGATCCGGGCCGGCGCCACGGTGTTCGCGCCGTCGCGTGCGGAGAAATCGCCCGGGCTGAGCAACTATCCGGCCTGCGATGCCCAGGTGCGGCAACTGGCGGGCGAAATCTGGGGAGACGGCCCGGCGCCGGCGGAATTGACCGAACGGCGCTTGGGTCGGGGCCGGCTGATCTGGGGTGGCCGGCTGTCGCCGAAGCCGACCGCGGAGTCGGACGGGCCGCCGCGACTGGACAGGGCGCAGTGGATCTGGCGCAAGGAGGGCAATCCCGCCGCCGCGGTTCCGCCCGGCACGCGCTACTTCCGACGCCTGGTGACGCTGGATGACGACAGCCGTATCCAATCCGCACGGCTGGCGATGACCGCCGACAACGCGTTCGAGTGCTGGGTCAACGGGCGGCGGGTGGGGGCGGGCGACCGCTTTGACCGGCTCTACCTGATGAACGTCGCCCCGGCCCTCAAACCCGGCACGAACGTGGTGGCCGTGGCGGTCACCAACGGCGCCGAGGCGCCGAATCCCGCCGGCCTGATCGGCCTGCTCACGATCCGCTTGCAGGACGGCCGCAAGCTCGAAGTGGCCACCGACAAGTCCTGGGAAGCCGCCCGGAAGGTTGCCGGCGATTGGCGATCCGCGACGGCCGCCGATGGCTGGGCCACGGCGATGGAACTGGGGCCGTGCGGCATGGCTCCCTGGGGCGAACCCGAGTTCATGCCCCCGGTGCGGGACGTCTTTCCGGACGCCACGGTGATCCACGCCTGGTTGACCGGGGCCGGCGTCCCGCCCGACTTTAACGCGGCACATCCGTTGCGCTACATCCACCGCCGGATCGGCGACGCCGACGTGTACTTCGTCGCCAACGGCAGCGACCAACGCTTCCAGACGACGTGCACGTTCCGCGTGGCCGGCAAGCAGCCGGAACTCTGGCACCCCGAAACCGGCCGCATCGCGGCGTTGCCGTTTTACCACGAGCGGAACGGTTGTACCGACGTGCTCTTGGATTTTGGCCCCACCGAGTCGGTATTCATCGTTTTTCGCCGGCCCGGCCGGGCGGCGGATCGACTGGTTTCGGTCCGCCGCGACGGGCGTGAGTTGTTGCGACTCGATCCGCCGGCGACTTGGCCGGACGCCCGCGCGATTACCAACAGCTTCACCA
>CAYZWG010000570.1:0-3164 GCA_964481605.1 uncultured Planctomycetaceae bacterium
ACTCGACTCTCCACCCTCAACCGCCAAGCGCACTGATGACATCCGACACGAATAGCTGTACCGACGTATTGCGAACGCTGCACCGCATCCACCGGCAACTGAACGACCTCAAGGGGCGCCTTTCGCGAGGACCCTTGTTGAAGAAGGCCCACCAGGCCAGCCTCGAAAAACTGCAACAGCAATTCGACCAGGCCCACACCGAGCACCACGACCTGCGGATCGCCAACGACCAGAAACAGCTTCAACTGGGTAGCGGTGAAGCCGCCGTTAAGAAACGCCGGTTCCAGTTGACACGCGCCTCCGACAACCGCGAGTACCAGGCCCTGAAGGATCAGATCGCCGCCGATGAAATGACCAACAGCATCCTCGCCGACGAGATTCTCGAAGGCATGGAAAAGCTGGACGAGTTGGCGGGAAAAGTCCACGCGGCCGAAACGGAGCTGGCCAAGGGCAAGGCGGACGCCGAACAGGCCTGCCGCGAAATCGACGCCCAGGAACCGAGCATCCAGGCCGACATGGAACGGCTCCAGGCCGAGTTGAAAGAGGTGGAAAGCTCCCTCCCCGGCGAGTTCAAGAATCTCTACCAGCGGCTCGTCCGCAGCAGGGGGGAAGACGCCCTGGCCATGGTCGAGGGCCACTACTGCGGCGGATGCAACCAGCAGATCACGATCAACACCATCAACGACCTGATGCTGGCCAAACCGCTGGCCTGCCTCTCCTGCGGCCGGCTGCTCTACCTGCCCGAGGACTACTCGCCCGATTGAGGTGGTAGGCCGGATCGTGATCCACCTCACCGTTCGGCGCGGGTCACCGTTCGGCGCGGGTCTCCTGACACCGTTCGGCGCGGGTCTCCTGACACCGTTCGGCGCGGGTCTCCTGACCCCGCCGTTCCGACAGTGCGAAGCTCCAGCCGGGCGGCGCCGGCCCTACGCATTCGCCTGCTGGGCGAAACGGCGGAGTTGTTCCCGGCCCGGCAGCGACGGCTGGGCCCCCATCCGCGTGGCCGAGAGCGCGCCCACCAGGCAGGCCTCGGCGACGGCATCTTCCAGGGCCGCCCCGCGACCCAGCGCGGCGGCCAGCCCGCCGTTGAAGGCGTCGCCCGCCGCCGTGCTGTCCGTGGCTTCCACCGGCCGGCTGGCGATCAAACGCATCCGCTCGCCGCCGGCCAGCAGGGCGCCCTTGCTGCCGAGCGTGACGATCACGTGGCGGACACCCCGGGCGAGGAGATTTTCGGCCGCCCGCCGAGCGCTGGGTTCGTTGTCCACCGCAATCCCGGTCAGCCGCTGGGCCTCCGACTCGTTGGGCGTGAGGTAGGCCACGTTCGCTAGCAGCGCGTCGTCCAACGGCGCCGCCGGGGCCGGATCGAGAATCACCGGCACGCCGGCCTCGGCGGCCAGCCGGGCGGCCGTCGCCACCGCCGGCAGGGGAATCTCCAGTTGCAGCAACACCGCATCGGCTGAGCGAATTCGCTCGGCCGCCGCTTCGACCTCCTCGGGGGTGATCTCGAAATTGGCCCCCGGCGCCACGGAGATGATGTTTTCGCCTTCCGCGTCGACCAGGATCAGGGCCACCCCGGTGTGGCTGCGGGGATCGGTAAGGATGTATTCCGTGTCGATTCCTTCCTTCTCGAAGTTCTCCACCGACTGCTTTCCCAACAGATCGTCGCCGACCTTGGCCACCAGGGTCACCTTGGCGCCCAGCCGCGCGGCGGCCACTGCCTGGTTGGCCCCCTTGCCACCGGGGGGCATCACGAACGTTCCGCCGGTGATCGTTTCACCCGGCGAGGGAATCCGCTGGGCCTTGACCACCATGTCGGTGTTGACGCTGCCCACGACCACCACTTTCGGGGCTTTCACCACACGTTCCTCCCGACCTTCCGCAACCGAAACGAATCAGGTCCCGGACCAGATAATCAGGGCCAGCCCGAGGATATAACCGGCAAACATCACGCCCAGCAGCCGGCTGGTTCCCGGCGGGGCCTGGCGAAATTCTCTCCAAATGAAGACCCCCCAGAAGGCGGCGATCATCGTGGCCCCCTGGCCCAGGCCGTAGGAAATCGCCGGCCCGGCCACTCCGAAGGCGATGATGCTGAACGTCATCCCCACCGCCCAGATCATCCCCCCGAGGATTCCCCAAAGGTGATCGCGAGCCCGGCCCTGGAGATAGTCGGGCCGGGGCGGCTCCTCGCGTGTGGTCCAGGCGACGATGTTGGCCAGGTTAAACACCACTTGGCTGGCCAACATTCCCAGCGAGAAGAAGACCATCGCCGTGTAGGGGCTGAGCTTGCCGCCCGGCAGGTGGAGGAAATTCTCCGCCTTGGCCTCGGGCATCGAGGCGGCCACGAAGCGATAGAAAAAGCCCATCAGCACGCCGCAGAGCACGGCCAGGATCAGGCCGCGAAAGGTCCCGCCCTTGCTTTTGCGAGGTAGCCGACCGTAGGCCACGGCGTCGACCACGATCGCCGCCGCCACCAGCGCCACGCCGGCGGACAAGAGAATGGGGTCGCCCTTGGGATCGGCCAGGTAGTTGACGCCCACGCCCACCACCAGGGCGATGCCGATGCCCACCGGGAAGGCGACCGCCATGCCGGAGATGGCGATGGCGGCGACCAGGAGGATATTGGCGGCGTTGAACACGGCCCCGCCGACCAGGGCCGATCCGATATTGGCCGGGTCCGCCTGGCGGAGGTCGCTCCAAAAGCCCCGCCCGGCGTCGCCGAAGCTGCCCATCGAAAAGGCGAAGATCAACGCCATCAGCAGCACGCCCAGCACGTAGTCCCAATAGAACAGCTCGAACCGCCAGCGCGAGCTGGCCAGCTTCTGGGTATTGGCCCAGGACCCCCAGCAGAGCATGGTAACGATGCAGAAGGCCACCGCCACGGGATAACTCTCCAGCACAAACATGGTTGTCTTCCCCCAAGGTGCGGCAATTGCGGGCGTCCGCCGGCCGTCCGGCAGACGCCCGGGGCGCTGGGCCGCCCGGGCCCTTTCCAGGCGGGCGCCGGGAATATACCCCCGCCGACCGCGCCGGTCAATCAGTTTGACAGCGCCACGTAGGTCGAAGAACGGAAAGCGCTGGGATTTCAGCCCCGTAGGGCCGGCCGTGCGGAGCCGAAACGTGGCTGACGCTGCGAAGCGCGGCAACCGGCCGGCACAGCCGGCCCT
>CAYZWG010000571.1:0-3164 GCA_964481605.1 uncultured Planctomycetaceae bacterium
TCGGCCTTGGCGCCCACGTCGACGCCCCGGGTGGGGTCGTCCAAGAGCAGCACCTTGGGCTCGGTGAGCAGCCAGCGGGCGAGAATCGTCTTCTGCTGATTGCCGCCGCTGAGCGTGGTGATGGGGGCGTCCAGCCCGGACGTCCTCACGGCGAGTTGGTGGACCGATTCGCCGGCGATCCGACGTTCCTTGCCCGGCCGCAACACACCCCAGCGGGCGGCCTGGCGAAGTCCGCCGATGGTGATGTTCGGCCCCACGTTGAGATTGGCGAAAATACCCAGCCGCTTGCGATCCTCGGTGACCAGGGCGATTCCGGCGTCCATCGCCTCGCCCGGATGCCGAAACCGGACCGGCCGGCCTTCCAGCAGCACCCGGCCTTGGGGAAGCCGGCGCCCGGCCCCGAACAGGCATTCCAACAGTTCGGTGCGTCCCGCCCCCATCAGGCCGGCGATACCCAGAATCTCTCCCCGCCGCAGCGTCAGCGAGATGTCTTTCAGCCGCCAGCCACGCGCATGGCCCGGCCGGGCCAGGCAGAGGTTCTCCAACTCGAGCACAACCTCGCCGGGAGTCCGCGGGGCCGCCAGATCGGTCTGCTCGATCTCCCGCCCCACCATCCAATGGGTGATCTCGTGGGGCGTGGTTTGCTCCGGCGACACGGTCACCACTCGCCGGCCGTCGCGCATCACGGTGATCGCCTCGGCCAGCCGGAACACCTCGTCGAGCTTGTGCGAAATGTAAAGGATCGTCACGCCCAAACCGCGCAGCCGATCAATCACCCGAAACAGCCGATCGACTTCGTGCTCGGTCAGCGCGCTGGTCGGCTCGTCCATCACCAGCACTTCCGTCTCCAGCGAGAGCGCCTTGGCGATCTCCACCAGTTGCTGATCGCCCACGCGCAAATCGCGAACCGGCCGTCGGGGGTCGATGCGGCACTCCAGTTCGTCCAGCAGGCGGGACGCGGCCGCCTCCATGGCGCCGTTGTCGATCAGCCCCAGCCGCGCGCGTTTTTCCCTTCCCAGAAAGATATTGGCCGCCGCCGAGAGCGGTTCCACCAGGTTGAGCTCCTGGTGGATGATGGCGATTCCGGCCCGCTGGGCCTCGGTCGTGTTGCGGAATCGGACCTCCCGACCGCCCACCAAGAGCCGGCCCTGGTAGTCGGCAATCACGCCCGAGAGACACTTCACCAGGGTGCTCTTGCCGGCCCCGTTTTCGCCCACCATGGCGTGCAACTGCCCGCGGGGAATGTCCAGCGAAACGTCGCTCAACGCCACCACCCCGGGAAACCGCTTGGTGACGTGCCGAAACGAAATGATCGGTTCAGTCACCAAGCGGAAGCTCCTCCCGGTAGGGCCGGCCGTGCCGGCCGAAAGTCACCAGCCAGCGCTCGGCGCAGGTCTCCCGACCTCGCCGAAACCGCCCGGCCCAAGCTGGCCCCTCGCCTCAGTCCGTGTGGAACACCTCTTCCAGCCCTTTCCACTGGTCGCCCGTGGGCGTGTTGCGAACCCGCCGCTGCAACGGATCGGTCAGTTTCCACCACTCGCGGGTCACCGGATCGGCGGCGATCGCCGCCATGTCGGCCTCGAAGTCGTCGCCAACGTACTCGAAATAGCTGAACAGGTAAAGATTCCCGTCGTCCAGCTCGCCCAGGTAGATCGAGTAGTTGCGGATGTTCGAGCTGCGAATGCGATCGAGCACCTCGGGCCAGACGTGCTTGTGGAGCAACACGTATTGATCCAGCGTCTGGCGGTTGACGCCGACCACCGAGCCCACCCGCTGAACCTTGTGCGGCCGCTCGGCCACGGCACTGCCGCCGGCCGCCTTGGGCGCGGCGGCGCGGGCTTCTTGGGGGCCGTCCGGCCCGGCCCCGCCCCACCACGCATAGCCCACGAGAATCCCTACCAGCAGAGGAAAGATGGGCATCGCAAGCAGGCGCAGTTGCTTCGTCATGGTTGTGGCTCCTTGGAGTAGTGAACACGCGAGCACGCCTGGCCCCGTGTCCGCCGGCATTTCGGGCGAACCTCTCGCCCACGCCCCCCAACAAGAATTGTGTTCTCCCGCAAGCCGGGGTGTCAAGCAAATACCGCATCGCGCAGGCGCACACCCTCGGCGCGGAGGGTCATCCGACCGGGCGCGGCGCGACCGCGGGACGTGCAGAAAACGGGCGGTCGCCTCAGGGGGCAGCGGTCGTGCCCGGGGGGGCTTGCTGGGCGGCCCCGCAACCGCCGCCCACTTCGGCCACCCCGGCACAGCAACTGCCGGCGGTCACCGAGGCGGGCGTGAGCGTCACGGCGCTATCGGCCGGCGGAGTGCATCCGCTCGCGGCGAAAAGCGCCAACATCACCAGGGAGCAAACAATCAACGCAGCACGAAAGAACATGGATATTTCTCTCCAGGAGCAACGAATCGTTCCGAATCCTCTAAAATACCTCGCCCGCGGCACCGGTTCAAGACCCCGCTTTCGCCCCTGCTTGGGCCCTTGGGCCCTCCCCGCGGCGGGGACCGCGCGGTCGCGCATCCGCATCAGTGAGAAGGTTCAACTCGGGCAGCCGTGGAACCGATTCTTTCTTTAGACGCGCGGTGGCCTTCTCATCCTTCCCAGATTTCCCCCCGGCGGCGAAAGGCAATGAGCAGACCAGGATTGCCGGCCCTTCTCCAGGCATCGGCCGGTTTCAACACCAGCGGCACACGCTTGCCCAGCCGGCTGCACGGCTGGGAACTGACAGAGTTGGCGGCCGAGGGGAGCCTCGCCCGGGTCTACCGCGGTCGCCCCGCCGGCAGCAGTTCTCCCCATCCCCCTTCCTACGCCATCAAAATCCTCCGCGCCCGCTGGCATCATCAGCCCCAGGTGATCGACTTGCTGCGTCGCGAGACGCTGCTGGGCCGCCAGCTCAAGCACCCCCACGTGTTGCCCGTGTTGGCCTCCAACTTGAGCCGACCGCCCTACTACCTGGTCACGCCGTGGCTGGAGGGGCAAACCCTCCGCCGGCGACTGCACGACGGCCCGCCGATGGAACTGCCCGCCGCACTCTGGGTCGTTCGCCAGACGGCCGAGGCGCTCTCCGCGTTCGAGCAGGCCGGCTGGATGCACGGCGACGTCAAGCCGAGCAACCTGATGATTTCGCCCGAGGGCCACGTGACCTTGCTGGACCTCGGCTTTGCCCGGC
>CAYZWG010000572.1:0-1998 GCA_964481605.1 uncultured Planctomycetaceae bacterium
GAAGTCTGTTCCTGCACCCAGCTGCCCTTGCGGCCGCTGGAGGCCCTCGCTACACTTCGCCGGTTTTGCCCGATTCGACCCTGCGCTGGTGCGCGCGCCGATCGGGCCGCGGAACGCTCCGGTGCCCTCCTGGAGTCGAGCCGGGGGGCGGAGAGCCAACTCCGTAAATCTTTTCGTGAAACCAACTTGCACTGGCAGGACGAGGTTTGGCCGGGGGGCGCTGGGGTCAATTCCGGCCGTCTCGTGCCGGTGTCGGTGCGTCACCGGCACCAGAGGCCGGAGGGTCGTTTTTACTTGCAATGGCGACCGGGGCTTTTAGAATAGAGTTGGAGGCCCCAGTCTCCCTAATTCCTAAAGGTTCAAGGTGCAGGAATGAGGAATGTGGTTCTGGGAGCCTCGATTGTTGTAGGTCTCGTCGTGGCGGCCGTGGGGGCGATGCCCGAGCCAAACGCCGTGCATGGCCAGCGGATGGATCCTTCCCAATCGGCGTCGGCCGGGCGTGAGTTGATTACCCACGCGACGGTTGTCGACGGTCGTTATCAGCAGTTGGTGGTACTCGACCCGAAACGCGAAAGTCTGGCCGTCTACCAGGTGGAGTTGGCCACCGGCAACGTGGAGCTTTGCTGCGTTCGCAAGATAAGCTGGGACCTGCAGATGACGTATTTCAACGGCAAGAGTCCTTTGCCGCCGGAGATTCAGTCGCTGATCGAACACAGGTAAGACAGAAGACTCCGCCGGGCGGACGCCGGCAAGCTCGCCCCCGAGGACCACGTTCTCGACGCGGACGCTGCGGCAGAGTCTTCTGCAGCCGGGAGGCCCGCATGGCCCAGCAGTTTCTCAACTTGAAGAAGACGGCCGAAGTCCTCGGCATCGCCCCCGCCGACGTTCATGTGCTGCGGGAGCAGAACAAGCTGCGCGGTTACCGCGACGGTGCCGACTGGAAATTCAAGACGGACGAGGTCCAGGAGTTGTTGGCCGAACGGATCAAGGCCCAGCACGAGCAGTCGGCCGATGCCGTGGGCGACGACTTCGAGTTGAACGACGCGGCCGGCAGCGATGTGAACCTGGACGACAAGGACACCGAGTTCCAGGTGGCCGGCAGCGATCTGAACCTGACCGAGGAGAAAGAGGGGGCCGTGGGAGACGATTCCGGGCTGGAACTCGACCTGACCCTGGACGAAGACTTGACGCTCGACGACAGCAACATCGCCCTGGCCTCCGAGGAGGGCGAAGGGAGCTCGAACGTCGACCTGGCCGCGGAAGGCGACGACGACCTGGTGCTGGGCGGCAGCGGCAGCGGCAGCGACATCACCATCGGCGGCGACAGCGGCATCTCGCTGGTCGACCCGCAAGACAGCGGGCTCTCCCTGGAGGAGCCGATCGAACTGGCCGGCGACGAGGAATCGCTCGAGTTGGGCGAGGACGACATGCTCAGCCTGGCGGAAGATGTCGATTCCGAATCGCCCACCGAGTTGGCCGGCGGCGGCGAGGACGACTTTCTTTTGACGCCGCTGGAGGAAGTGGGCGACGAGGACTCGGAAAGTGGTTCCCAGGTGATCGCCCTGGATACGACAGAGGGCAACGAGAATGCCACCCTGGTAGGGGGCGGGGTGGAGATGCCGGCGATGCTGGATGAAGACGCGGCGCCGGCCGAGGGGCTGGGGTTCGAGGCGATTCCGGACGCGGCGCCCGCCGCCGGCCCGACGTTTGAACCGGCTGCCGCGGTGGTGGCAGCGGCCCAGGGGGCCCCGGCGGCCGCCGCGGCCGTCGCCTTGCCCGAGGCACCCTATTCGGGCTGGGTCGTCTGGACGGGTCTGTTCCCCTGCACGGTGTTGCTGGCGCTCGGCGGCATGATGTGTTTCGACCTGGTGCGCAACATGTGGGGTTGGCAGGGTACGACGGCGATCGACAGCGGTCTGTTGGATTTTTTCAAAGGCCTCCTGTTCTAGTTCGCTTGCGCTGCCGGACAACCTGGTTCCCATGACAACCTGGTTCCCA
>CAYZWG010000572.1:2098-3162 GCA_964481605.1 uncultured Planctomycetaceae bacterium
GACAACCTGGTTCCCATGACAACCTGGTTCCCAAGCTCCAGCTTGGGAACCCCGCGGGCCGAGAGTTTTTGACCTGGTTCCCAAGCTCCAGCTTGGGAACCCGTGCAGCGAGAGCCTTGCTCCACATGCAGGCGAAGCGGAGCCAGCGCGGAAGTGCGGTCCCAAGCTGGAGCTTGGGACCGAGATGAGTTTAACTCGGCGCGAACGCGCCTTCGGCGAACGATTCGAAAGGAGTCGAATCATGGTGGCCCGCCACCTCGTTCTCTTGGCCGCGATTGGCGCGGCGATGGGTGTTGCCTCCGGCTGCGTCGTGCCCAAGTCGCAGGCCACGGCGCTGAAGACACAAAACATCTCGCTCTCCGAGCGCAACGAGGCCTTGACCGCGGAGGTGGAAAACCTCAAGGTCCACTCCCGCAACACGGAAGACCAACTGGTCCGGACCGAGGAAAACCTGGCCCTGCTGGGAGAACAGCTTGGGCTGGATCGGAAGCAATTGGCCAATCTTCGCCAGGAGCGGACGCAGCTTGACGACGAGGTCGGCGGCGTGCCGGGCACGCGCCCCCCGCTGACCGCTGAACTTCGAGGCCGGTTGGCCAAGATCTCGCAGCGGTACGGCAGCCTGCACTTCGATCCCGCCGTGGGCGCCAGCAAGCTGGATACGGACATTCTCTTCGACACCGCCAGCGACCAGCTCAAACCCGGCGCCGAGGGCGTGCTGCGGCAATTGGTCGAGGTGCTCCAGTCCCCCGACGGGAAAGACCTCAAGCTGCTGATCGTGGGCCACACGGACGACCAATTGATCGCCGCCAAGCCGGCGCGGGAAAAGTTCGGCGACAACTTCGGCCTGAGCGTGGCCCGGGCCCACCGCGTGGCCAACGAGCTGCGCCGACTGGGTCTGGCGCCCCAGCGGCTGGGCATCGCCGGCTACGGCCCCCACCAGCCGGTGGCTCCCAACAAGTCGCCCGGCGATCGGCAGAAGAATCGCCGCGTGGAAATCTTCGTGATGGCCAACCAAGTGCCGGTGATCGGCTGGACCGAGTCGACCCCGGAACTCTATTGAGTTG
>CAYZWG010000573.1:0-3144 GCA_964481605.1 uncultured Planctomycetaceae bacterium
AACCCATTTCCCCCATCGTTAGCTGCCGCCCTGCAAAAAAAGTCCGTTCCTGCACGCCCCGGCCTACAGAGTGTCCCCCTCCAAGAAAAGCAACGACCGGGGCCGCCCGGTAAAGATGGGGGTTTCGGCAAAACCGGCGAAGATCGGAGATATGGCCCAACCGCTCCGGTCCCGCCAGCCCTCCCACTGAAACCTCCCCGACTGGTCAACACGCGGTCGAAACGCCGAGTCCAAACAAGGGCGGCCCCCCTCGCGCGCTGCGGCAGCGGCCGGAATCGGCAGGGGCCAGACGCCGAGAATCCCACCTTACACGAAATCCCCTCTCCGGATATCATTCCCCGCTCCGGAGTGTAACGGAAAGCTTCCGCCAGACATGGAATTTCGACGCAGCGGACAACGGGATGGGCGACGCCGGCGGGTGCTCAACGACGGCTACCTGACGTCGGCGGCGCGGCGGTCGAGCGGATCGAAAGGGGATCGCCGCAAGAGGGAAGCCCAACGGCCGGAGGCGTCGAGATCGCTCCATTATGGGGACGCGGAGTTCATGGACGAGCAGTTTCGTCTGACCGACTTGGTGCCGTCGCGGCTGGGGGTTTACCTGGCGATTCTGGTGGTCGGCCTGGGGATCGTTGCCGGGCTGGAGGGGCTTTATCTCTGGATGCCCCGGCTGGCCGCCTTCACCAGCGACGGCCGTGTGGCGGCATTCGACCTGGACGGCGAGGGCAGCCTGGCCGTGTGGTTTTCCTCGATGACCCTGGCGGCTGCCGGCCTGGTGGCCGTGTTGGTGTTCACCGTCCGCCGGCACCGCAAGGACGACTACCAGGGTCGCTACCGGGTCTGGCTCTGGGCGGCCATGTGCTTCACCCTGATGAGCCTCGACGAGACGGCCAGCCTGCACGAGGGCTTCAAGGAGATGATGACGCTGGTGACCGGCAGCAGCGTCTTCGGGGACGGCTCGATCTGGTGGGTCACCGCCTACTTTTTCCTCCTCGGGGCGGTCGGCACCCGGCTGGTGGTCGACATGCGGGAATGCTTCCTTTCCACGGCCACGATCCTGGCCGCGGCGGCCTGCTACCTGGCGGCCGTGGGGGCGCAACTCGGGTTCATCCTGCCGGAAAGCGGCGCGCGGGGGATCATGGTCGAGGAAGGGGCCGAGATGGTGGCCAACCTGCTGCTGCTGCTGGCCATGGGGCTGCACGCCCGACACGTCATTCTCGATGCCCAGGGACTTCTTTCCCATGGTGAAGACGCGGAAGACGCAGACGAGGAGAATGAGGAAGACGAGTGGTACACGGTGGATCGCGAGATCGCGGTCCATCCGCCCCACGGCGTGCCCCGGCCGAGCCCGAAACGAAAGACGCCCCAGCGTGTGCGAGAGAGCCAACGGCGTCGCGAAGAGGAGATCTTCACCCAATTGACGGCGCCCGTCAGTCGCAAGCTGAGCAAGGCGGAAAAAAAGGCCCTGCGGCGGAAGCTGGAAAAAATGAAACGCAAGCGCGAGGGCCGCTAGCGCCCTGTCCGTCCGCGGTGCCGGATCGCCATCCGGCCGGCGTTCGGCGCGGGTCTCCCGACCCCGCCGAAAACGCCGACCGCAGGTCTCCCAAGTGATTTCTCAAACTGGTTCCCAAGCTCCGGCTTGGGAATCCACCGGCGTTGATCGCGAGCGAAGCAGAGCTTCGCGGAAGTGCGGTCCCAAGCGGGAGCTTGGGACCGAGAGGGTAAAACTGGTTCCCAAGCTCCGGCTTGGGAATCCTCCCTGGTGCGGAGCCTCGCATCGCCGCCGGCGAAGCAGAGCTTCGCGCTGGATGCGGTCCCAAGCTGGAGCTTGGGACCGAGAGGGAACGGCGGGGTCGGGAGACCCGCGCCGAGCCCGCTGCCGCCTGCGCACGAACCGCCTCTTTCCGCGACAGAAGCTATTGACGATTTCGCCCGGGCTGAGGTCTACTAAAGGGTTTCGACCGAATGCCCGAGAAGAAACCGAGCACCGATGGTTCGCACGCGATTTGCTCCCAGCCCTACTGGCTATCTCCACATCGGGGGGGTCCGCACGGCGTTGTTCTGTTGGCTTTTCGCCCGGCGCCACGGCGGCCAATTCGTCCTCCGCATCGACGATACGGATCAACAGCGGAACGTCCAACAGGCCCTGGCCCCGATCCTCGACGGCCTCAAGTGGCTGGGGATCGATTGGGACGAAGGACCCGAAGTGGGCGGGCCTCACGGGCCCTACTACCAATCGCAGCGGGCCGACAAGTACGCCGCCGCGGCGGAAAAGCTGCTCGCCGGCGGCCACGCCTACTGGGACTATGCCACCGCCGAGGAGCTTCAGGCCGAGCGAGAGGCCGCCCGGCGCCAGGGCCGACCGTTCGTTTCCAGCCGGCGGTGGATGGCCCAATCCGAGGCGGACCGACGCCGCTTCGAGGCCCAGGGCCGCCACGGCGTGGTGCGGCTGAAGATGCCCCGCCAGGGCAAGCTGGTGCTGGACGACCTGGTGCGCGGCCGGGTGGAGTTCGACTGGGCCCAGGAACAGGACCACGTGATTCGCCGGGCGGACGGCAGCCCGCTCTATCACCTGGCCACCGTGGTGGACGACCAGGAGATGGAAATCACCCACGTGATTCGGGCCGAGGAGCATCTTTCCAACACCCCGCGGCAGATGTTCATCCTCCGGTCGCTGGGCTACGATCCACCCCGCTTTGCCCACCTGCCGCTGGTGGCCGAGCCGGGCAGCAAGACCAAGCTGAGCAAACGCAAGCTCGCCAAGTACCTGAAGAACCGCGATTTCGCCCAGCTTCTCCGGCACGGGCAGGGCATCGCCGACCGGCTGGGCCGCCAGACCGACCCCGACACGTTCAACCCGGTGATCGTCGATTTCTACCGCCGGGTGGGCTACCTGCCGGAGGCGATCGTCAACTACCTGGCGCTGTTGGGCTGGTCGTTGGACGACCACACCGAGCACTTCACCCGGCAGGCACTGATCGGGAGTTTCTCGCTCGACCGGGTGAACCGTTCGCCCGCCGGCTTCGACCCCAAGAAACTCACCGCCGTCCAGGAGCGGCACATGCTCGCGTTGCCGGTGGACGAGAAGGTGGCCCTGGTGCTGCCCTACCTGGAGGAGGCGGGCCTGGTCGCCGGCCCGGCGGGCGA
>CAYZWG010000574.1:0-1804 GCA_964481605.1 uncultured Planctomycetaceae bacterium
CGCTCGCGGCGGACCCGCCGGGCCAGCACGGCATCGCCCGCCACCGCCTTTTCGGCCTTGGCAAAAGCGCGGGTTGCCCGGTTCAAGTCGTCCAGCGTGAGGTAGCCGCTGGTGTCGTTCATGAAGCATCGCAGGTAGACGCCCGACCGTTGGCCCGCATCGTTGACCACGTCGAGGTATTCTTGCAGATAGGGCGCCGCCGGCCCGTAGTAGCCTTGGAGAAACTCGGTGACGAGGGCCTTCTCGTCGCGGCTGGGGTCCCACATCAGGTGGGCCAACAGCCACGCCCGAAGCCGGACGAAATCGCCGATCGTGCTCCCGGCGTCGCCTTGCTCGAACAGCCCGATCGTGTGGTTGGCCACAAAGTAGCGAATGTTCGGCGCCAGCACGCGAAGGTTCGGATGCGGCACGAGGTAGTTGGCGAAGTTCGTCACGTAGTTCCAGATGAAAAGCTGCGGGGCGATCTTGCTCCAACCCTCGATGTCGCGGCGGAAGGCCTCGTTCTGCTTGCCCTCGGCCAGGGGTTGCACGAACGAGCACTCGATCGAGCAGAGCCGCACCACCACGTTGTGCCGGGGGCGGACATGCTTCGGTGGGGTGCGGGTGTATTGATAGGCCAGCGTTTCCACCAGCACGTCGGGAAACTCCTTTTCGATCTCCTCGGCCACCGCGTTGACAAAGCGGATCACTGGTCCCGAGGGCGAACCCTCCTCCTTTTCCACCGCCCGGCAGGCGGCGCACTGGCACTGGCCGTGCCAGTCGTTCTGGCTGATCGAGATGAAACCGGCCTGGGGGTCGGCCCGCAGCCGCTGGAGCGCATTCTTGACCAGTTCCTTGCGCATCTCCACGTTGGTCAAACAGAGCTGGGCATGGTCGGCGGTTCGCTTGCCGTTGATTTCGCTGTACCACTCGGGATGGTCGGCAAAGTATTTCTCCGGCGGCATGAGGGGATAAAACGTGTGCACGAAGCCCACGAAGCGGTAGTGCCCGCCATACTCCGGCGGCACCTGGTGATGGTTGCCGTTGAGTTTCAGCCGCGCGGCGATCCGGCCGTCGAACACATCGCGGTAGAAAGCCTCGCGGTATCGCAGCGGCGGGGCGTAGGTCAGCTCCAGCGGAGCAACCGCCAGCACCGGCTTGCGGGGCACGAAGCTCTCCCGGGAAGTCCACCAGCGGCAGCCGACGACGTCTTCCAGAAACGTATCCACCGCGTAGAGCGTTCCCCGCGGCGGCCGGCCGGCCAGAATCAGCTTGTTGCCCACGGTCTTGATGGCGATGCCGTCGTGGCCCAGGGCGGCCAGGTCGAGTTGGGGGGCAAGCTGCTTCAATTGCTTGGCCGGGCCCATCACGATCTGTGGAGCGTCGGCCGCCACTTCGCCCTCGGAGACGATCGGCACGGTGACGCCCGTCACCTGGCGAAGGTAGTCCTGCAACTCGCCCGCGGCCGTGCGGACCGGATCGGCGGGCGCGGCGGGCAGCGTAATCACGTAGTCGGTCTTGCCATTGGCGACCAGCCTCAGGCCGTCGCCCCAAGCGGGCTGGCCGAGGGCGCTGAGCGAAACAACCATTGCCCACAACAGCAGGAAACATCCCAGGGGTCGTTTCATGGCGTGTTCCTTTCGGTTCGGAGGGTTAGCGGAGTGTCGCTTCTAACCTGGTTCCCAAGCCGGAGCTTGGGAACCGCTCGCGTTCCGCGTTCGGCGCGGGTCTCCCGTTCGGCGCGGGTCTCCCGACCCCGCCGAAAACGCCGACCGTAGGTCTCCCAAGTAGCGACAGCCGCGGCAATCGGGAGACCATCGGTCCT
>CAYZWG010000574.1:1904-3141 GCA_964481605.1 uncultured Planctomycetaceae bacterium
GACCGTAGGTCTCCCAAGTAGCGACAGCCGCGGCAATCGGGAGACCATCGGTCCTTTCTCGGCGGGGCCAGGAGACCCGCGCCGAACGGTGGCGGGGTCGGGAGACCCGCGCCGAACGGTGCTTGTCAGCAGGTGAGCGTCACCTCGACGGCCTGGTCCTGCTCGATCACGGCGGGCCGCTCCAGGCGGACGATCACCCGGCGACCCTCCTGTTTCGCCTCGGCCGGCAGCGCCTTGTCGGCCAGGCGGACCGACGCCTTCGCCAGTTTTGCTCCCTCGGGCAGTTCCAACGCCAAGGTGCCCACCCGCAGCTTGCCCCACTTGACCTCGATCCGGTTGGTTTGCACGGGGTTGGTGTTCGCCGGCAGGTTGCGTTTCTGGGCCAGGGTGCCCCAGCCTTCGGCCGCCGTGAAGGCGGAGCGAAAGTCGTCCTGGTTGATCCGCGGGGCGAAGCCAAGATGCCCCTTGGGTCCATGATACTCGAACCCGCAGAGCCCGATCAAAACGCCCCAACTGGCCATTCCCCGGGCGTAGTGATCGCCGCATTCGATTTCGTTGAAGGGGTTGTGCTTGGCGGGGTGGTAGCGTTCATGCACGCCGCGGCAGATGGCCAGGGCCTCGGTGGTCTTCCCCTCCCAGGCCATGTGGCCGGCCACCTGGTACTCGATCCCGGTCCACACCTCGTCGCGGTAGAGCACCGACTCGGGCCCCAGGTGCTTGCTCTTGGGCCAGGTGCAGGTGAACAGCCCCGCCTCGCCGTTGTAGGCAAACCAGCGTTGCGGCGGGTGGGCCTTGTTCTGGGGGGCGATGTCCGGTGCCCAGTTGTATTTCCAGATCGCCTCCAGCGTGGAGAGCACGGTCTCCTTGGGATAGACGTACCCCAGACCGACCTGGTGGGCCCAGCCCTGCCCAAACAATTGATCGGAGAGGCATCCGTCGCCGTATTGATGCTTGGGATGCTTCACCAGGTCGACGATCTGGATGTAGTATTCGCCGTTGAAAAGACGCTCCACGCTCAACTTCTGGCCCGACTGGAAAACCTCCCGGCACTTGGCGGCGAAGTCGGGCTGGCCCAGTTCGCGGGCCATCTCTTCTCCCGCCCGCAGGGCGCCAAGATAGAGCGACCCGATCATCGGATTGGGGCCGTAGAAGTTGATGTCGTAGGTGTTGTGCTGCCGGCCCTCGATCAGCCCGTCGTCGTTGGCGTCCTGCTGGAAAAGGTACTCCAGGGCCTTGC
>CAYZWG010000575.1:0-3106 GCA_964481605.1 uncultured Planctomycetaceae bacterium
CGCCCCCAGCCGCCCACTTGCGGCCGGGGCGGGTTCGGGCTGGATGGAGAACCTTTTCATTGAGGGATACCGGCAAGATGTTGCGATTGGTCACACGGTTTTCGGCGGTGCTTGTTTTGGCGTCGGCTCTGAGCGGGTGTTCCGCCACCAACCAGTTGTGGTCGCCCCGCCAAGTGTTCAATGCACGGCCGTCCGCGGACGTGGCCGCCGCGCAAGCGAAGCAGCCGCGGGGCGTCGGGTCGCTGGCCTCGCTATTCGGCACGAGGGAAAAGGGGTCGACCGTGGACGGCATCCTCGCACTGGCCCGATTGAACGAGCGCCGCGGCCAGATGGAAAACGCCGAGCAACTGTATCGGAGCGTGATGGAAAAGAACCCGGCCGACCCGGTCCCCTACCATCGCCTGGCGATCATGCGTGCCCGGCAGGGACGGTTCGATGACGCCGACGAATACTTTGAAAAGGCGCTCGCCCTGGCCCCCTCGAATCCCGCGCTGCTGAGCGACGTGGGGTACTGCCGTTACTTGGAGAGCCGCATGGACGAAGCGGAGAAGTATCTCCAGCACGCTTATCGGCTGAAGCCGACCGACCCGGCCGTGTGCAACAACCTGGCCATGGTGCGGGGCGAGCAGGGCCGCTACCAGGAGGCGATGTCGCTGTTTCGACAGGCGGGCTCGGAAGCGGATGCCTACGCCAACCTGGCGTATGTCTACACGCAGCGGGGCGAGTTGGAAAAGGCCCAGGCGGCTTACGACCAGGCGCTCACGCTGAATCCCGAGTTGCGGGCGGCGGCGGAAGCGATGATTCAACTGGCCCAGCTCGATGCCCGGCAGGCGGATCAGCCGCGGATGCCGCAAGCGCAGCCGCCGATGCTGGCCCGACAGCAACAGATGCCGGCACCGCAGCAGGGGCAACAACAACAGATGCCGGCACCGCGGCAGGGGCCACCGCTTCAGCAGCAGGCGGCGTTGGAGACGCTGCCGATGCTGGCACAGCAGCGGCACCAGCCGCCGGCGGCCCAAGCGGAGACTCCGCCGGCACAGCAGCAGCAGCCGGCGAACCGGCGGGAGATGTCGCCGCATCGGCCGCAAGTGTTGGCGGCAGCCGAACACGTGCGGCTTCCCTGGGCGGTTGAGTCGCTCCCCCCGCTGGGACGGCCTTCAGACGCCCCGGCGGCGACGCCCCAACACCCCCGGACGCCCGATCCGGTGCCGGCTCCCGTGGCGGACCTGGCGAGATTCCAGGCGGCGCCGGCGGGGCAGGAAGGCGCGCGGCAGGCGGCCTATCTGGCGCAGCCCGACCAGGCGAGCGATTCCATCATGGTGAGCGATCTCGTCGAACCGGCGGCGGACGAAGCGAGCTACCCCGAGGCGACCGTGATTCCGCCCTCGGAAGTTCACATTCCCGAACCCGACTTCGAGCCTTGGAGCCGGTAAGCCGGGTCGCGACCCGGCCTACGGGGTGGCGTTGGGTTGCGGCCGTCGGGGCAGCGGGTTGAGAGCCGAGGCGGTCGGATTGTCGATGGCGCTGACCGAACGTGGAGTGAGAATTCCGTCCGGTCCGTTCTCTCGCACCACGAAGTTTCGCAGCTCGATCACGGCCGGCGTCAAGAGCATCAGGTAGACCGGGGGGGCCAGGCAGAAGACCAGCGGAAAGAGCATCTTCACGGCAGTTTTGTTGCCGTGTTCCTCGGCCCGCTGGCGGCGCTCCAGCCGAACACCGTCGGCGAAATCCTGAAGGGCGCCGCCCACGTTGCTGCCGAGGCGTTCGGTCTGCTCGATCATCGTCGCCAGCGACTGGACGTCGGGCGTATTCATCCGGTCGGCGAATTGTGCCAGTGCTCCCGAAAGCGATCCGGAATGGGTCTGGCGACCGAGGATCCGCAGCTCGCAGGCCAAGTCGGGATGGGTCCGATTCAATTCCGTGCTCACGTGGGTCAAGGCCTGCTGCATGGGCAGACCCCCGCTCATGCACATGGTGATCATGTCCAGTGCGTCGGGCAACGCATACTGAATCCGCTGAACCCTGGCTCGCGCTTGCGACCGCAGGATCAGGCGGGGAACCGCGTAGAGCAGGATCACGCCGATGGGGCCGGCCAGCAAGAGGGACATGGGGGGGAGTTCGCCCGGGCGGACGGCAATCACCAGCACCACCCCGATCAGCACGGCCCAGCCCACGACCAGTACGTTGCGGAGGGCCAGATACTCGTCGGCCGCGAGGCGATGGTAGTAGCCGGCCTGGCGCAGCTCCCTGGTGAGGGCAGTTCGGGCGTGGGCCCCGAAGGGAAGGATTCCGGCCAGGCCCGGGGTCAGGGGCCCGAAAATCATGGCCCGCAATTTGCCTCCGGCCAGCACCTGGTTTTCCCGCCGGGCGCCGGCGCGAACCACGAGCAGAGCGACGATGAAGCACGGCACGGCCACCGCGACAAACACGGCCACCGGCAAGACAGAGATGGCGATCGGCGAGAGCATGACCGGTTTCCCTTGTTTGAACGGTCCGGTTTCTTGACGTGCTTAAAAGGACAGCGCCGCTTTGGGCTCCTCCCCACCGGCACGGGGCCGGTGGGGAAAAGCCCTAAGTGGTGCTGTCATGCTAAATCTGCGTAAACGGTACTGGGGCGAGTTCAATACACGGGTTTCAGCAGCCGGGCGGTCCAGACCAGCCCGATCAACTCCAGGGCCACGGCCCCCACGAGCATGGTTTGTCCCAGGGGGGATTCCAACATCACCTCTGCGTATTGAGGTTGGAAGGCCATCAGGTAGAGGAACAGCAGCGGCCCGATGGCGGCGATCAGCATGGCCGAGAGCCGACCGGCGCCGGTGGTCGCCTTGAGCTGTCTTCGGCAGTTGAGACGATCTCGAATCACGGCCGCCAAACGCTCCAGCACCCGGGCCACGTTTCCCCCGGTCTGGCGGTGGACGGAGAGCGTGGTGGTGAAAATCTTCACGTCCATCAGCCGCACCCGCTGGACCAGCGATCGCATCACCGCCTGGAGCGAAAGTCCCATGGCAAGTTGCTTGGAACAAAAGCGGAACTCGGCGGCCAGCGGTTCGGCAAAGCGGCTGCCGACCAGTTCGACGGCGTCCTCCAGGCTCAGCCCCGCCCTCAT
>CAYZWG010000576.1:0-3091 GCA_964481605.1 uncultured Planctomycetaceae bacterium
CCTCACCCCCGGCCCCTCTCCCAGAGGGAGAGGGGAGGAGTTTGCAAAAGTCCAGCTACTTCCTTCGTGTTCTTCGCGGGCTTCGTGGTGAACACTGCCCGCGGTGACCACGGGTTCTGCAACCATTTCACCACGAAGCCCGCGAAGAACACGAAGGGCCAGTTCCACGATACCGGCAGCGCGACCCGGCCTACCGCTCTCAGAATCTTCCACCGGAAACCTCCAACTCGAACCACCTTCGGAAGTCCGTTCCTGCACCCGCTGGCAATGCTATCACCAGGCTTCTCTTGACACCGGCGGGCCGTTTTGAGTAAAAGCTCCCCACCTTTTCCTCGTCTTATCCGGCTGGGGACCGCCCTGGGGCGCCCGCCCAAGGCGCCGCGGTGGTCTCCAGCCAGGCAAACTTCTCTCGCAATGGGTGCCTGCGCGGGCGTTTTTTCGCCGTTGCCGGGGCGACGCTCCCCCAGCGTCGAACGATTCGGCCGTGGCCGGACGCCAGCCGTGCCAACACCGGTGGCGGGAGTCGCCTGTTTGTTGTGCCGTTTTCCCTCGACCGACGCGGAACCACCAAGATGCCGGCGGAAGTGCCTTCGGATGAAGATCGCCCGGAACGAGCGGACGAGCCCCGCTCCCTCCGGCAGTCCGTGGCAGCGCTGCTCGGAAAGCTGGCAGCGTGGGCCGGCGCCCACCGGCTCAGGGCGGTCCTCCTGGTAGCCGGGTCGTTGATCTCGCTGGGCGCGGTGGCGGCGATGCTGATCGTGCTCTGGCCGGCAGCCGGCCGGCAACGATACACACTGGACGACGCCTTGGGGGCCCTCGATTTGGGCCGCTACGAGGAAGCCCGGGAAATGGCCCAGAGCTTGCGCAACGCCGCCAATTTACCCGTCGACGCCTTCGGCGGCCCGGCGTTTGTGCAGGGGGCGTCGATCGCCTACGAGGCGGACCAATCCCTGGTGGCCGACAAAACAGACTTCTACCGGCTCAGCGTCCGCTACCTGGAGCGAGCCCGCGATCTGGGGATTCCTCCCGACCGCGAGGGGGAAGCGTTGTTCCTGCTGGGGCGGGCGATGTTTCTCAGCGGCCAACTGCCGGCCTGCCGGCCGGTGTTGCGCGACGCCTTGCCGCTGGCGACGGAGAAACGCTCCGAGGTACGCCGGCTGCTGGCCGAGGCGTTCTTGCACGACGCCAACCCGAAATATGCGGATGCCCTGAAAGAGAACGACGCCCTCTTGGGCGATCGCACGCTCACGCCCACGCAGCGATACCAGGCGATGATTCAGCGGGCGGAGATTCTCCTCGGGCTGGGCCGCCGCAAGGAGTGCCTGGAGGTACTGGGCAAGATTCCCGACCGGACCCAGTATCGCGCCGACGCGCTGCTGCTGCTGGGACAAATCCGCCTGGACGAAGCCAGGACGCTGCGAGAACAGGCCGTGGACGACCCCACCCGGCAGCCCGAAGCCGAGGAAAAATACAACCAGGCCATCAAAACGTTCCACTCCGCCCAAACTCGCGGCACGCTCAATTCTCCCGCCGGCCGCAAGGCGACGTACCTCACCGGCGTTTGCCTCTTAGAAACGGGAAAGCGGCAGGAAGCATTGGACCAGTTCGGCCTCACCGCGAGGAAGTACCGCAACACGCCCGAGGCCCTGGCGGCCGACTTCCAGACGGCCGAGTTGATGCGAACCCTCGGTCGCGACAGCGAGGCGCTGGCGGCCTATGGCCGGGCCTTGGGAGCCGCCTTGCCCGAAGCCCGCTACAGCAACCCCTGGTTCTCGTTCGACGAGTTGCGGCGGCGGGCACTGGCCGCATACCAGGATTACCTGGACCGCCAGGCCTATCCCCAGGCACTCGAACTGACGCGGATGTTTCCACCGCTGTTTCCCGAGACGAAAGCCACGGAGTTGGCCGCCGCAACGCATCACACCTGGGGAACGCAGTTGCTCGAAGGGGCTCGGGGGCTTGCCCCGGACGAGTCTCGCAAACAATCGCGCCAGGGCCGAGCGCAATTGCGGCGGGCAGGCAACGCCTATGCCCGGCTGGCGAAAATGCGGATTCTCACGGAACGCTATTCGGGCGACCTCTGGGCGGCGGCGGAGAACGACATGCAGGGTCACGACTTCAACGCCGCCATCGACGTGTTACAAGAGTACTTGAGGAATGAATCCCGCCGCCGGCATCCCATGGCCCTGGTTTACTTGGGCGAAGCGATGATCAACGTGGGACGCCTGGAGGGAGCCCTGGCGGCCTTGGAAGAGTGTGTCGAATTTCATCCCCGCGACGCGGCGGCCTACCGCGCCCGCCTGCTGGCCGCCCAGGCCCACGCCGAGCAAGGGGAAGCCGAGCAGGCCGAGGCACTCTTGGAAAAGAACCTCAACGGGAACCTGGCGCCCCACAGCATCGAGTGGCGAGATTCGCTCTTCGCCCTGGGCCAGTTGTACTATCAGCAAAAGCGCTATCAAGACGCCGTGCGGCGACTCTCCGAGGCCATCCGCCGCTACCCCCACGATCCCCACACCCTCGATGCCCGCTTCACCATGGCGGAGTGCTACCGCCAAAGCGCCCATCGTCTTCAGGCCGAACTGGAAGAGGACCTGGTGGAAAGCCTCCGCAAGGCCAAGGTAAAAAAGCGTCACGACGACCTCACCGCCGCCATGACGCAATATGAGGAAGTCCAGCGGACGCTCAACAGCCGCCAGGAACTGACCCCGTTGACCGAATTGGAACGTAAGACCCTCCGCAACTGCTACTTTGACATCGGGCTGACCTGGTTCGAGTTGGGCGAGTACGACAAGGCGGTCCAGGCCTACACGGTCGCCAGCACGCGTTACCAGAATTCCCCCGTGGCGTTGGAGGCCTACGCGGAGATCGCCCGGGCCTACCGCCGGATGAAAAAACCCGACCAGGCCCGCGCCTCGCTCCGCCGCGCCCGAGAGATTCTCAAGCGGATGCAAACCCAAGACACGTTTACCCAAGTCACCAACTACGACAACCAGCAGTGGGATGAATTGCTCCAGTGGTTGCAGACGCTGTAGCCTTTCCGCCCCTCCTTTTTCGCTCTCCACGGAAGACGATATGGCCGACTACGAAACCG
>CAYZWG010000577.1:0-3087 GCA_964481605.1 uncultured Planctomycetaceae bacterium
ACGATTCGCTACATTTTCGTCACCCTAGGGCCAGGCTGTTTGGCTTTTTTGCCGAACCGACGTACTGATGCCTTCCGATCGCGCCCACCGCACTCCGCCGCCGGTTCAGGCCGTGGCGTTCGATCTGGACGGCCTGATGTTCAACACCGAGGAGGTTTACTTTCGCGTGGGGGCCGAGTTGATGCGGCGGCGCGGCAAGCAGTACAGCAAGCAGTTGAGCGACGCGGTGATGGGGCGCCCACCCCAAGTCTGCTTCGAGACGATGGTCCGCTGGCACGGGCTGGACAATCGCTGGGAGGAGCTGGCGGCGGAAAGTGAAACGATCTTCATCGAGTTTCTTGCCCAGGGCGTTGAGCCGATGCCGGGGCTGCTGGGGCTGCTGGACGCGCTGGAATCCGCGCGGATTCCCAAGGCGATCTGCACCAGCAGCAGCCCCACGGTCGTCTCGGCCGTGCTGGGGCGGTTTCAGATGCAGCCTCGCTTTGCCTTCGTGCTCACGGCGGCCGACATCACCCACGGCAAACCCCACCCCGAAATCTATCTCCTGGCCGCCTCCCGGTTCGGTGTCGAGCCGGCTCGCCTCGTCGTGCTGGAAGACAGCCAGACCGGATGCCGCTCGGCGGTGGACGCCGGAACGCTGGCCGTGGCTGTGCCGGCCGGATTGAGCAGCGATCACGACTTCAGCTTTGCCTCGATGGTGGTCGAGAGTCTTGCCGACGCCCGGCTGTACGAGGTTCTGGGGCTGCCGTGGTCGCCGGCCGACTCGGTTGGAGCCTGAGAGAAGGAGGTCTTCTTGCAGCGTAGCGGAGACAGGATTGGGTCTCCCCGGCGGGCGCAAAAAAAGACCGGACCTTCCTCAAAGCGGGAGGAAGGTCCGGTGCCGTGTTGGCCTGACCGCCGAGTCGAGGTACAGGGCCGACCCCGACTCGAGGAGCCGATTGCCGCAAGCGGGCCGACTGGACACCAGCCGAACCGCACCCCAACGGTCACACGCCAACGATGATTGACCGGTATGCCTAAGCCTTGGGAGCGGGCGGAGCCGCCTTGGGGGCTTTGGCCGGAGCCGCAGGGGCCGCGGGGGCCGCTGCGGGAGCACAAGCCGCGGGAGCACAAGCCGCTGGTGCGCAAGGAGTCGGGCAGCAAGCCCTCCGCCGAGCCCGATGGCGGCAACGCTTCTTCGGGCAACAAGTCTTCGGTGCGCAGGTGGCGGGCTCGCAAGCAGCAGGCTCACAAGCGGCCGGCGCACAGGCCTTCGGAGCACACGTCTTCGGGCAGCACGTCGCCGGACGGCAAGCCCTCCGTCGGGCCCGACGGCAGCAACGCTTCTTCGGGCAACAAGTCTTCGGTGCGCAGGTGGCGGGCTCGCAAGCAGCAGGCTCACAAGCAGCCGGCGCGCACGCCTTGGGAGCACAGGTGGCCGGTGCACACGCTTTCGGGCAGCACGTCGCCGGACGGCAGGCCCTCCGCCGGGCAAAAAGGCCACAGTGCTTCTTCGGGCAACAAGTTTTCGGAGCGCACGTGGCCGGCTCGCAAGCAGCAGGTTCACAAGCGGCCGGCGCGCAGGCCTTGGGAGCACAGGTGGCCGGCGCACACGTTTTTGGTTGGCACGTCTTCGGACGGCACGTGAACAACCCTGCGTCGGCCGTCGCGACGACGCTCAGCACCACGAACAGCGTCGCGATGCACACAACAAAGATGCGATTCATTCAGGAGTCCTCCAACTAACAGGTACCGTAGCGCTAAGGGTTTCGCACTTGGCCGTCGAACTGCTGTTTGCTCCCCGCCCAGGACGGCCAGCAGCGAAGGAGCTTCCGACACGCAACCAAACCATCCGGCCTTTACTCGCAGGTCGCCCTGTCTGACTTTGCGGGCTAGGCTGAATGGTGCTGATTCCGCAGCTTAGAACGTTAAACTAGCATGGATGGTTTGGATGTCAAGCGGGGGGACGTGAGAAAATAGCATATATCGGCTATTAAAATAGTCTCGGCAATCTTGAAAAAATCATCGCCAGGCGGTTCTCCACGCGTACGCCCCGCCAAATGCGCACGAAAAACGGGCCACACCGCCTCCGCCGGCATCGCCCGTAGTAACCCCGCTCGGTTTTTCTAACCTCTATCTATCAGGACTTTTGCGTCAATCGCCCACACCCGGCCGGACCCCTCGGCGCCCCAGGTCGACCACACCGCCGAGGGTGCGGTCGACCGCCGTCGGTGGAGGTGCCGGCCGAGATCGCCTACCGCTTCACCGGGCCCGAATTCGTGTCTGGCTGCTGAGCTTGCAGGGCTTCCGCCGCGGATCGACGCTGGAGTTCCTCGCGCAACAGGTCCAGTTTCTGCAGCGTTTCGCGGGGATTCTCGAAATCCAGCAGCAGCGGCGGTTCGCCGGCAAACACGGTGGCGGCCATTCCGGCAACCCGCCAGCCTTCTTGCTCCTTGCGGAGCACCCAAATCATGTCATCCGTCCGCGGTTGGCCATCCGGCCCCAGGTCCGTCCAGGTGGCCTGAACCCGCGCTCCGCCGCCCTCCAGGTATTTCACTTTACCTACCTTGTAGCTGGCGGTATCGCTTCCTCGCGGGGCCACCTGGATGTTCAGTTCGCCCACGCGTTGCCGGGCCAGCGGCGTGAACATGGCCTCCGCCTGTTGGTCATTACCCAGTCGAACGGCCTCCAGAAAGGCGGCCACCGCGTGCGACGGGGAACTCTGATCCGACGGCGTGCCGGCATGGGCCTCACCCTGCTCCTGGGAAGTGGCCGGGGACGGCCCCTGGTCGCCATCGTCCGAGCCGCGGCAACCCATCATGCCCAGGCAGAGAAACACCAAGGGCAGCATCCATTGCTTGCATCGCATCCTACTGATCTCCTCGTGTGCCAGAGTCGATTCAGACCGGGCCGCCGCGCAATCCGACCGCCGCAAGATCGAGGGCGGTGTGGTACAAGAACCGGCCGCTCGAGTCAAGACGAATCCCGCCGGAACGCGGTCGCGGGGTGCAGCAGCGGACTTGCGGAGGTTGTTCGAGGTGGCGGTTTCAAGGGGGAGGTTTTGAGAGCTTGTAGGCTGGGTCGCGCTGCCGGCATCGTAGAACTGGC
>CAYZWG010000578.1:0-3074 GCA_964481605.1 uncultured Planctomycetaceae bacterium
GATATTCTTCCGCCAATCGCCCTCACCCTAACCCTCTCCCGGAGGGAGAGGGGACAAAAAACCTCTCCCGGAGGGAAAGGGGACCTTGTGTCGCCATTCTGCAAAAGTCCAGTTAAAAGGTTCGCACAAGGCGTTGCCGGATGAGCGTGAGAACGGTGGTCCAATGCGGCATTTTGGCGGCTTTTGTCGCCGCGGTCGTTTGGGCTGTCTCCTTCGGCACGCTTCCCCAGGCCGACTTCACCTTCTCCAACGGCAGCGAGATCAAAACGGTTGATCCGGCCATTGTCACCGGCCAGCCCGAGGGCCGGGTGATCCGAGGGCTATTCGAGGGCCTCTGTGCCTGGGACCCGCAAACGCTGGAGCCGATTCCCGGCGTGGCCGAGAGTTGGGAAACCTCGCCCGATGGGCGAACCTACACGTTTCATCTCCGCGACGACGCTCGTTGGTCCGACGGCTCGCCGGTCACCGCGGCCGATTTCCACTGGTCCTTCCGGCGGCTGCTGCACCCGCGGACCGCGTCCGAGTATTGCTACCTCCTCTGGTACGTGGAGGGGGCCGAGCATTACACCTCGGGCAAGGTGGGAGTGGGCGAGCAGGTGGAAATCGAGTTGATCGACACGCCGCCCCCGGATCGCCCTTTCGCCGAGGGGCCTCTCCGCCGGGGCCGCCTGGTCGAGGTGATCGGTCCGCCGGACGGCCATGGCGCGGTGGGCCGGACGGGCCCCGACAAGCGGAACCCGCCGATTTACGTGGTCGAAACCGCCGGCCACCGGGTCCGCTTCCAGCGGGGAGCGATCGCCCCGGGCACGGTCGACTACGCCTGGTTGCTGCCCGATTTCGACTCGGTGGGAATTCGCGTGGTCGACCGGCGGACGATCCGCTTTCGCCTGCGGCACCCGGTCCCCTATTTCCCCAACCTGCTGGGTTTTTACCCGATGTGTCCGGTCAACCGCCGCTGCGTCGAGACCTATGGCTATCCGGCCTGGACCAAGCCCGAGCACCTTGTCGTCAACGGTCCCTACCGGCTCCAGTTTCGTCGCATCCGGGACCGCATTCGGCTGGTGAAGAATCCCTACTATTGGGACCGCGACCACGTCCGCACCAAGGTGATCGACGTGCTGGCGGTGGAGTCTTATTCGACCATGCTGAACCTCTACATGACGGGCCAGGTCGATTGGATTCCCACGGTGCCGTCGGAGATCATTCCGGAGTTGCTGGCGCGTCCGGAAAAAGACTTCGTTCCCTCGCCCTATCTTTCCACCTACTACTACCTGGTCAACGTGGCCAAGCCGCCCCTGGACGACGTTCGCGTGCGGCGGGCCCTGGCCATGGCGATCGACAAGCAAGAGATCGTGGAGAAGATTACCCGGGCCGGCCAGAAGCCGACTCGCAGCTTCGTGCCCGGCAACATCCGCCGCTATGTCGACTACCAGCCGGCGGAGTGCGAGCCCCACGACCTCCGCCGCGCGCGGGCACTGCTGGCCGAGGCGGGTTACCCGGAGGGGCGGGGATTTCCCACGATCGAGATTCTCTACAATACCAGCGAGGCCCACCAGGCGATTGCCGAGTTGATCCAGTCGCAGTGGAAGCGCCAATTGGGGATCGACGTGCGGTTGGTCAACCAGGAGTGGCCCAGCTATCTTGCCAGCCGGCGGCTGGGCAAATACTTCATCGCCCGGGCCGGGTGGATCGGCGACTACGTGGACCCCAACACGTTCCTCGAACTGTTCCTCTCCGACAACCCCAACAACCAGACGAATTGGGCCGACCCGGACTACGACCGGCTGGTCAAGGCGGCCCAGTTCGAGCCGGACCCGAAGCGGCGAATGGAACTCTATCACCAGGCCGAACGCATTCTGATGGACCAGTTGCCCGTGTTTCCGCTCTACACCTACGTCGATCAAAACATGGTCCGGCCCTACGTGAAGGGATTCCATCGCAACATCCTCGACACCCATCCGCTGAAGGACATTGTGATCGACCGAAAGCAGAAGCGGCGGATACTCGAAGCCGAGGGCCTACGGTGATCGCTTTCGTGTTCAAACGACTGCTCTGGATGGCCCTCACCTTGTGGGTGATTTTTTCGGTCAGTTTCTTTCTCATGCGGGCCGTGCCCGGCGGACCGCTCGATCGCGAGCGGCAGCTCGATCCCCAGATCGAGGCCAACATCCGTGCCCGCTTCCATCTCGACGAGCCGCTCTGGAAGCAGTACGGCCGCGAGTTGGGCCACGTGTTGCGGGGTGATCTGGGCTACAGCTACAGCCGCCCCGACTTCACCGTCAACGAAATCCTCGCCCAGGGCTTTCCCATTTCGGCGTCGCTGGGGCTGGTGGCCTTGCTGATCGCGCTGGTGCTGGGGCTGTCGGCCGGGATCGTCTCGGCCGTTTGGCGCGGCAGCCCGTTGGATTTCTCGCTGATGGCGGCAGCCACGGTGGGGATCGCCCTGCCCAACTTCGTCATCGCCGGGATCGCCATCATCCTGTTCGTCTTTCTATGGCCGCTGTTTCCGGCCGCCGGCTGGGGCACGCTGCGTCATCTTGCCCTGCCGGGGTTCTGCCTGGGCGCTCCCTACGCGGCCTACGTGGCGCGGCTGACCCGCACCGGAATGCTCGACGTGCTGGGCCAGGACTACATCCGCACGGCCTATGCCAAGGGCCTCTCCGGCCACCGCGTGATCCTCCGCCACGCCCTCCAGGGCGCCCTGCTGCCGGTGGCTTCGTTTCTGGGGCCGGCCATCGCGGGCATCCTCACCGGATCGCTGGTGGTGGAGAAGATTTTCAACATTCCCGGGCTGGGCGTGCATTTTGTCGAAGCCGCCACGCAACGCGATTACACCCTGGCGATGGGCCTGGTGCTGCTCTATTCGGCATTGCTTTACACGATGAACTTGCTGGTCGATATTTCCTACGCCTTGCTGGACCCGAGGGTGAAGCTGGAGTGACGGAAAGATGGGAGGGCGAGGCTAGGGTGACGAAAATGTGGCGTGGTAGGACCAGGGCGTTCATCCCGGATTTGTCTCGGGAGGGCGAGGCTCCTGCCGAGCCGTGGGAGCGGCATTCACCCTGATTTCCCGG
>CAYZWG010000579.1:0-3069 GCA_964481605.1 uncultured Planctomycetaceae bacterium
GGCGTGGTGCGGCTTCCGGCCGACATCTGGGTGACGCAAATCCTCGCCAGGCGGCTTCTCAGGGGGATCGCTTCCCGGGTGGAAAGCACCAATTCGGCTCGCGGAAAGGCGATCCTCAGGGCACAGTACATCCGCACGAAGAGCGAGTCGTCGACGTGGTACGGGACGCGAAAATCGCCGGGGGCCTCGCGGATTCGCGGCAGGCTGAAGGCCAACGTCCGGTGGGGAAAACGGGACTGGATGTAGCGGGCGTGGCGGATCATCGCCAGCAGGTCTCGGCGGGGATCGGCCAGCCCCAAGAGAACCCCGAAGCCCAGCCGTGGGACCCCCGCCTCCGCCGCGCGATCCATTCCTTCCAGCCGCCAATCGTAGGAGACCTTGCTCCCCTTGGGGTGAACCCGGGCGTAAACCGCCTCGTCGTAGGTTTCCTGGTAGAGGCTCAAGCCCGAGATGCCGGCCTCCACCAGGCGGGCGTAATCGGCGGTCGGCTGGGGGGCGATCTCAATCGCCGGGGCAACCCCCCGCCTCGCCAGCGCGGCCGCCACCCCGGCGTAGTATTCGGCCGTGGTCAGGCTGGGAAAGTCGCCGCCGACCAGCAAGATGTGGCGGAACCCCCGCTCCATCAGGATGGCCGCCTCGGCCAGCGCCTCCTCCTGCGTGAGATGTTTTCTGGCGATATTCTCCGAGTAGCGAAAGCCGCAATAGGTGCAGTGGTTGATACAGAAACTGGAGAGGTAGAGCGGAGCGTACATCAGCATCCGGCGGCCGGCCGGGGACGACCCCGCTTCGGCGGCGAGCGGGCCGAAACACTCGGCCGTCATCCGCGAAGCCCGATCCGCGATGGCTTCCAGCGGCACCGAATCGTCCAGGCACGCAGCGGCCTCTTCCACCGCGGGGCCCGGCGACGAATCGGCCACGGCGCCGCGGGTGCGCCGGGGTGGCCGAGCCGGCCGGCCGGCCAGTTCGTTGGCCGCCAGGTCCAAGGCGTCGACCAGATGGAAGTCCTCCGCCCGCAGCCGGCCGGCCCGTTCGTTGAGGTGCTGGTATCGCCAGCGTTCCAGCTTGGCGGCCAAGCTGCTCCTCTCCGGGCTGGAGGCGGTCTGCCGGCCGGAGAGAATCCCGTTTGCCCGCAACAAGAGTGACGCGCGGGCCTCGCCGTGGGCGTCGGCATGGCGAACCGAGTCGACCAGCGGCTCCAGCGGTAAACGTGTATCAATTGTCATAACTAGCGTGTACGAAATATGTTATGGCCACTCAGAGAGTGCCCGTTTGTCGTGATGCACCGCCCCCCGGCAACACGTATCATATCCCTTGGCAAGCCGATCGGGAATGTGGGGCGTGGAAAAGCCCGATTCTCCGTCGGACGCAGGTCTCCCGACCCCACCTCCGTTGGGCGCGGGTCTCCCGACCCCGCCGAAAGAGGATCAATGACCTGGTTCCCAAGCTCCAGCTTGGGAACCGACGCATTCGGGCGGGGTCGGGAGACCCTCGCCAAACGCCGGCCGGCACAGCCGGCCCTACGGCAACATCCGTGCCGGGCCGCCGGATTTTCCTCGCCCAGTCTTGTTTGCAAAGCGCGCGACCGCTAGTTTGATGGGTAAGAAGAGCGGGGACGGCGCGGGCGGTCAGAGCCGCGCCGAGCGCGCCCAAGGATTCTGCGGAACCAAGTGTGCCTTTTGACGGAAAGGAATACTGAGTATGAGCCAACGTGCAAAGCTGCCGCGGCGCGATTTCCTGGCCACCACGGCCGCCACGGCGGCCGCGCCCATGGTGCTCGCCGAGGGGGTGATGGCCGCCCAGGGCAAGAAGGGCGCGAACGAACGAATCAACGTGGGGCACATCGGCTTCGGGGGTCGTGCCCGCGGTCTGTTTCACGAGCTGGGCCCCTTGCGCGGCCGCGGCGAGACCCGGAGCATTGCCGTCTGCGAGGTCGACGATAAGCGGCTTGTGCGGGCGTCGAAGGAGATCGGCCCCCAGGCGGACGTCTACCGCGACTACCGCTACATCTTGGAGCGGAAGGACATCGACGCGGTGGTGATCGCCACGCCCGATCACTGGCACGGGGTGCAGTTCACCCATTCCGCCGAGTGCGGCAAGCACGTCTATTGCGAAAAGCCGGCCTGCTGCACGATCGAGGAGGGCAAGGCGATGGTGGCGGCGGCGCGAAAGGCCGGCGTGGCCACGCAAATCGGCTCGCAAGGGCGTTCCCAGCCGGAGGCCTACCTGATGCACCGCTACCTGGCCAACGGCGTGATCGGCAAGGTGAGCCATGTCGAGTGTTTTCACTACCCCAGTCCCGAGGACCATTCGGAAACGCCGGACAGCAAACCGCCGGACAACCTGGACTGGGAGATGTGGCTGGGCCCGCTTCGCTGGCGGCCCTACAACGCGAAATACCTGCCCGGCGTTTTTCGCTGGTTGCTGGAGTCGGGCGGGGGGCAGATTCGCGATCGCGGGGCCCACGTGATGAGTTGCGCCAAGTATTGGATGGGCGCCGACGGCCAGGGCCCGGTCACCATCGAGGCCACCGGCACGCCGCCTGAGCAGGGGCTCTGGGACAGCGCCGTGCTGATGAACGTAAAGTACACTTTCAAGAACCCCGATTGGGTCCTCACCTGGACGCAGATGCCGATGGAGGAGGTGAAGAAGCGGTTTCCGGCGGAAGAGCGCACGGCGGAGGATTTCGCCCAGCCGGGGGTGCGGAAAATTACCCGGCCCGGCTACGGGGCCGTCTATCACGGCGACAAGGGCACCTGCATGCACTGGGGCGGCGACGGCGGCACCTGGGCCGAACGCAAGGTCCGCCGCTGGGTTCCCCCGGCCGGCGCGGTCGATGTCTACAAGAGCCCCGGACACATGGAAGACTGGTTCCTGGGCATCCGCACCGGCAAGAAGTGCATCATGGACATCGAGTTCGGCGCCGGCGTGGCCAATCTCTGCGTGTTGGGAAATCTCGCCTATATCCTGGGCCGCACGCTCCACTGGGACGAGAGCAAGTGGGAGATCGTCGGCGACGACGAGGCGCGGCGAATGATGAGCCGGCCGCAACGCTATCCGTATCACCTTTAG
>CAYZWG010000580.1:0-3045 GCA_964481605.1 uncultured Planctomycetaceae bacterium
TCGCGCCACATGAGAAGCAGACGCCAGCTTTCCTTGCCGCGCCGAATCCGGTAGACTGCGGGTATTCAACCGGTAGACGGAGTGGCCCAATGGTTCACACCACGGCGCTTCCAGAAGTGGAGACATCACCGTGCCTTATCACAACGATCCAGGCGTTGCCCACCACGGTTTGTCGCCGGAGCATACCATGTGCGGCCTTGCGTCGGCGTTTCGCGTCCCGGCCGGCATTGCCGCGATCGTGCTTTTGACCTCACCTGCTTTCTTCACGGCGGTCACGGCGCGGGCAGCGGACGATTTCGAGGGGAAGTTCTACTCGGGCCAGGGCGACCTGGAGTACTTGCGGCTTTTGGACGTCTCGCGGCGAATCTTCTCGCCCGATCCCGAGTTTCAAAACGTGGCCATGCTCTACACGCCCGCGTGGAACGGGTTGGTCGAAGGGCCCACGTGGGGCGCTTGGTGGATCCAGAACAGCTACGGCCCGACCTACTGCGGGCTGCCGCTGTTGGAGGAGCCGCTAACGACTTTTCTTCAGAACTCCCAGGACCTTTGGTTCGACCAGATGGGCGATGGCAGGCGGACATGGAAGCACGGCGAGAAGGAGATGGTGATTCCCGACGGGCAACTTTGCGACGCCGCCAGCCCCGACTGGTTCATCCCCAAACAGGGCGACGGCAAGGTCGCCATCCACGACTGGGGCATGGAATTCACTGCCGCGGGGCTGGTGATGCAGGCCGAGTCCCTGTTGATCAACCGCGACGAGAAGGCAATCGCCCGCTACTTGCCCAAGCTCCGACGGTGCGCCAACTTGATCGAGTCCCGGCGCGATCCCCACAACAACCTTTTTCTGGCCGGGCCGGCGGGCAATCTGCTGGCGCCCAGCTATGCCGGCTGGAAGAAGCCCGACGGCACCTACGGCAAGGCCTACCTGGCCGGGTTGTCGATCACCTATATCGCCGGGTTGGATCGGCTGATCGAGTTGGAGAAGCTGGCCGGCGACGCCGAGGCCGTCAGGCTCTACACGACCCGCCGCGATCTCGCCCGCAAGGGCCTGCCGCTTTTGACCACGGACGAAGGCTACTTCGTCAAGTACGTCGACCCGGACGGTACGCGGCACGGCGTCTTCGGCGCCGAGCAATACGGCTACTTCGAGGCCGTGGCGAACCACGACGCGATCTGCTTCCGCGTGGCCGACGACGCGCAGGCGGAGAAGATCTACCGAAAAATCGCCTCCATCCCCGGCCTGAGGCCGCACGACTTCATCATCACCAACTACCCAGGGTTGGACGACATGTACACGCCGCCGAACAACTGGCTCTGGAAATTCGGCACCTGGGTCAATGGCGGCGCCTGGTCCACCTGCGAAGCCCGCATGGTGATGGGCTACTACCGGCTGGGCCAGTATGAGGACGCCCGGCGCTCCATGCGGCAGTTGATGAAGTTTGCCCGCGAGTTCCGCATGGACAACCCGCTCGTCGACTTCGGCGCGGCCGTCTACCAGCCCACCCAGCCCATCAACCTCTGCTACGACAGCTTCGGGCCGCCGGCAGCGATGGTTCGCGGACTGTTCGAGTACCTGTATCGAAGCGACCGGCTGGTGCTCTTGCCGCATATTCCGCCGGGCATCACGCGCCTTCAGCAGCATTTTCCGATTCGTTTTGGAGAGAAGCGGCTCTACCTTGGCACCAACGGAAGTGGGCCCGTCACGACCGTTCTGGTCAACGGGCAACCGTGGCCGTCGTTCGATCAAGCGTCGATCACGCTGCCTTATGATAAGACGCCTCGGGAAGCCGTGATCCAGATCGCCATGGGCGGGGCCGAGCCGGCGCCGTTTCGGTCGCGGAAGCCGGCCGCGATGTCGGCCTTGCCGCACGTGCCGGAACTGAGCAAGATGACGTGGAGCCGCGAGCAATTCCCGGTCATCAGCACGAACCATTTGCCCTTGCGGATCGGGGCCGACAGCCATGGCGGCAGCCGGTTTCTCGGCCGGATCGGCCGGGTGTGCCTCTTCAACCGCCCCCTCACGGCCGAGGAGATCGGCAAACTGGCTCGCGACGCCACGGCCACCTTCGCCAAGGATGAAGCCCTGGTGGGCGATTGGAATCCGGGCGTCGTGCAAGACGAGGTCTCCCGCAACCTGGCGGGCAACGACCTGCCGGCCAAGGTCGTCGGCCCATATCGGATCGTCGACGAGTCGGCCCACCCGGCGATCGAGCTTTCCGGCGAAGGCTACTTGGAGGTGGCCGATGACGACCGCCTCGACCTGGCCGATGGTTGCACGCTGAGTGCCTGGATCTGTCCCGGGCGGCAGGCTGCCGGCGGCGGTCGGATCATCGACAAGAGCGAGGTGGGCACCTCAAGCGGCTACCTGCTGGACACCTTTCCCGGAAACTCGCTGCGGCTGATCACTGAGCGTGGCGTGCTGCACTACGACGCCAAGCTCAAGCCCGATACGTGGGTCCACGTGGCGGCCACGGTCGCTGCCGAGGGAGGGATGGCCTTGTATCTCGACGGCAAGCAGGTCGTGTCCAAGAAGGAGGAATTGCCGCCGCCCTTGGCGGAGATCGACGCGAAGATCGCCCTGATCCGCGGATTCCACCAGGGACTCGTGGCCGCCGGGCTTGCCGATAGCTACGAAGCCGCCCACGCCCGGCTTGCCGTCGAGTACCTGGCTACCACCTGTGAACGCCTCAAGATGCTCGCCGACGGCAAGCTCAAGCGGCTATCCAAACCGTCGCAATACGCCGCCGACAAATCCTACTTCAGCACCACCGCCAAGCTCTGTGCGGGTTTGGAGCAAACAATCGTTTCGTACAAGGAATCCTCGCAGGCCCGCGAAAAACAAGTCTACGCGATTTGGAACGCGGCGAAGCCACCGCAGGAGTGACCGCGGCAACTCCCTTGGCGGGCGAGCGTATGGCGCCTTCTCCTTTTGATCCTGGCGCTGCTCGTACCCCTCATCCTGCTACCGCTTCCTCCGCCGCCGCAGCTCCGAGAGTTTCACCCGTCGCTTCCTCGCCGCCGGAGCGACGTTCGTTTCGGGCAGGG
>CAYZWG010000581.1:0-3042 GCA_964481605.1 uncultured Planctomycetaceae bacterium
GTGCTGGCGATCAATCGGCTCAACGTGGGCATGGTGGCGGAATTGAACGCCACCGGCGACGGCATCCGCTTGCGCGACACGGCGGGCGGGGGAGGCCAGATCGAAGTCAACGAGGGCAACTCGACGACCGCCGCCGATCTTCACCTGCTGGGCGGGATGGTCGAGCAGGACGTGGGCGGGCAGATGACGCAGGTGATCGACGGGACGACCACCTACACGGTCGATCTGGCCGCCGGCGACAGCCTCGACGATCTGCGGAGCAAGATCAACGCCCTGGACGGACGCGTGCAGGCGACCACGTTCGTCGACGGTTCGAGCAATCCGTTCCGCCTGGCACTGACCAGCGAGATGTCGGGCAAGGCGGGCCAGATGGTGGTGGACACGTCGCAACTGGGCTTTTCGATGCAAGAGACGGCCGCTGCCCGGGATGCCCTGCTGGTGTTGGGCGAGGTCGGTCCCAACCAGCCGAACGTGCTCATTCGGTCCTCGTCGAACACCTTTGAGAGCGTGATTTCCGGGGTGCGGCTACAGATCAAGGAAGCCTCCAGCCAGCCGGTCACGGTCTACGTGCAGACGACCAGTTCGGACCTGGTCGCCAGCGTGCAGACGCTGGTCGACAACTACAACAAGTTTCGCGACAAGCTTTCGGAGTACACGGCCTACGATCCGGAGACGAACACCAAGGCGACCCTTACGGGCGACGCCACGGCGCTGCGGCTGGACACGGAGTTGTCGAATTATTTCAGCGGCCGGTTCTTCGACGTGGGCCCGATTCAGTCGCTGGGGGAGCTGGGCATTTCGTTTCAGGACGACGGCAAGCTGCAATTCGACTCGGCCAAGCTGAAGGAGCGATTCGCCCAGGATTCCGAGGCGGTCGAGCGGTTCTTTACTGACGCCAACGCCGGATTCTCCAAGAAGCTGAAGGACCTGAGCGAGCAGATCAGCGGGCAGGGCAACTCGCTGCTCTCGGGCCGTTCGGCCACGCTCGATCGGAAAATCACACAAAACGACAAGCGCGTCGCCTGGATGGACGAGCGGCTTTCGGCTCAGCGGGAGCGGATGTTCATGGAGTTTTACCGGATGGAGTTGGCGATCGGCAAGATGCAATCCAGCCTGAACGTGATCGGCGGGATCCAGCCGCTGCCGCCGCTTTCGCTCGGATCGAGTTCGAGCGGATCGAGCAACAAGTAGAGGATTTCGTCACCCGGCGGAGAAACCGGCGGAAAGAGAAGCTGCCGTAGGGCCGGCTGTGCCGGCCGGTTGCCGCGTTTCGCAGCGCCAGCCACGTTTCGGCTCCGCACAGCCGGCCCTACGGGGCTGTCCAAGTACACAGGCCAGACCGCATCACGAATCCTGGGGAAGGAGGAGCCCACCACGTGCAACCCACCACGGCCGGCCATTACCTGGAGACCGAGGTGATGACCGCCTCGCCCCAGCGGCTTCAATACCTGCTGATCGAGGGGGCGATTCGCGCGATCGAGCGGGGCCGGTCGCAATGGCACGAAAAACGGGACGAAGAAGCGTGCGAGTCGCTGATTCGTGCCCAGGAAATCGTCACGCAGATTCTCACGGGGCTGAACCGCGAGGCCGGCCAGCCCCTTGTCAGGAAGGTGGCTTCGATCTACCTTTACGTGTTTCGGACGTTGAGCGAGGCCCAGTTGCGTCGCGACGAGGAGAAGTTGGACGACGTGCTCCGCGTGCTCCAGACGGAACGCCAGACGTGGCGGATGCTCTGTGAGAAGCTGGGGGCTGCCGCGGCGGGCGAGAGCGAGTCGGCCACGGCCGGCCTGTCGGAGCCCGATGCGTCCTCCGGCCGGCCTCCCATCGTCCACCCCAAAGGCGCCCTGCCCGAGGGGACTTCGACCGGCTTCTCGGTGGAGGCCTGACGGCGATTCGCGGGCGGCTGGCCCGCGGCGGGGTCAGCAGCCCCGCGCCGAACACAGCCAACAGCCACCGCAAGCCGGCAAGGAGATCACGCCACCGTGAGCCAAGAGAAACAATTGATTCGCGTCGGCCACAGCCCCGACCCGGACGACGCCTTCATGTTCTACGCTTTGGCCAAGGGGAAGCTGCCCACGGGCAGATTCCGCTTCGAGCACGAGCTGATCGACATCGAGACCCTCAACCGCCGGGCGTTCTCCGCCGATTTGGAGTTGACGGCGGTCAGTTTGCACGCCTATGCCCACCTGCACGACGTCTACATGCTCTGCCCGTGCGGGGCCAGCATGGGCGATCGCTATGGACCGATGGTGGTGGCCCGGCAAGGGGGCTCGATCGACGACCTGGCCGACCGGCCGATCGCCGTGCCCGGCACGCTGACCACCGCCTTTCTCGTTCTGCGGCTCTGCCTGGGGGTGGAATTTCCCTACGTCGTCGTGCCCTTCGACGAGATTCTCGAGGCGGTGGCGGCGGGTCGATACCAGCAGCAGCCGGTCGACGCCGGGCTGGTGATTCACGAAGGCCAACTGACCTACGCCGAGCAGGGCTTGAAACTCATTCTCGACACGGGCCAGTGGTGGTTCGACCAGACGGGCCTGCCGCTGCCGCTGGGGGCCAACGCGATCCGCAAGGACCTCGGCGAGACGACCATTCGCGAGGTCAACCGGCTGCTCAAGGAAAGTATCCAGTACGGTCTCGACCACCGCCGGGAAGCGCTCGACTACGCGCTTTCCTATGGGCGGGGACTCGACCGGGCCAAGGCGGACCGGTTCGTGGGGATGTACGTCAACCAGTGGACGCTGGACTTCGGCTCGCGAGGACGCCAGGCGGTCTGCGAACTGCTCGCCCGGGGCCACGCGGCGGGGATCATTCCCGAGCGGGTCGAGCCGGAATTCGTGGAGAGTTGAAGCCGCCGGCGGCGAGAGTTGAGGGGGTCGGGCCGGTGGTAGTTTTCAAGCGGGTAGCACCGGTTCTTGAACCGGTGTGGCTCTGCCACAAGAGGTCGGGGCAAATCACTCCACCCAGCGAACAGCAACACCGACTGAGCATCGCCACCGGCTCCCTGACCTCTTGCCGGCTGCCGCCGGCCCAGGTTCAAGAACC
>CAYZWG010000582.1:0-3039 GCA_964481605.1 uncultured Planctomycetaceae bacterium
TTAGAACAGGCCCCCACCGCCGAACATGAAGCCGCCGAATCCGCCCCCGCTCCCCAGGCCGCCGCCGCCGAAGGGGCTGGCGCCGAATCCGCCTCGATAGGCGGCTTCGGCCTCGCTGGCGGTCGCCCCCGGTGTCAGTGCCGGCGCCACCACCACCCGGTCTTCCGCGTCCTCCACACCCATCGCCACCAACGAGCGCGAGATGATCTCGCGCCGCCGCATGTCCAACTCCGGGTTGGGGTGGATCGGGTACTTGTGCTTGGTATCGGCTCGCGCGGTGGTCATGCTCCGCTCGACCACCACCTGGGCATCCTGCCCGGAAAGCAGCCGGGCCGCAATCTGCTTCACGTGGTCTTCGCCGGCCGTGTTGAGCCATTCGGCGTTACGCTGGAATTCATGCTGATAGACCACGAAATCGGACCGCTCCGCGTTGGCCTCCTGGGTCTGCCAAACGGGATCGCTGATCGTCCCCAAGGGGGCCGGCGTGGGATGCTGGTAATACTGCTTCCACTGCTGGCAGCCAACGCTCCAGAGGGCGAGCAGGCAGGTGACAGTCGCGGCGATTCGGGTCCGGGCCTGTGGGGACATCATCTTCTACGCCTCCTTGAAATCTCCTTCTCCTGGTTTGCGGGCAGCGATAGCCCAGGCAAAGGAGCCGAGTTGATTTCCCTATCGAGAATCGGGGTTTCCGGTGAGCGGTTTTCGCCCGGTGCCGTCGCCGGGGGCGCGAGCCTATTGCGAAAAACCGTGTTCGCCTTGAATGTAGTAGCGCTCGCAGTCCTGGTAGTGGGCCTCCGCCTTGGCCTCGTGATGGGCTCGCATGATGGCCCGCTGCTCGACCGGCCAGACGGTGCTGCGGTGGTCGCAGTCGGGTCGGCCCTCGTAGCTCCCAAAGATGTAAAAGGCCACGTCGCCCGGCTCGGTCACCTCCATGCCGGGCAGAATCTGCGGCGCCTCCTCGGCCTCCATGGGGTGGATCAATTCGGGACTGACCAGCACCAGCAGTTCCGTCTCTTCGCGACGAACTTCCTTCTTGGCGAAAAACATGTCCAGCCCCGGCATGTCGCCCAAAAACGGCACCCGCGCTTTGCTGCCCGACTGCTGGTCCTGCAACAAGCCGGCGATGGCCAACCATTGGCCTTCGCGCAAATCCACGGTGGTGGACACGGCACGCGTATCCAAACCCGGAATGCCGTCCACGCTGTTGTCTTCGTTGATGTCGCTGACCGAGGGGGCCACGTGGAGCCGGATGCGATCCTTGTCCATCACCGTGGGGGTGAACACGAGTTGGGTGCCGAAACCGCGAAAGTTCGTGGTCACCGCCGCGGCTCCTTCCACACCCACCACCGACGGCACGGCAAACTCCCCCCCCGCAATGAAATAGGCCGAATGGCCGCTCAGCGTCACCAGGTTCGGCTCGGCCAGAATCTTGGCGTAGCTGTTTGTGCTCAACGCTTCCAGCGCGAAACGCACTTCATCCGTGTCCAGCACCGCACTGGTGGCCCCGCCGGCCAACCCCAGGAACGAGTCGAAGGTGAAGTCCTCGGCGTTGATGTTCAACTCGGAACCCATCTGCCGCAACGCCGTGCGGCTCAACTCGGCCACCCGAACCTTGAGCAAAACCTGCATCTCCCCCGTCACCTGAAGCATGTTGATCAGGTCGGCCGCCGGCAAGTTGCTCACCCCCGGAAAAGGCTCCGCCGCCGGCCCCTGGTTCACCCGCCCCCCGCTCAGCGCGGACGCCCCGCTGTCCGGACCTTGCCCACGCAATAAGGCCATGATCCGGCTCGCCTCTTCGGCGTCGCGGGCTTGCCCGCGAACAATCAGCTTATCCGCCACGGGAAACAATTGAACCATGCTGTCGGGAAACAACTCGTTGATCTTCTGCTCCAGCTCCTTGTATTCAATCTTCCGCCGGTCCTCCATCGCCTCGTCCGGCGAAACGCGAACCAGGTAGCGAAGAATCTCGCCCCCCTGACCTTCGTCGCCAAACCACAAGGTGAGCGTGGTCTGGCCCGTCGTGCCCCCGATCAACTCGAATTCCTTGGGACTGAACTGCACGACTTCGAGAATCTCCGGGTCGGTCACCGAGATGCGGGTCACCGGACGCTTGGTCCGCACAATCTTGGATCGCCGCGGATCGATGTCCAGGTTGATCCCAGGGTCCAGAATCACGTCGACCAGGGCGGCGGCCTTGGCCTCCCACACGCTCGGTGGGCTGCCGGCCGCCTGGGGGCCGTCATCCGCCCAGACAGCCTGCCCAAAACATGCCGCCGACGTCGCCAACACAGCCACACCGAAAACGATCCGCAAAAATCGGCCGCTTCCGGCCGGGGCGTTCGTCTTCCCACAAGCAATATGGGCCATTTGTCTCAACCCCTTCGTCCAATCAGTGTCCTTCCCACAGCCCAACAGAGCCCCCAGCGATGGACGCACGGTGACCGAGATATCGTGATGATCCAGGAGGGGAGTCGCTTCTGTTGCGGAAATCCTCGCCATGCCGGACGCGGCCACGGCACCCGTCATGCGGGTTTTTCCCCACAGAAAACGAATTCGGCACAGCGCGTGCGCGAAAGCGGCTTGCGCTACCGGTGTCGCTTATATCGACCGCCCGCAAAGGGGCAACTTAACGGATTGTGGGGGAATTGCCGGAATCCACGGGCAGCGGGAGACCCATATATTGCAACGAGTCAAGAAGGGGAAAATGGGGAAGGTGTTCGGGCCGACCGGCGGCGCTCGGCGCCGGTCTTCCAATCATTGTTCGGCGCGGGTCTCCCGACCCCGCCGCCAGAGGACCGATGGTCTCCCAATCGCCGCGCTGTCGTCGCGTAGGAGACCTACGGTCGGTGGTTTCGGCGCGGTCGGGAGACCTGCGCCGAACGCGAATCGGTGGTTTCGGCGAGGTCAGGAGACCTGCGCCGAACGTGGGGTACACTATATTCCCCGCAAGTCGCGTTATCTCCGGGTTCGCTTTCCAGGGCTCCAGGGCTGGGTGCAGGAACGGACTTTTTTTACTGGGCGGCAGCTAGCGATGGGGGG
>CAYZWG010000583.1:0-3034 GCA_964481605.1 uncultured Planctomycetaceae bacterium
CGCTACTTCCTTCGTGTTCTTCGCGGGCTTCGTGGTGAACACTGCCCGCGATCATGGCGGGTTCTGCAACCATTTCACCACGAAGCCCGCGAAGAACACGAAGAGCTGGTTCTACGATGCCGGCAGCGCGACCCGGCCTACACTCGAACCACCTCCGGAAGTCTGTTCCTGCACCCCCCGGCTCGTTTCCGTTCCGTCCCCCCTTTGACGCGCCCGGACGAATCGGCTATCGTGACCAGACGAAAGCGTGCGTCGGTGGCCGGCCGCTTGAGCTGCAAGCGCCGGCAGACAGGGAACTCCGGTGAAAATCCGGGACGGCCCCGCCGCTGTAACCGAACGTCGTCAAGGGCGGCTCGTTCTTTGAGGCCATTGCCGGGAGAATCTCCGCCGGTGAGAAGGCCGAGTCCGCTCTGAGTTCGGAAGCCAGAAGACCTACCGACGCGATTGTCGCGGCCGTCCGCGAGGGACGTGCGGCCGCCGAAACGCGGCACCCCGGGCAGGGGTGCCCTGGGCGCTCACGGAGGATGCTCCTCTCATGTCGGGTTACGTCCACGTTTACACCGGCAACGGCAAGGGAAAAACCACCGCGGCGATGGGTTTGGCACTGAGGGCCGCCGGAGCGGGCTGGAACGTCTTCATCGCCCAGTTCGGAAAGCCGCTCCCTTCGAGCGAGGTTCGGGCACTCCAGTGTCTGTCCGATCGCGTCACCGTTCGCCGCTACGGTCCGGCCCTCGGCTCCGACGACGCGGATCGAGCCGCCCAGGCCGCCCACCGCGGATTGGCCGAATGCAAGGCGGTGCTCACCCGGGGCGATCATGCCCTGGTGATCCTCGACGAGGCCAACATCGCCCCGCTGTTTTGCCTCTTCTCGGTATCCGACCTGCTCGAGCTGATCGACGCCCGGGCGGAGAACGTCGAGCTGGTCCTCACCGGCCGCTACGCCGCCGAGAGCGTGATCCGTCGGGCCGACCTGGTTACCGAAATGCGGCAGATCAAGCACTACTACCAACGCGGCGTGCTGGCACGCACCGGGATCGAGCAATAGCCGATTCCCGGCCCCGACAACTTAGCCCGGCCCATCGGAGACGATAGCCGGCGACGCGCACCACGTAAACCGCGAAGCCCAGCCAGAACGCCTCCAACAGCCACAGCACCAACAGGGCCAGCAGCGCTTCGCGGCCGGCCTGGCGAATCCAAAACGCGAAGACCAGCACGACCGGCACGGCCGTGATCCCCGCAGCTTGCAGCCGAACGCACCAGCACCGGCTATCCAACACGGCCCAAACCGCCATCAGGGCCAGTGCCGCATGGACCGCGCCGATCGCCACGGCCTCTTGCCAGAATCGGGAGGATGCGTCCAGCGGGAAAAGATCGAAGGTGAACTTCCACAGGCCCAGCACCACGGCCGTCGACGTGATCCAGGCGAAAAGATAGCCCAGGCTGAACTGAAACCGCCGCAGGCCCCGCTCCGCCCGCCGGGTCGGCACGACGGCGAGGCGCCCTCCGCAGGCTCGGGCCGGAACGAGCACCGCCCCCACCCAGCCCGCCTGCAACAGCAACTGCACGCCCCAGGCATCGTCGGTCACCAGGTCGGCGACCGCGCCCGGCAGAACCGCCGCCAGGGTCACGCTCCAGCCGACCACCACCGCCACCAACCCGGCCATCCGCCAAGGCAACACGGTCCGCCCCAGCACGGCCCAGATCGCCGTCAGGCCCACCTGGGCAAAGACCAGCGAAAAGAGCAGGGCCAACCGCAAATCGGGCCAGGCAAGCCCGGGGTGCCGGGCTGGGTTCACCCGCGAAAGCACCGCCAGGTCGGCAAACGCCGCGGCAGCCACCAGCAGGGCAAGTAGCGATCGGGAGACGCTCATGAACCCATTGTTTCTCGCCGGCAACCCGTTTCCAAGCGGTGGGCCACCACCGCCCGGGGGGTGCGATTGCTTTTCCAGGTGCGATCCTCCACAATATGCTGATTATTTGGCCGGCACAGCCGGCCCTACTCCCCACGCGTTACGTTTTTCGGTTGTCCTTTGAGGCCGCCCCATCTCTCGGGCCGACGTTTCCGGAATCCCTCCATCGTGTCGAACCTGTCGCTGCAACCGATCCTCGCCTTGCTGAGCCAGTCGGCCTCCGGCAACCCGTCCCAATACATGTTTGAAAAGGCCTTCGAGCGACACCAGCTCGACTGGCGCTACCTCTCGCTGGAGGTCACCGAGGACGCCTTGGCCGACGCCGTGCGCGGCATGAAGGCGCTGGGGTTCCGCGGCGGCAACTGCACCCCGCCGCACGATCGGGCCGTGCTCGCGCACCTCGACCGCGTGGGCCCCACTGCCCAGCGGACCGGCGTGGTCAATTGGATCGCCCGCGAGCAGGACGACGTGCTGGTTGGTGACGATACCCAGGGCAAGGTCCTGCTGGACGTCCTCGGCCGCCACATCCGCCCCCAGACGGCCCGGATTGTCCTCTTCGGCTGCGGCGACCCGGCGGTGGCCATGGCCGTGGAGGCCGCCGCGGCGGGGGTGGCCCGGATCACGGTTGTCGACCGCCAGCAAGAGGCGGCCGCCCGGTTGGTCGACTTGCTCGCCCGCGAGTTGGAGTACACCGCCTCGCCGGCCGCGTGGGACGAATCTTTCCAAATGCCGGAAGCAACCAACGTGCTGGTCAGCGCGGTCGACCAGCCGCCGGCGATCGACTGGGACCGCCTCGACGCCCAGGCGCTGGTGGCCGACCTGTCGCTCGATCCACCCCGGACCCCCCTGTTGGACGAGGCCGCCGAGCGAGGCCTGACGACGATCGACGGCCTGGAAATCTACATCGAGCGGGCGGCGAGCGATTTTCGCCTCTGGACCGGAGTCGATCCCGACCGCACGGTGATCCGCGAGGCGGTGGAGGAATACCTCGAACTTTGACCGGCCGGCTCACCGCTATCGCAACTTCCGGCCGGAGAGTTGTCTCGCGGAGTGCGTCCACCCCCCGCACGGGTTGTCTCGCGGGATAGCACACTCTCTTCATGCCGAACATCTCGGGCATCCTG
>CAYZWG010000584.1:0-3026 GCA_964481605.1 uncultured Planctomycetaceae bacterium
TGGCGCGGGTCTCCCGACCCCGCCTCCTGTTTGGCGCGGGTCTCCCGACCCCGCCGAATGGAGGTAAACCCTTGCGAAACCTACCCGTTACGAAGCTCCGGCTTCGCATGCGCAACTGGCGGTCAGGTCTGCGCGGCCTGTTGGCAGTGCCACTCGAAGTGGAGCTACGATGAAGAGCGTTCCCAAGCCGGAGCTTGGGAACGAGCGAAGAGTTGCCGTAGGGCCGGCTGGCTGCCGCACTTTGCAGTGCCAGCCACGTTCCGGCCGGCACAGCCGGCCCTACAGACTCCCGACCCCGCCTCCTGTTTGGCGCGGGTCTCCCGACCCCGCCGCCGGCGATCATCCCGCCTACCGTTCGGCGCGGGTCTCCCGACCCCGCCGCCGGCGATCATCCTGCCTCAGGCCACCATCCGCACCTCGTGGGCGGCCTCGGTCGCGCCGGTCACAAATTCCTCGAAGATCCGCAGGTCCAACGCCGAGGCCGAGTCACACTCGGGATGGAATTGCGTCCCCATGGCGAACCAGTCGGACATCGTGCTTTCCACGGCTTCGACGATGCCGTCCGGGCACCGCGCGGTGACGCCCAGCCCGGCGGCAAGATCGTCGATCGCCATGTGGTGCATGCTGTTGACGCGAATCTCGCCCTCGCCATAAACCTGCTCCAGCAGCGAGCCGGGAACGACCTCCAGGGCGTGGCGATGGAACCGGTCCGTGGCGTCCAGGTGCGGCAACGCATGGGGCACATCCTCCGGAATATGCAGGAAGAGCGTTCCGCCCAGGGAGACATTCAACAATTGCATGCCCGCGCCGATCCCGAAGACCGGCATCCGACGACGGACAATGCTTTGCATCAACATTCGGTCGAAGTCTTCTCGGCGCGCATCCAACGGGCGAACAGAAGGGTGGAGCATATATCCGTCGCGGCGGGGATCGAGGTCGTAGCCTCCAATCAGGACCACCCCATCGAGCAGATCGAGGACGCGATCCAGGTCTGCTTTCTCCTTCAGCGGAGGGATCACCAGGGGAATGGCGTCCGCCTTGCTCAACGAATCGTAGTAGCCGGAACAGAGGTAGCTGAACGCCGGCGAATCCTTCCGGGCGGAACGAAAATCAGCGTTGAGACCAATCACGGGTTTCTGGACCATGAGTTAGTTCTCCTCCGACACGTCCTGTGCCGTCTAGCGGGAAAAAGAGATGAGATGTCCGGCCGAGCCGGGCGGGCCCACACAACGAGCCCGGCGACGCAAATACCACCACAACGAGGGGGGCGCGAAGACCCGAGGCGGAAAGTAAGAAAAAGGCGTCGCCACATGGCATCCAACCTACAACCGGTTCTCCCTGCGTCCCGATCTGGAATTCGGGATGCGGTGAACCGGTACGACGTCCGTTTCGTATTGCGACTCGCATCATCCAAGCTTCCGAGCGTGTCGCGGCAAATCCTTGCCGTTGCAAGTTGTGCGGCAGTTTAGGGATGCGCCGCGCCTTTGGCAAGCGAATCCCAGCATTTTGTAGTTGCGGTTTCCTTGACAACTACATGTCGTACTGACAGCATTGCTAGCATCGATGCCCGCGCCGGCCACCGAAAAGCAGAAAACCGCGCGGAATTGGCCGGCCTGGGGGATCAATTCGGGCAGTGGCGACTGGAGAATCGGGGGCGAGTTTGCGGGCTGAGTCGCGCCCCCTCGGGGGCGACCTGTTCCGGCCTCGATCTTCACGATGCAGACCCCACCGCCGGGGAGTTTCTTTACCGGTGAGCCGGCCGGCGGTATGTTGGGATGTTTGTCGTCGCGATACCGCGGCTACGGGAGCATCGATGGAATACCAAAACGTCTGCCTGGAAGCGATCGCCTACACCTTGCCCGAGGAGGTCGTCACCTCGGACCAGATCGAAGCCCGGCTGGAGCCGGTCTATCGCCGGTTGCGGCTGCCGGAAGGCCGGCTGGAGTTGATGAGCGGGATCGTCCAGCGGCGTTTCTGGCCCCCGGGGATGCTCCCCAGCCTGAAGAGCGTGGAGACGGGCGAGAAAGCGATCCGGCTGGCGGGGGTCGACCGCGACCAGATCGGCGCGCTGGTGCACGGTTCGGTCTGCCGCGATTTTCTCGAGCCGGCCACGGCCGCCGGCGTGCACCACCGCCTGGGGCTTTCGCCCGACTGCATGATCTACGACGTGTCGAATGCCTGCCTGGGCCTGCTCGACGGCGTGGTGCAGGTGGCCAACATGATCGAGTTGGGCCAGATTCGCGCCGCCCTGGTGGTGGGCACGGAGAGCAGTCGGTCGCTAGTGGAAACGACGATCCGCCGGCTCAATTCCGACACCTCGCTCTCCCGCCGCGACATCAAGCTGGCCGTGGCCTCGCTCACCATCGGCTCCGGCAGCGCCGCCCTGCTGCTGGTCGACCGCGAGCTCAGCCGCACGGGCAATCGGCTCACCGGCGGCGTGGCCCGCGCCAGCACCGACTTCTGCCATCTCTGCCAGAGCGGGCGAGACGAGTCGGGCGGCGACCAGATGCAGCCGCTGATGTGGACCGATTCGGAGCGGTTGTTGCACGAAGGGGTCGCCGCGGCCAAGGAGGCGTTTTCCGATTTCTTGGCCCACACCGGGTGGGAAGCGGACGACATCGACAAGACCTTCTGCCACCAGGTGGGGCGTGCCCACCAGAAGCTCCTCTTCGAGACGCTGGGGTTGAATACCCAGATCGACTACGCCACGCTGCCCTACCTGGGCAACACCGGCTCGGTGGCCCTGCCCATCACCGCCGCGATCGGAGTCGAGCGGGGACACGTGGCCCCCGACGACCGGGTGGCCTTCTTGGGGATCGGCTCGGGCATCAACGTGCTGATGCTGGGCGTGGAGTGGCACAAGAGCCTGGTTGCCCAAGCGACCCCGGAGCCCGCGGCGAAACCGGCCGAAGTCTGAGCGCGGGGTACAGCAATCGGCGGTTTCGGCAAGGTCGCCAGACCTGCGCCGAGCGGGTGCAGGAACGGACTTTTTTTACAGGGTGGCCGCTAGCGATGGGGGAAAATGG
>CAYZWG010000585.1:0-3025 GCA_964481605.1 uncultured Planctomycetaceae bacterium
TCACCCCCGGCCCCTCTCCCAGAGGGAGAGGGGAGGAGTTTGCAAAAGTCCAGATACATCATCGGGCCGGCCCGATCCGTTCGCCTTTGTGAAAACCCTCTTGCTCGGCACGCCTGGCCATGAGACAGATCGTCGCCGTTGTCAAACCGTACCTGGCGGAAAAGGTGCTCGAGGCGCTCAAGCACGCCCCGCTGGAGGCGTGTTGGGTCCGCGAAGTCAAGGGCTACAGCCGCCAGAAGAGCTATCTGGACGAGTACCACGGCAGCGAATACTCGCTGGCCTATCTGCCCAAGGTGGAGCTGACCCTGTGGGTCGATGAGTACCGCGTCGACGAGGTGGTTCGAGCGATCGTCGAGGTCGCGCGAACCGGGCGGATGGGCGACGGAAAAATCTTCGTCCTGCCGGCCGGGATCATCGGGGCCGAACAGATCGACCCCTCTCCGGCCACCGACGGGTGAAGCATCGACCGTTCGCCCGGCCCGCGGGCCGGCGTTCGGCGCGGGGCTGCCGACCCCGCCGATCTGGGAAATCACGGTGAATGCCCCCCAAGCAGCCGGTCCCCACACCGGCGGTTGGATGGTATGCTGGAAAAATCGCGCCGCCACAACGCTCCCGGCCCTCGGCCCATCGGCCGCTGCTCCCGTGCACAAGGCAATCAAAGCATGAAAACGTCGCTGGAAAACGCCATTGGGGAGAAAACGGCCACGGTGGGCGTGATCGGGCTGGGATACGTCGGGCTGCCGCTGATTCGCGCCTTCGTCCATGCGGGATTCCGCACCCTGGGGTTCGACGTCGACCGGGCGAAGGTCGATCGGCTGCGGGCCGGCCAGAGCTATATCGGCCACATCCGGCCGGAGTGGATCGCCCAGTGTATCGGCAGCGGCTCGTTCGAGCCCACGGCCGAGATGCAGCGGCTGGGCGAGCCCGACGCGCTGCTGATCTGCGTGCCCACGCCGCTGGACAAAAGCCGCGATCCCGACTTGAGTTACGTCGAGGACACCACCCGCCACATCGCCCGCGTGCTGCGGCCGGGCCAGCTCGTCGTGCTGGAGAGCACCACCTATCCCGGCACCACCCGCGACGTTCTCTTGCCCATTTTATCGGCCGGCGGACTGAAGGCCGGAAAGGACTTTTTCCTCGCCTACAGTCCCGAGCGCGAGGACCCGGGCAACCCCGACTTTTCGGCCGACGGAATTCCCAAGGTGGTCGGCGGCATCGACCCGGCAAGCCTCGAACTGGCCGCGGCGCTCTACCGCCACGCCGTGGTGCAGGTGGTGCCGGTCTCGACCTGCGAGGTGGCCGAGGCCTGCAAGATTCTGGAAAACACCTACCGCTCGGTGAACATTGCCATGGTCAACGAGATGAAGATGCTCTTCGAGCGGTTCGGCATCGACGTCTGGGAGGTGATCGACGCGGCCAAAACCAAACCCTTCGGTTTTCAGGCGTTTTATCCCGGCCCCGGCCTGGGCGGCCACTGCATCCCCATCGACCCGTTCTACCTGAGTTGGGTGGCCCGCCGGCACGGCCTGACCACGCGATTCATCGAACTGGCGGGCGAAATCAACATGGCGATGCCGGAATACGTGGTCCGCCGGGTGGTGGATGCGCTGAACGAGCAGGGCAAACCGCTCAAGGGCAGCAAGGTCTGCCTGCTGGGTATCGCCTACAAAAAGGACGTCGACGACCCCCGCGAGAGCCCCTCGTTCGTGCTCATCGACCTGTTGCGAGCCGGGGGCGCGGAGCTGAGCTACAACGATCCCCACGTGCCGCGGCTGCCGCCCATGCGGCACCACGACGTTCCCCCCTTGACCAGCAGCGAGTTGACCCCCGAGTTTCTCGCCACGCGGGATTGCGTGCTGATTGCCACGGACCACTCGGCCTACGACTACGAGTTCCTGGTGGAGCACGCGCCGCTGGTGGTCGACACGCGGAACGCCACGGCGGGCGTGACCCGAGGACGCGAGAAAATCCGCAAGGCATAGATCGGACCCCAAAGCGAGCAAACCGTGAAGCGTTTCCTGGTGACCGGTTGTGCGGGCTTCATCGCCTCGAACGTGGCGCGTCTGCTGTTGGACGCGGGGCATCAAGTCGTGGGCATCGACAACCTCAACGACGCCTACGACCAGCGGCTGAAAGAGTGGCGGCTGGCACGGCTGGAAGGCCGCCGGAACTTCCGCTTTCAGCGGGTCGACATTGCCGATCGCGAGCAGGTGGCCGAGCGATTCCGCGCCGACGCGGAAGACGAGGACGTTGCCCAGCGGCCCTACTCGGCCGTTTTCAACCTGGCCGCGCGGGCCGGCGTTCGCCCCAGCGTGGAAGACCCCTGGGTCTACTACCGGGCCAACTGCGAGGGCACGCTGAACTTGCTGGATTGTTGCCGCCGGCACGGCGTGAAGAAGTTCATCCTTGCCTCGACCTCCAGCCTCTACGGGGCCCACAACCCGGTGCCCTACCGCGAGGACTCCGACACGAACCACCCTCTTTCACCCTATGCGGCCTCGAAGAAGGCGGCCGAGGCGCTGTGCTACACCTACCACCATCTGCACGGGCTGGACGTGACCGTGTTTCGCTACTTCACCGTCTACGGACCCGCCGGCCGGCCCGACATGAGCGTGTTTCGCTTCGTCCGCCGGATTGCCGAGGGCGAGCCGATCGTGGTTTTCGGCGACGGTAGCCAGGAGCGAGATTTCACCTACATCGACGATATCGCCCGGGGCACCGTGGCGGGCGAAAAACCGCTCGGCTACGAGGTGATCAACCTGGGCGGCGATCGGCCGGTCCGGCTGGACGTGATCATCAGCGAAATCGCCCGCCTCACCGGCCGCCAGGCGGCGATCGAGTATCGCCCGGCCCATCCGGCCGACGTGCCGGCCACCTGGGCCCAAATCGACAAGGCGCGGCAACTGCTCGACTGGCGGCCGGAAACGAACGTCGAGGAGGGCCTCCGCCGCAGTGTCCACTGGTATCAGGAAAACCGCGCCATGGTGTTGCCGCTGGAATTGGGCGATCGGTGAGGGGCGAATCC
>CAYZWG010000586.1:0-3025 GCA_964481605.1 uncultured Planctomycetaceae bacterium
GCTAATACATAAATACTTGCGTCGAGTCAACCCAGATCAAACAGTCGAACTACGGGTTGATCTTTTCAGACAATCCTATTTCCAACGAGGGTCGACTTGCCAAGATTCTTGGGCCTGGACAAAAAGGCATAACTTCTCATTCGTTTCTGTTGCGGAATGAAGGCCCTACTCTCTCGCCCACTCCGCCTGCCACGTCTTCCAAACATGGATCGACCGCTGGAGGTGCTCCCGGGCGTCGCCCGGAATGCCGTAGCACATCAGCCCGATGGGACCCCGGTAGCCGATCCGCCGGAGCGTGGCCAGCAGTTGGCGATTGTCGAAGTCGCCCCGGTCCAACGGCTGGATCAGTCCGTTGGTCCAGGTCTTCGAGCCGATCCGGGCCCCGTTGATGGTCACCGCGAAAATCTTGTCGGCGTTTTGGCGGAGCACCGGCCGATAATCCTTGTCGCCGTCGACCATCAGCCAGTGGCAGAGGTTGAAGTTCACCCCCACCCGCGGATGATTCGTCTTTGCCACCACCTCGAGCGCTTGGAGGAGGCTCGCCGTCCAGTCGCCCGTGTGGTGATAGATGGAGATTCGCAGCCCCGACTCGGCGGCCAGGTCGCCCAGCCGGCGGAGAATCTCGACGGCCGGCTCTTCGCCCCGCGGATCGCCCGGCGGAAATCCTCGCAGCAGCACGCAGATCGTCACCGGGCGGCCCTTGAGCTTGCGGATCGCCGCCGGAAGCCGCGGATCGTAGGGCGGGGCATCCGCTCCCAAGTGGATCGTCGCATAGAGCAGGTAGACCTTCAGCCCGGCCTCGTCCAGCGCGTGCAGGTTCTTCTCCAGGTTTTCGTCCAGCCAAAGCGGATAGCCGACCCCGTCGAAGCCCAGTTCACGCAGCATCCGCGCCTGCTGGGGAATCGAGCGGTGGCGGGCGTCGTGCATCTCCATGCAGAGGCCGTAGAGTTTCGGCGCCCAGGCGGCCTGGCTCTTTTGGGCCGGGGCGGCCGGTTCCTCGGCCCGGCCGCTGGCCGCCAGGAGCCCCCCCATCGCCACCAGAACAAGGCTCGCGACGGTCGCACTCAGTCGCCACATGGCTTTCTCCCCTACGCTTCGATTGGCGGTCGGCGGAAACACGGAAACGCGCCCGTTCAAAGGTACTTCGTCACCCCGGGAATCGGCAGCGGATAGTTGCCCGTCGCGTCCGGCTTGGTGGGTGCCTCCATCTCCAGCCGCACGTCGGCCAGCTTGGGCTCGTACTCGAAGTCGGCCCCCACCGTCTGGTCCCAGCTCACCGGCTTGCCCGTATAGGAGGCGATCTGGCCCATGATCGCCATGTACGTGCTGTCGATCATCGTGTCGCCGTGGTTGACCGGTTTGCCCTGGCGGATCGAACCGATGAGGATTTTCTGCTCTTCCGTGTTGGGGTCGTTGCGGGTGCCCTTGTAGCGCCAGGGGTTTTCCCCCTCGATTCGACAGGCGGTCCAGTGGCAGACCCCCTTGGTGCCCAGCAGCACGTCGTCCCAACTCGCGTAGCATCCCGCCCGGGTTTGGCACATGGCAAACAGCCGCGGTCCGCCGTCGAACTCGTAGACCACCGTCTGGTGGTCGAACATGTCGCCATACACCTCGCCGAACGAGGTCGAGCGGCCGCCCAGGGCAAAGCATGTGCTGGGATTCCCCTCGTGCAGCACCCATCGCATCCGGTCCAGGTTGTGGACCAGCGACTGGGGTACGTCGTCGCCCGAGAGCCAACGGAAATGATACCAATTGGAAAACTGGTATTCCGTCTCGCTCAGTTGGGGGTCGCGGGCGATGGTCCGATAGGGCGCGCGGAGAAACATCGACTGGATGGCCACCACCCGGCCGATCGCCCCGTCGTGGATTCGCTTCACCTGCTCCTGATAGGGCAGGCTGTAACGGCTCTCGTGGCCGGAAACGAGGGAAAGATTCTTCTCCCGGGCCAGCCGGCAAACCCGCTCCAGGCGATGGCAACCGGCCGGGTCGATGGCGTGGGGCTTTTCAATGAAAACGTGCTTGCCGGCCTTCAGCGCCTCGCCGGCGTAAAACGAATGGAACTTCGACGCGCAGGCGATCAGCACCGCGTCGCTCGCCTCGATCACCGTCTTGTACCCGTCCAGGCCGAAAACGCAGGTGTCGTCCGTGGCGACGAACTGATGGGGGTATTTCGTCTGGAAGTATTTCCGCTTGGCCCGCATCCGACTCTCGAAAATGTCGGCCATCGCCGCCAGCTTCACGTCCTTGCCCAGACTCAACGCCTGGCCGGCCGCGCCGCTGCACCGCCCGCCGCAACCAATCATGCCAATCTTGATCGCTTCCCCGCCGGCCGCGTGCGCACTGCGGGCAACGGACAGCCCGTAAGCGGACGTCGCCGCGACGGCCGATCTCTTCAGAAACTGGCGGCGAGAAGGCCGCGACGAACCGGTTCGAGTGGAAGGGGGCATTTCCGATCTCCTCCGCCTGGGGTGGTTTTCCACGGGCACGGCGGGCGCCCACCGTGTGGGCCCGTGCACAACGCACACCGGATTGTACTCCCCCGGCGGACCTTTCGCCAATTCAACCCCCTCTCCTCGCTGCCAAGACCGGTAGGCGGGATCGCCGTCCGGCAATTCTCCTCGTTCCCCCGTCCTTCTCGTCCCCCCATCCTCCTCGTTCCCAAGGTCCTCCTTGGGAACGCACGCGCCGAGTGGCCCCCCAGGGACGCTAGGAGGCAGACCTTGGAGAATGCAACAAGGAAATCATACCCGATCAGTCGCACCCCGCCGCGTAATCCGCTATATTATGCGAAGTAAACTACCCCGCCGCTGAGCAGCTTGCACGACGCTGTCCCAGTGGCCCATCCTGAGACGTGATCACGAGTGCTAAGAACGTTCGCTCCAGAGACACGCTGCCATGGACCTTGTATTCGAGTGGGACGAAGAGAAGGCCAAGCGGAACGAGATGAAGCACGGTGTCAGGTTCGAGGAAGCCAAGACGATCTTCAATGATCCCTTCGCGATGACGATTTCCGAGGGGATGTCCC
>CAYZWG010000587.1:0-3013 GCA_964481605.1 uncultured Planctomycetaceae bacterium
CCCTCTCCCGGAGGGAGAGGGGACCTCGTGTCGCCATTCTGCAAAAGTCCAGCAGTAAGTGAGGAAGTCGCTCCGCTGGCGACAATGATGCTCCTGTTGATCGACTTTGGCCTCGGCAATCCACGCACGCCGGGCGGCCCGCCGCCGCAGCAAACCTACAGCAGTTGAGATAAGAGCGTTTTGGCGGGAACAACCAGAGGGCCGCGCGGCGACGCAAAGCAGTCGGCGTCCACGTAGTCGGCATCCACAACAACCTGGAACGCCAGCGGCGCGCCCGTTTGCTCTTGAAAGTGTTCCAGGTGCTTGCTGATGGACTGCTCGCGATGTTTGACTTCGGCGAGAAACCAGGGCTTGCCCTCGCGAACCACAACAAAATCGACCTCTCTTTGACTCTTGTCTCGCAAATAGCCCAACTGGAAATCACCCAGGCCCATATCGTTCCAGCCCTCCACGGCCTTAAGCAGGTGGCAGCCGACGAAAGTCTCGGCTTTGTTGCCCGGGTCTTCGATGGAAGCCCAGTCGCGCAGGAACCACTTGGGCTCTTTCCGGAGGGAGCGGGAGACGTTCTTGAACCATGGTTTGATCACAAAACCAAGATGTAGGCCGCACAAGGCGTCTATCCAGCGACGAATCGTATCGACCGATACGCGAACATGCTTGGCGAGATTGCTGTAGACGAGTTGGCCGGCGGAGCGACTTTTCAGCAAGTTGACAAGTGTTTCCAACTGGCCGATTTGCTGAATCTGTGTGAAATCACGCACATCTTCTCGCAGAAGCTGTTGTTGACGAAGGCCGTGCCAACGGCGACTGAAGCGATTGTCGCGTTTGATGAAGGGTTCAGGATATCCTCCGTGGGACCAGAGCGCGTCAAAATCGGCTGTCTTAATCTTCTTGGGACCGCGAACGATCCGCTTCATCTCGGGCAGATCCTGATAGAGCGTCTCGGCAACGGAGAAAGGATGCATTCGATAGAGAAAGTAACGCCCCATCAGACTATCGCCACCACGACGATAGGTGTCCATCCGACTGCTTCCCGTCACGATGATTCGAGTTTGATCTGCATAGGTATCGAAGAAGCCCTTGAGAAACTGTTTCCACCGAGGGTACTTGTGCAGTTCGTCGAACATCGCCGTGGGAAGCGTCTTTCGCAGGCGACGGAGTCCGAATCGATCGACCAGGGCTCTCGGGCCGGCGAGAATCAACTTGCGATCCTCGATGTTGTCCCAGTTGACATATCCGTGGGAGAGGTTCCGGCACGTTGTGGTCTTTCCAACCTGTCGCGGGCCGCTGACGAAGGCCATTTGGCGGTGTGTCGCCAGATGTTCGGCCAGGAGGGCGTCGTAGATGCGTTTCTTGATTTTCATGGTCTGTCCATTATCGCGACTATCGTAAAACGGTCAAGACCATTTTACGATGCCACGCATTTTGGCCATCTTGTCGCGAAGGGAAGCCATTCTCGAAATATCTCGTTTTCCGTACGAAAGGGAGGGGAGGGGTCTGACCCCCTGGGCCCCCCTGGGCTGGTCCACCCGCGGGGTCAGAAGACCCGCGTCCAGCGCTACCCTCGCCCGACGAGAAAATACAAGCCACTGTATTGCATTTCACAGAAGCCATTTGCGGTGCCGGCTAGAATCTGGACAAGACTTGGCACGGCAATTGCGCCGTAGGGCGATTCTTCGAGGGATGTCGGCGGACTCGTGCCGCTTTGGGGGGTATGAGTTGCTCTGCCGACGAAGGACCGGCCCATCACGCCTGCACATCGTGCCGGGTCGAAAAGGCGCCGGATGCGGTTGCCAGGTACGGCGACCGCCCCTTGAACCGGTCGATAACAGGATGTTCCAGGAGCGAGGAAATGATGACAAGTCTGGTTGCTGCCGTTGTATTGCAAGCGAGTTTGATGGCCCCCGGCGAAGGGAGTTACGGCGAGGCCGTGCGGGAGAGCCTCACCACCGGGCGTCCGCTGGTGGTGATGTTGGGTGCGAACTGGTGCCCGGCGTGCAGGAAGTTGAGAAACTCGATCCTTCCCCAGGTCGCCCGCAACGGTGCCCTGGAGGGCGTGGCGTTTGCCTACGTCGACGTCGATCAACAGTCCGAGTTGACTCGCCGGCTCGCCCAGGGTGGATCGATCCCCCAGTTGATCCGTTTTGAGCAGAAAGACGGCCGGTGGAGCAGCCGTCACATGATCGGGGCCCAAAGCGTGAAGAAAGTAACGACGTTCATCACCGGCGAGCCGGAGAAGCTCCACGCGGGCCTTCCCTTCGGCCTGAGTTCGTGGACGCGGCTCTGGCAGGGCGAATAGGCGCGGTGGCGAAATCCCCCCCGAGGAATCGGCATGGGCGGACGGTTGCGTCCGCCCTTTTTCTTTCTTTGCGGAGGTCGGCCGGCCGGGCCGAGCCGGTCGGCGGCCCGACTCGCTTCGGCGCCGTTGGGCTTCCGGCCCCGGTCAAGACTGGCCGTGCGAGGCGGTTTGGGACACAATCAAGTAGGCGAGGGCGGAGAGGGCATTTTTTTCAGGGAAGACCTCCGCACCGCACGTCGCTTCATCGGGTTTCTGGCCCGCTCCCGGGAGACGGTCATCATGCGTACCCAAGAGTTGATCCAACTGCTCCAGCGATTCGATCCCGATTCGCAGGTTCGTCTCTGCCTGAGCCTCCCCGGCCGGGTGATCCAGACGCACGAGGGCGTTTGGGTGGCCGACTACGGCGGCGGCCCCCAGATCAACGCGGCCACGGATTACCGCCCCTTCACGATCTACATCGGCTGCGGGATGGGGCAGTTGGTCCACAAGGTGCCCGAGCCGCCGCCCGAGCCGCCGCTCGATCTGGGCCAGTACGCCTCGGCAGAGATCGCCGCCCGGGTGCGCGACTTCTACGTGCTCCATCGCGGGCTGGATCAGCCGCTGAGCTATCCCGAGTTCGACTACGAAGACTGGATTCCGCCCCGCACGGTCTCCGGCGAGTACAACGAGCGAATCGCCGAAATCCTGCGGGAGAAGCTGCTGGGGGATTGAGCC
>CAYZWG010000588.1:0-3004 GCA_964481605.1 uncultured Planctomycetaceae bacterium
TGCGGCTGTACGAGGCGCTCGAACAGGCGATCGCAGACGCGGGCGAAAAAGTGCCCGTGGTCGTACATCGCCAGAACCGAAGGCCCTGGGTCGCGATTGTGCGGCTGGATGATTTGCCGCGACTGGCCGTGCAGATCTATCTGACGCTGGCGGAAAACGCCTGAACCTTGTTCCACAGAGGAGTCCTATGAAATCGAAAGAAACCAAGAAACTGCCCCTGGATCAGATCCGCATCGACGGCGGCACGCAGCCCCGCGTTGCCATCGGTGAACAGATCGTGGGGGAATACGCGGAATTGTATGGCAGTGGTGTCGAATTGCCGCCGGTGACCGTGTTCTTCGACGGCGCAACCTACTGGCTGGCCGACGGATTCCATCGCTACCACGCCAGTCGGCGGGCCGACCGCGACGAAATCCTTGCCGACGTCCACCAGGGCACGCTGCGTGACGCCATCCTCTATTCGGTAGGGGCCAATACCGCACACGGCCTGCGGCGCACCAATGCGGACAAGCGCAAGGCCGTGTTGACCCTGCTGAAAGACGAGAAATGGTCCGAGTGGACGAACTGTGAGATCGCCAGGCAATGTGGTGTTGACGAGACGATGGTCCGCCGGATGCGAGACAGGCATACTTCGGCAAAACCGAAGTATGACCCCCCCGCAGATCAACACCCTACCACTCGCACCTTTACCCATCCGAAGACCGGGAAGCCAACCCAGATGAACACGGCCAAGATCGGCCGCACGAAACAACGTCAAACACCCCGGGCACCCGGTAAACGCTCGCCCGACGCCTTCAAGCCCGTCCGCCAGCCCCGTCCGGCCCTGGCCCAGACCAATCTCAACCTGCCGCACGATCCGGCCTACGGCGCCCGGGCCATCGTGTCGGCCATGGGGGCCGACTACGCCCGCAACCTGATCGATTCCCTTACCACTTACCTCCAAGACCAGAAAGAAGGTGCCGCATGATCGCTACCAGCAAGCCCCGATTGATGACCAACGCCCCGACCGTCGAGCGGATGGTCATCGATTCCGACCAGGCCCTGGCGTGGCTGGAGAAGACCAACACCAACAACCGCAAGGTGTCGGACAAGCACGTCCGCCGTCTGGCCCGCGACATGACCGAGGGCAAGTGGCGCCTGACGCACGTCGGGATCGCCTTCGCCCCCGATGGAACGCTCCTCGACGGCCAGCACCGGTTGTGGGCGATTGTCGAGTCCGGCGTGGCGGTGGAAATGTTCGTCTGGCGCAACGTCGATCCGGAGTCGATGATGGCTATCGACTGCGGCAAGACCCGCTCGATGGTCGACATCCTCAACATCGCTGGCGAAAACGGCGAGGTCGGCAACCATCAGTTGGCAGCGCTCCGCGTGATGCTGGGCGGGTTCGGCGATCCGCCGGTCTTCTCGCCGGCCGAGATGTCGCAGAGGCTCAAGCGTCACCAGGATGCCGTCGATTTCGCCCTGGCTCATCTGCCTGGTGTCGTATCGGCTCGCGGTGTGAACACGGCTACCACGCGGGGGGTCGTCGCCCGGGCCTACTACTGCGTCGATCGCAGGATGCTGGAAGATTTCTGCCGCAAGCTGACCACCGGCATCGTGACTTCGGAAGACGAGGGCGTCATCGTCCTGTTGCGGCAACACCTCCAGTCGACGCGCGGCGGCTCGTACAGCCAGCGGATGCAGCGTTACGGCAAGGTCGAGCGGGGCCTGTCGGCCTGGCTCAAGGGCGAGAGCCCCAGCCGCCTCTATCCCGCCACCCGGGAACTCTTTCCCCTGCCGGATGAGGTGGACGCGTGAGGCTGCGTGCGTATCAGCAAGAGGCCATCGATGCCGTCTATCGTCATCTCCGCGAGCGGGACGACAACCCCTGCGTGGTGATCCCCACCGGTGGCGGCAAGACCCCCGTGATGGCGACGATCTGCCGAGATGCCGTGGCCAGATGGGGCGGCCGGGTGTTGATCCTCGCCCACGTGAAGGAGCTGTTGGAACAGACGGCCGGCACACTGCGGCAGATCGCGCCGGGGCTGGACGTGGGCGTCTACTCGGCCGGATTGAAGCGTCGCGACACGGATCATCCGGTGATCGTGGCCGGGATTCAATCGGTCTACCAGCGGGCGTGCGAATTGGATCGCTTCGATCTGATCATTGTCGACGAGTGCCATCTGCTGCCGCCCAACGGCGAGGGTCGATACCGGACGTTTCTGGCCGACGCCAAGAAGGTCAACCCGGCCGTGCGATTGATCGGCCTGACGGCCACGCCCTATCGCATGAAGTCGGGCTTGCTCTGCGGGCCCGAGAACCTCTTGAATCACGTCTGCTACGAGGTGGGGGTGAAGGAATTGATCGCCCAGGGCTTCTTGTGCCCGTTGCGGACGAAGGCCGGCTGGCGGAGGGTCGATACGTCGGGGCTGCACGTTCGTGCCGGCGAGTTCATCGGCAGCGAGGTGGAAGAGCTGATGGACACCGACGAGTTGGTCGGTGCGGCGTGCCGGGAGATCGTGGAGATGACGCGCGATCGGCGGGCCGTGTTGATCTTCGCGGCCTCGGTCGCCCATGCCGGGCATGTCCAGGCCACGCTCGACCGCATCACCGGCGGCGAGTGCGGCCTGGTGACCGGCGAGACGCCCACGGCCGAGCGGGACCGTCTCGTCGCTCGACTGAAGGGCGAGCGGATCGCGGCCAACCTGTTCGGCGACACGGTGCCGCCCTTGAAGTACCTGGTCAACGTGAACGTGCTGACCACGGGTTTCGACGCGCCCAATGTCGACTGCATCGTGCTCCTGCGGCCGACCGCTTCGCCCGGACTCTACTACCAGATGGTCGGCCGCGGCTTCCGGATTCACCCGGACAAGACCGATTGCCTGGTGTTGGACTACGGCGGCAACATCCTCCGCCACGGCCCGGTCGATGCGATTCGGATCGCCGATCGCCCAGGAGCAGGCGGTGGCGAGGCGCCGGCCAAGGAATGTCCCCAGTGCCGGGCGGTCATTCACGCGGCCTACTC
>CAYZWG010000589.1:0-3004 GCA_964481605.1 uncultured Planctomycetaceae bacterium
GTCCGTTGGCGGGCGTTCAGCCGGGAAGGGCAAGCCATGACGCGAACGATTGATCGGGCGATGGTGGCGGCGGCGGTGGGGAGTCTACTGGCCGGCGGACTCTGCCTGGTGGGGTTGGCCGCGGAGCCGGCGGCCCAGCCCGTCCGCTCGGCCCGACAGATCGAAAACGACTGGCTGCGGCAGGACCAGGTTCGCGGCGTGGCGACCCCCGGCGGCCCGGGCGCCGTGAGCGTCGAGCAGGACGCCCTGGGGGCCTGTGACGGCGTTCGCAGCGGCGGCTACGGGTTTCACACGGCCCGGGAGGATCAGCCCTGGTGGCAGGTCGACCTGGGCGTCGTGAGGGCGTTGGATGAGATCATGGTCTACAACCGCTGCGATGCCTGCGCCGAGCGGGCCGCGCGGCTCGTGATTCTGCTTTCCCTCGACGCCAAGAGTTGGCGGCAGGTCTACCAGCACGACGGCACCACGTTTTTCGGCCACATCGACGACCGGCCCCTGACGGTGATGCTCGGCGGCAAGAAGGCCCGCTACGTTCGTCTCCAACTTCCCCAGGCCGACACCTGCCTGCACCTGGACGAGGTGGAGATTTTTCCGGTCGGCAACCATCGCAACATCGCCCTCCGCAGGCCGGCCAGCCAGAGCAGCACTAGCCGGTGGTCCACGCGAACCGACCCGCCGCTGGCGCACGCGGAGAAGTATTCGATCGCGCACGTCCTCCGGCGGGGGTTTCTGTTGGCCGAGAGCCTTGGCCCGCTGGGGGTCGACGTGGCCCCGCCGGTCGAGACCCTCCGGGAGATCGCCCGCCAGGCCGACCAACTCGCTCCCCACGCGCCGGAGCAGGCCCGGCGAGCGCTCTACCTGCGGGCCCGGCGGACGGTGCGGAAGCTGGCCTTGGCCAATCCGCTGCTCGATTTCGACGACCTGCTGTTGGTCAAGCGGGTTCCGGCCCAGTTCAAGGTCTCGCCCACCTCGCGGACGTATACCCACATGTCGGACCAGTATTACGGCTGGTTTTCGCGGCCCGGCGGCGGGCTCTACGTCTTGGAGAACTTCAAGAGCCCGTCTCCGCGGCTGCGATGTCTGAGTGTCGAGTTGCCGCCGGGCACCGTGCTACGGCCGGATGTTTCCTACGACGGCCGGCGGGTGCTTTTCGCCTATTGCCACTACCATCCCCAAGTCCACGACCTGGCCAACAAGCTCGACAAGTCGCTCATTCCGGAAGACGCCTTCTACCACTTGTACGAGATCAACCTGGACGGCACGGGACTTCGCCGTCTGACGCATGGCAAGCACGACGATTTCGACGGGCGTTATCTGCCCGACGGCCGGATCGTGCTGCTTTCCACGCGGCGGGGCGACCGTGTGCAGTGCGACCCGGCCGCGGTGGCCGGCGGGGCCAGCGAGTCGGGCGACTGCTACGTTCGCTGCGGCGGCGACGAGTATCGCCCCGTGGCGGTCTACACCTTGCACGTGATGGACGCCGGCGGCGGGGTTCCGCGGCCGATCTCGTCGTTTGCCATGTTCGAGTGGAATCCCAGCGTCGACCACGACGGCCGAATCCTCTACTCCCGCTGGGACTATGTCGACCGCGAGGCGATGCCCTACATGAGCCTCTGGTCGACCATGCCCGACGGAACCGGCACCCGGGCCGTGTTTGGCAACCACACGATCAACCCCCACTGCATGTTTGAGCCCCGGGCGATTCCCGCTTCGCAAAAGATCGTGTTCACCGCCTCGGCCCATCACTCGAACACCGGCGGCAGCCTGGTGCTGTTGGATTGGAGGAAGGGGTCGGACGGCAACGGGGCGATGACGCGATTGACCCCCGAGGTGCCCTTTCCGGAAATCGAGGCCTGGCCCGACACCTACTACGTCAACCCCTATCCGCTTTCGGAAGACCACTACCTGGTGGCCTGGAGCGACCAGCCGTTGCGCAGCGAGGGCCACGCGGCCGGCGCGGCCCCGCTGGGCATCTACCTCTACGACCGCTTCGGCAACCTGGAACTGCTCTACCGCGATCCGGCCATCTCCTCCATGTATCCCCTTCCCATCCGGCCGCGCCGGCGGCCGCCGCGGACCGCCTCCGTGGTCGACGGCGACGGCTCGCGGGAGGGCCGGGTGCTGGTGGCCGACGTCTACCAAGGACTCGACGGCGTCGCGCCCGGCAGCATCCGCGCGCTGCGGCTGGTGGGCATCGCGCCCAAGGACCACCCCGTGATGAACTCGCCCGTGATGGGGCTGACCGGCCACGACCCGGGCAAGTTCGTGCTCGGCACGGTGCCCGTGGAGGAGGACGGCTCGGCCCATTTTCGCGTGCCCTCGGGCGTGCCGCTCTTTGTTCAAGCGTTGGACGCCCGGGGCATGGCCGTGGAGACGATGCGGAGCGCGATCTACCTGCAATCGGGCGAGAAGCTCTCCTGCATCGGCTGCCACGAACCCCGCAACACGGCCCCGCCCGTCCGCCGTCCGCTGGCCGCCCGGAGAGAGCCCTCCCGGATTACGCCCGGTCCGCCGGGCTCCTGGCCGATCGATTTCCTCACGCTGGTGCAGCCGGTGATGGAAAAACACTGTGTGGGGTGTCACCGCCCGGGCGCCGAGGGCGGGGAGTTTGATCTCACGGCGGCCAACAGCTACGACTCGCTCACCGGCTACGGCAACCCCAGCCTGAGGGCCCACGTGGTGACCCGGCATCGCCAGGGCCGCTCGGTGGCCGGCGCCTGTGCCGCGGCTACCAGCCCGCTGTTGGCGCTCGTCGACCGGGGTCATCACGACGTCGTGCTGCCGCCGCGGGACCGGGAGCGGATCGTCACCTGGATGGACACCTACGCGCAGCGGCGAGGGTCGTTCAGCGACCGCGAGGACGATCATCTCCAGCAGCTTCGGCGGAGGATGGCGGCCCTGCTGGCCGATTGAGTCGCCCATGTGGCTCGGTCGCCAGACCGGCCACAGCGTAAGTCGCTCGGCGCGGGTCTCCCGACCCCACGGGTGGCCCAGGTTCTTGAAC
>CAYZWG010000590.1:0-2998 GCA_964481605.1 uncultured Planctomycetaceae bacterium
GAACTGCATCCCCTCGACCCATTCGACCTCCGTGGCCAGGCTTTTGCCTTCGTCGACGGTAATCACGCCGTCCTTGCCGACCTTCTCCATGGCCTCGGCCAAGAGGTCTCCCACTTCCATGTCGTTGTTGGCGGCCACGCTACCGACCTGGGCCATTTCGGTCTTGGTCTTGATGGCGATGGACATTTTCTTCAGCTTGGCCGTGATATCCTCGACGGCCTTTTCGATGCCCCGCTTCAATTGCACCGGGTTGACCCCGGCCACCACCGCGCGGAGACCTTCGTTGAAGATGGCCTCGGCCAGGACGGTGGCCGTGGTGGTCCCATCGCCGGCCACGTCGCTTGTTTTCGAGGCGACTTCGCGGACCATGCGGGCGCCCATGTTTTCATAGACGTCTTCCAGGTCGACTTCCTTGGCCACGGTCACCCCGTCCTTGGTGACGGTGGGGGAACCGAAGCTCTTCTGCAGAATCACGTTTCGCCCGCGGGGACCCAAGGTCACTTTGACCGCCTGGGCCAGCTTGGAAACGCCACGCCGCATGGCATCGCGGGCTTCCTGGTCGAAAGCAATCATCTTGGCCATCAGATGTGTTCTCCTTGAAAAGTTCCTGGCAAGCCCCGGGAGGCTGCCGAGAGGTTGGTTGGTTTGGTCGTCCGCGGGGGGCTCCCCCCTGCGCGGCGGTCGGCCCGGGGGGTTGTCCGACGCTCGCCGCGGGGCGCCCACCCGCCAAGGTTGGTTAGTTGATCACCGCCAGAATGTCCTCTTCCCGCATCAACAGCAGTTCCTGGTCGCCCAGCTTGAACTCCTCGCCGGCGTAGGAGGTAAACAGCACCCGGTTGCCTACCTTGACCTGAAACTTGGCTCGCGAGCCGTCGTCCAAGAGCTTGCCGTCGCCGATGCTGACGATCTTGCCCCGGGCGGGCTTGTCCTTGGCCGAGTCGGGCAGGACGATCCCGCCGGCGGTTACCTCTTCCGACTCCTCGCGTTCGACCACCACGCGGTCGCCCAGCGGCTGCAATTTCAAACGGCCGCCGGATGTCTTGCTTGCGGCTTTCTTCTTCGCCATGGAATGCTCGCCTCCAAAAAGCTGCTTGAGAGAATCGACTTTTTCCCAGACTTCCTCGTTGCCTCTATCTTGTTTGGCTGGTGGGCCCTCGCGGCTGCCAAATAGGCGCACCCTCGGGGATGGAGCAGAGGACGACGCAACTGGCGCGCCAAAGCGATCGGTTGCCCTAAACCGTGTGAATAGAAGAAGTTAAGAGATTGGATCGCCGGCCCCGACCGAGACCGCCCGCCAAGGGCGGCAAATCCGAGCCGCCGGCCCCGGCGGTGCCTGCCAATTTGACAGGGCGGCCGCGAGAGGCCGGCGACCAACGGCGGGGTCGCCAGACCCGCACCGAACGCGGGCGGCTGGCATCGCCCCGCTGGGCCGACTAATATGATTTGCCCGAAGACCACGTTTCCCCCCGCTACCGGCCGATTACGGGAGGTGTCGACGATGCAGAGGCAGATGGGCTTACGCGGAGTGCTGGTGGGGGCCATGGCGGCCTGCCTGGTGGGAACCCTGGCCGGCGGAGCCGGTGCCGCCGGGCGGACCAACCTGGTGCTGATCCTCACCGACAACCAGGGTGCGTGGACGCTCGGCTGCTACGGCAACCCGGACATCCGCACGCCGCACATCGACCAGTTGGCCAGGGAGGGGATGCGGTTGACGCGCTGCTACAGCGTGAATGCCGTCTGCTCACCCACCCGGGCCACGCTGTTGACCGGGCTGATGCCTTCGCAGCACGGCGTTCACTGCTACCTTGGGGGGGGCCACGTGCAGATCGGTCCGAAGGCGTACGACACGCTGAAGGAGTTTCGCAGCCTGCCGCAGATACTCGCCGAGGCGGGCTACGTTTGCGGTCTCAGCGGCAAGTGGCACCTGGGCGACAACCTGCACCCGCAGGAAGGTTTTTCCTCCTGGATCACCATGCCCCACGGGGCCACGGCGACGTTTTATGGCGCCGAGGTGATCGAGGACGGGAAGATTCGCCGCGAGCCGGAGTACCTGACCGACCTTTGGACCGATCACGCGATCCGCTTCCTGGAAGAGAACAAGGATCGGCCGTTCTTTCTCTACCTGGCCTATAACGGGCCGTACGGGCTGGGGGGCAGTCTGCTGAAGCCGGCCCGGAACCGCCACGCGGCCTACTATGCGGACAAGCCGCTGTGGTCGTTTCCGCGGGGGCCGGTCCATCCCTGGCTCTACAACAACCGCCAGTTCATCAACAACCCGGTCGCCATGCGTCGCTACGCGGCGGAAGTCAGCGGCGTGGACGACGGGGTGGGGCGCGTGATGGAAACGCTTGCCAGGCTGGGTCTGGACGACAGGACGCTGGTCGTGTTCACCGCGGACCAGGGGCTCAGCGGGGGCCAGAACCACGTCTGGGGGATGGGCGATCACACCCGGCCGCTGCACACCTTCGACTCGACCATCCACGTTCCCCTGATCTACCGGCAGCCTGGCCGAATCGCCGCCGGCACGACCAGCGATATCATGACCTCGAGTTACGATCTGTTGCCCACCGTGTTGAGCTATCTCGGTTTGGCCGACCAGGTTCCCAGCGACCCCCGGGGGCCCGGCCGCGACTATTCGCCCGTGTTGGGAGGGCAGCCGATCGAGGGTTGGGAGAACGTCGTTTTCTACGAGTTCGAGAACTGCCGCATGATTCGCACGGACGAGTGGAAATACACCATTCGCCGATTTCCTGATGGGCCAACGGAGTTGTACCACCTGGCCAACGATCCGGGCGAGTTGGACAACCTGGCTTGCCGGCCGGGCTACGAGGCGGTCGCGGCCGAATTGCTGGGGCGGCTGGAGGCGTTTTTCCAGCAGTACGCCGATCCCAAGTACGATCTCTACCACGGCGGCGGATCGAAATCGCTGCTGATTACGCGTCGCAAAGAGCGGAAATAGCCGTCGCTGCCTGGCGGCTTTCGGCGAGGTCTCCCGGGT
>CAYZWG010000591.1:0-2977 GCA_964481605.1 uncultured Planctomycetaceae bacterium
GGAGTTGTAGCAGAGCGAGGGGGTCGGTCCGGCGATGTTGCCCTGCGGTTGTCCGTCGGCCTGGACACGTATCCAGTCGGGATGTTTTTGGGCGGCGAGCGAGTCGACGCCGCCCGAGTAGTAGACGGTGAATTTCATGTCGAGCGATCGGGTAACGTCGCGCCATACGCGGACGACATCGCGTTTCATGTTGGGATTGGGCGTGCCCGCGGTGGTCTTGTAGGTGGCGTAGCCGGGATGTCCTTTGGCGTGGTATTGCACGAAATCGGGCTTGGTGTGTTTGAGAAAAGCGGCGATCTTCTCCGGGATCGAGCCGGCCCCGAGTTCTTTCTGGCCGGGATGGGTGTGGTGGTCGAAGTGAATGTTGAAGAAGGTGTCTTCGTACCAGGACTCGGCATGGATCGCGGGGGTCCATCCGAGTGCGAGAACGACCATTGTAAGTATTGCAAGCGCTGTACGAGTTCGCACGAGAGAGGGCTCCTTTGTCGAAAGTCCGTTGTTTACCGGCAAGGATCGAGACCCGGACGCATCGAGTGCGACGAGGCAATCGAGTCTCGTGGCGGTGAAGCGTACCCGTGTAATCATATTCGCATGGGGGGTGGATTGACCACCCCCCGCCGGAATGTCGTGTGATTCCGGGTCCGTGACAGTTTAGGCGGCCTTGCGGTAGGCCGAGCGGGTGTTCCAATAGCGGGTCCAGCGATCATCCTGCGACAGCCACAAGCCCCGCAGCGACAGGATCGATTCCACGCCCGGGATGCTCCAGAATTGCTCGGTTCCCTTGACCCGCTTGTTGAACAGTTTGACCGCTGATTCGGTAACGCCCGAACCGATCGGCCAACCCTTCCGCCGATAGGTTGGATAGTCCATATGGTGACGGTGCCTCTGGAAGTAGCCCACGTTGTTGGCCAGCACCCGGCGTGGATGGTCCGGGCCGTCGGACTCTTGCGGTGGCCCCAACCGATCGGCGTGCGTTTTCAAAATCGCAATCAACGGGTCCAGTTGGCCATCCCACAAAAAGTCTTTCAGTTGTTCAGCCAACACCAACGACGCGGACGCCTCCTTGCCCAACGCCGCCCGCGCCGCTTCGTACAGATGTTCCGCGGCATGGTAGTAGTCCACGATCCGATGATCATGCAACCGTTCCCGGTCACTCAACGGATCGATCCAGTTTCCCCCATCTCCCATCACCAGCACGGTCTTGGCCTTCCGCAAACCTCGCCGTTCCGCCTCTATATGAACCAACTTCCCAAATGCCTCGGTCTTGCCCATCGTGGCCACATACGTCGTCACCAACGGCTCCGGTCGATGCCCCGCCGCCCCATCCCCCGGCAGGTACGACGTGATCGCGCACACCTTGTCCTCACGCCACCGACTGCCGTTTCCCCCTTGTTTTTCCAGGGTTTGAACCCGTCCACCGTCCATCCCGATCACCAACAGCGCCGGCGCGTTGGCCGGCGATGCCGGACGCTTCCCTTGTTCATATCGTCGCACTTCCGCCCTCCGCTCCTGCACCACCCGACGACCCAACGCCTCCGACCAACGTTGAATCTGCTTGCCATCCAGATGCGTACCCCAGTCCTCGTTCAACGCCAACGCCGCTTGGTCAAACGAATGCAAGGTCCCTTCCCGGGCTACACGACGCGCCGCCCGAGGCGTCAGACCAACCTCCGCCGGCAACCCCCAGTCACGAACCTGAGGGGGAAAAAGAACTGCCGCATGAACGGCAGCGGGCCTGCTGCTTGCACAACACCACCGGACCATGCGGCGACACCACCTCCCGCTGCGGGGCCTCCTTCTTCAGATACACCCGATTCGAACCGCAGTGAGGACATCGCCCGGCCGTCTCCACCTCGGCGTTCGGCTCTAACGCCGCCCGCTCCTCCAGAAGCACCGGCAACGTGGTGCGGGCCACCGCCTCGACTTGATCCTCAAAATCTCCGAAGGTCGCCCCCTTCAGCGGAATACTTTCGTCCTCCGGAATCATCCGGTCCAGCTCGGCCGTCACCGTAGCCAGGATCCGCGCTCGGGCTTCTCGACGTGTGGTCAATGCAGACATGACAGGTTCCTCCATGAAACAGACTACCGCGACGCCATCCTTGGCGTCCCAACCCCAGTATACCCCAAAACAACCCCGCCGATTCTGTCACGGACCCCGAACACGAGGACCGGGCGGGTTGCGATTGACACCCGCGCGGGGCGGGAATATAGTAAATCGTGCTTTTTGGAGAGCCAATCTGCGTTCCAAATTCGACGTTTTTGACACGATAAGGAGGTCCTGCCATGGCCCGACTTTTTGACGACATTACCCAGACGATCGGCAACACGCCGCTGGTTCGGGTCAATCGGATCATCCAAGCGGATGCGACCGTGTACGCCAAACTCGAATACTTCAACCCGCTGTCGAGCGTCAAGGATCGAATCGGACTTTCCATGATCGAAGCGGCCCTCGAGGCGGGGAAGATCGACACGAACACGGAGATCATCGAGCCGACGTCCGGCAATACGGGAATCTCGTTGGCGTTCGTGTGTGCCTCCAAGGGGCTCAAGCTGACGCTGACCATGCCGGAGAGCATGTCGATGGAGCGACGCAGTCTGTTGCGGGCGCTCGGGGCGAAGCTGGTACTCACCCCGGCCGAGAAGGGTATGCCCGGCGCCATCGCCGCCGCCAAGAAACTCTCCGAAGATACGCCCGGCAGCTTCGTTCCGCAGCAGTTTCAAAACCCCGCCAATCCGGAGATCCATCGAAAAACCACCGCCGAGGAAATCTGGAACGACACGGACGGAAAGGCGGATATTCTCATCAGCGGGATCGGCACGGGCGGAACGATCACCGGCATCGGCGAAGTAATCAAAAAACGCAAGCCGTCTTTCCAGTGCTACGCCGTCGAACCGGAGGCGTCTCCCATCATCACGCAAACCCGAGCGGGCGCCTCACCCAAGCCCGGACCGCGCAAAATCCAAGGCATCGGAGCGG
>CAYZWG010000592.1:0-2909 GCA_964481605.1 uncultured Planctomycetaceae bacterium
GAAGATATCCGGGTTGCCGCCGGTGCCGCGGGAGGCGTAGGGGCTGCCTCGGTCGTGTTGGGGCGGGGCCGGGGGGTCGGGAATCGTGGCCGGATCGTACATGGCGATATACTTTTTCGGGCAAATCAGCGGGGTGTGCGGGCGGCTGGACCCGACGAAGAGGAAGAATCGTTTCCCGCTGCGGGCGAACTCCTTCAACAGCGCCGCGGCGGAGCGGGCGATGCGGCCGTCGTGCTCCTGCTGGTCGGTCAGGCCCGAGTCGCCATAGCGATCCGAAAGTCGCCGCCGCCAGGCGATATACTCCTTGCTCTTGCGGTCGCGGTTGGGGGGCGGCGGCGAGCGGAACTGGCGAGGAATGGGCGGAAAGGAGAGGACCGGCGGCGGGCCGTTCCAGCCGGGCGGCCGGGCGACCAGTTCCAGGCGATCGAAAGACCGCATTTGCGGTTCGGCGAACTCGGTGCGGTGAAACAACTTGGCCACGTCGGCCGTGTAGAACCCCCGCTGTTTGGCCATCTCCGGCAAGGTCGGGGTGCCGGCCGGCAGACGCCGGCTCATCACCTGCGCATTATCCAGCACGCCGGTGGAGAGTGGTCGCAGCCCGGTGAGAAAGGAACTGCGCGAAGGATTGCAGCAGACCGCCTGGCCGTAGGCCCGATCGAACCGCACACCGGTGGCCGCCAGGCGGTCGATGTTGGGCGTTTTGCAGATGGAATTGCCGTAGCACCCCCAGACACCGGCGTTGCAATCCTCGATGTCGATGAACAGCACGTTCATGTTGGACGTGTCGGGCAAACTCTCGGCCGGCGCGCCCTGGCCGGGGGAGGCGAGGGACCCGATCGCCACTAGCAGCGTTCCCACCAGAAGAGATCGAACCATGGCCTTCTCCTTGTGCGTTGGCCGGCGGAGAGGAACGTTGAACTTGCGGCAGGTGGTCCCGGGTAGCCGGCGGCCATTGTAACCCGAAGCGTAAGCGAGGGAGAATTACCAGCCTGGAGTCCCTCGCTTACGCTTCGGGTTACAGTTTACGAGCGTCCGGCGGCCCTTGAAGATGTCCACAGCAGTAGTCGGCAGCCCCGCGCCGAACGCCGCGCCGGCTTGGTTCAACGGTAGTGCGCTCAGGCCACCGCCGACTCGTCCTCGCCGCGCCGCTTGATCAGCGTCACCGCGTTGCCGCGATCGTTGTAGCTGACGTCGTCCATGAAGGATCGCATCAGCAGCACACCGCGCCCGGCCGCCTTCTCCAAGTTGGCCGGATCGGTGGGGTCGGGCAGCGCGTTGGGGTCGAAGCCGGGCCCGTCGTCGCGAATCACGAACTGTGCTTCCACGCGCGAGATACAGGCATCGACGTGAATCCGGCGATCGCAATAGGGCGGATGGTTTCGGCGCTCGTCCAGCAAGGCATAGTAGGCCTGATCGTCGTCGCCCCGCAAGTCCGAGCCGACTTCCAAGTTGCCGTGGCAGAGGGCATTGACCAGCGACTCCTCCAGGGCGATCCCAATCCGCATCCGGTCGGCCTCATCGCAGAGGCCCATGCGGGTGGTCGCATCGAGCAGATGAGCGACCAGGGGGGGAATCAGGCCGTTGTCGTTTTCCAACTCGAACGTGCTGTGGTTTCTGGTCATGCAGTTCATCAGCCTGGTGACGGTCTTCTGCTGAACGGCCAGTTCGAGCACCTGGTGGACCGTGTCCAAAAGACGCTGCGAGAGAACCCGCTTGGGAACATAGCTGGCCGCCCCGCGCTGCAACGCCTGGACGCAAATCTCCTCGTTTCCCGCGGAGGTCATCAGAATCACGGGAATGGCCGGATAGGTGCTGCGAACGCAGGAAACCAACTCCAGCCCGTCCATTTCGGGCATGACCAGATCCGTGATCACCAGATCGGGGGCGTTCTGCTTCATCTTTTCCAGCCCCTCGGCCCCGTGGACGGCGTATCGGATCTGGATGGCGGAGTCCTTTTCCAGCAGCCCGCCGGCAAGACGGCGATCGACGGCTGAATCGTCCACCACGAGAATACTTGTCATGGGCATCTTGTCTCCCAACCGGAGCGGAGCCGCCCCCCCCAGGCGCGGTGTTACGAGTGGCTCTCCGATCTACCCGCGTTCCGATAGTCTAGCAGATGCGACGTGATTTGTGCTACGAGGGCGTGCAGTTTCGCCAAGTCGGCCTCGGCTTCCTCCAACCGTTTTTCTTTCGCCAGATTCTCCAGTCGGAAGGCAAGTTGGAACGCCTGCTCGGCCCCAAAGTAGCGTAGCGAGCCCTTGATTGTGTGGGCGGCGGTCTGGAAGGTCTTCGCGTCGCGCCGCTCGAAAGCGGCATCCAGCGACGCCATCAGCCCGGGCGATTCGTCCAAGAAGGCCTGGGCCAACTCGGACAAGAGGTTCCGGTCGCCGTTGACGGTTTTCAGGGCCGCATTCCAATCGAGGCCCCCCGCGGTCGGTTTCGTTGCGGCTGGTTCGGGCGGGACCGTCTGGGGCGGCCTTGTGGCCGAGCCGTCTGTGGATTCGAGAGGGCCGCCGGCGCGGTCGACCAACTCGGCAATCGTCTGGAAGAGGAGTTCGGAATGAATCGGCTTGGAAATGTAGGCGTCCATACCCGCGGCCAGGCAGCGTTCCCGATCTCCGCGCATGGCGTGCGCCGTCATGGCAATGATGGGGGTGTGGCGACCGCCGGCCGCCTCCTTGGCGCGGATGATCGAGGTGGTTTCCAGTCCGTCCAATTCCGGCATCTGCACGTCCATCAGCACCAGGTCGAAGGGCTCGGCCTCCCACCGCCGCACGGCCTCCTTGCCGTTGGCCGCGACAACGATCGTGTGCCCATACTTCTCCATCAGCCCGATGATGAGCTTTTGCCCCACCAGGCTGTCTTCGGCCAGTAGCACCTTGAGGGGGCGAACTTCGCGGATTGCCTGC
>CAYZWG010000593.1:0-2902 GCA_964481605.1 uncultured Planctomycetaceae bacterium
GGCGAAGCGGAGCTTCGCGCTGGGTGCGGTCCCAAGCTGGAGCTTGGGACCGAGATGCGAAGCGAATCACGGTGCCGTCCGCTTGTAGCGAAGCAGCGCGGAGCCGGGCTGGACGTCGACGGTCAGCGTGCGGTGGGCCAGCTCGCGGCCGATCATCTCGCCGGGCTCCGCCGCGGCGTAGGTCTCGCCGGCGGTGCTCACCCGGTAGATCGCGTCGGCGTCGATGTTGTGCAAGCGAACCTCGAACGTCGATTGTTTGCACTCGGGACGGCGAAAAACAAAGACGCATCCCTCGCCCAGGTCGGCCCGATCGAGTTGATACGCGCACCAGGCGGCCTGGTCGATGCTGGGCTCGGTCAGTGGGTAGACGTCGCCGAGGAAAAGGGGCCGCAGGGCCTTCAGTTCGGCGATTCCCTGCTTGGCAAGCTCACGGGGGAACTCGTCGTGGAGAATCCGCTCGTAAAGCACCACGCTGGAGGTCATCGCACTGCGGAAACTGTAGGGGTGCATATCCCACAGCGGCCCCGATTGAAAGGGCAGGTACAAGGCCAGCCCGAGCACCATGTTCTGGTCGGCCAGGGCCATCCGCGGCCAATAGGCCGGACCCTTGAGCCCTTCGCCGATGTCGTTCCGATCGCTTCTCCACAAGGGATAGGAGAGGGAGCAGGTTTCCAGGTCGATGCGGCGGCCACCGCTGGCGCAGTTGTCGATGGCCAGCCCCGGGTTGCGGCGGATCAACTCGGACCACAGTTGGTAGAGCCCCTCGACGTAGAGCATTTCGGTGACGCCCTGGCGATCGGGCGGATCGTTTTTTTGCCAGTAGGGCAAGGGGTCGATGTTGAAGTCGTTGCGGTAGAGGTCGACGCCCCAGGCCTTGATCCGCTCGTCGAGAAAGTCGGCCAGGAAGCGACGGGCCCCGGGATCGGCCAGGTTGAACAACCGGTTGCCGTGCTCGTCCAACGTAAGCAGCATTTCCCCATGTTCCCGGTCGAACCGCGTGCCGGGCGCGACCCGTTCCGGCTCGAACCAGAGGACGAACTTCATCCCGACCTGGTGGGCGGCGTCGCCCAGGGGTCGCAGGCCGCGGGGAAAGTCGTCCGGGCGGGGATACCAGTTACCCACGTTGGTGCTCCAGGGCCGCGGATACCAATAGGCGTCCATCCAATAGGCCTCGCAGCCCAGGGCGGCCGCCGCGCGGAGAATCGCCAACTGGTTCGCCTCGGTCGCCTCCTCTCCGCTACGATAGACGGTGGCCGCCGTATTGTGGCAGACGGGCGGCACCAAGGGCCGGCCGTCGTGCCGCGGCACATAGTGCTTGAGCATCAATTGGCGGAAGCGGTTGTGGCCGCGAATCATCTCGCCGCCGAGGTAGCGGAGCAAGACGATCCGCGGGGTCCGCACCCGCTGGCCGGGGCGGAGCCGAAAATGGGTGGTCTCCATGCCGGCGCCGGCGGTGAGGCGGCCGTCCGCCTCGCGGACGAACTCGGCGGCCCACTGGCCCGACCAGCCCACGGCCAGTACCCAGCCGCCGCGGGGCCCCCGGCAGTTGAAAAACGGCAAGGCCCCGCCCCCGGCCCCGTTGGAGGAACGGCCGCCGAATGGGGCAAACTGCCTCGGCCGGCCCGCTACCAGCGGCTCGTCGTGGGGAAAAAACGACTCCGGCCCACAGCAGTCGCCGTTGGACCACCGCAGCACCAGCGGCCGGGCCGGGGCCACGTCCAAAAGCGTCGCGTCCAAGGGCAGAAAGCCGTCCAGGATGGGTGTGTAGGCGGGGCCTTCGTTGCGCAGGTAAAAGACCCAGTCGACCGCCGCCGCGTCGTCGTAGGTGGTCACCTGCCAGTCGATTCGCAGCCCGGTGCGGGGACACTTGAGCGAAATCACCCGCCGGCGGCCGTGGTCGATCGCCTCCTCCCTCTCCGAGCGATCCCACCCGGGCAGCAGCTTGTCGGAAGGCACCCCGCCGTAGGTAAACGAGAACGGGGCGGCCGTTCCTCTGGTGCGACGGGTTCCCAAGGGGAGCCGATCGAGCCGCAGCGTCGAGCCGTCTTTCAGCTTCACGGCGGCGTCGGCCCAGGTGCACTGGTCCCAGCCCCGGCCGTCGCCGCCGTCGTCCACCTCCAGCACGAACTGCTTGGCACCGTGCAGCGGCACGTCGACGTGAACCGGCTTGTCGCGAAGCCGCAAGACGGGGGTGGAGAAGACCCTGTTTCCCTCCACCAGCACGTGGAACCGGGCGGAGCCGGCGTTCGGGTTGCTTCGCGTGCTGTCGTTGTTGTCGATTCCCACCACCGCCGTCAGGGCGGCCGCCGGTCGACCCAGCCGCACCCGCACGGCAGCGGGCGCGTCCATGAAGATGCCGTGATCGTAGACCTTCTCGGCCAGCTTCAGGGGAGTGTTCCAGACGGTGTGGCCGGCCAGCACCTTGTGACTCTTGCGGACCACGACCAGGGTCTCGGCCGGGGCAGCGGCGGGAGGCCGTTTGGCCCTGGCACGCGAAGCGGCCACGGCGGCTTCGGCCCATTGGTGCGCCAGGCGAATTTCCTCGGCCAGCGGCCCTTCGGCCGGTTCGGCAAAAGCGGTGCCGCAACTGGAGAGCGCCGCCGCGAGCAACACGCCCAGGCAGGCGGCCGATCGTGCCTTCCCACGCCGATTGGTTCGCATTCGGATGCCCCTCCCGGTGCCGCCTTTGTTTGAAATCCACGTCCCTATCGCCGGCAATCAGGCTATCGGCAAACGGCCCCCGAAGCAAGCCGCGGCCCATGCTGGCGGCGACCGGCCGGTGGTGTACAATCAGGGCCGTGAGTCGCCTGCGTCCCTGGTTCCCCTTGTCCTGGTTCCCAAGCTCCAGCTTGGGAACCCACCGGGCGAGCGTTCTGCTCCGCCACGGGCGAAGCGGAGCTTC
>CAYZWG010000594.1:0-2900 GCA_964481605.1 uncultured Planctomycetaceae bacterium
CGTGGATCGTGCCGTTGACCTTGACCAGCCAGGAGCCGCGATCGGCCCCGGCAACAAACTCGAAGACGTCATCGCCGGGCGTACCGGTAAGTGCCAATGCGGTGGGACCGGCGGCCGTCTCGACGGGCGGGTCGATCGATCGGGAAAAGATGTTCGACGAATTGACCGTGACCAACAGGCCGGTGGTCGGATCCACCGCGAGTGTCGCCGAGACGGCGTCCCAGGCCACCACGTAGTGGCCCAGCGTGCTGTCCATGGCGACGGCCGGGCGGACCTGGTTGTTCTGGGTAATGGCGTTGACGCGGAATTCACCCAGCGGGCCGGCGGCTCCGGGGAGGACGAAATCGCTGCCGTCGCCCTCATACATTCGGGCGAAGACGCCGAAGGTGCCCGGGGAATCGACTTCCTGGTCGAAGCTCGACCAAGTGACCACGAAGTCGCCGTTGGAGCCGTTCATGGCGGCGGCGGGCTGGTGTTGCCAACCGAGGGTGAACTCATTGACGCGGAACTCGCCGCCCCGACGAGCGCCGCCGGCGGCATACCGCTGGCCATAGATACCCCAGCCGCTGCCGTCCTGGAGGAAGCTGGCCCAGGCCACGACGAAGTTGCCGGCGTGGTCCATGGCAATTTGCGGGTCGTTCTGGTCGTCGTTTTCGTAGGTGTTGACCTGGAATTCGCCGCTCAGGGGGGTGCCGGCGGCGGCAAACTGGCGTCCAATCACGGCCATCCCGCCGGCGTCCTGGTCGGCCGACCAGACCACGGTGAAGTTGCCCGCCGCATCCATCGCCACGTCGGGCTGTTGATGGCCCAGACGACTGCCGACCGTGGTGTTCGCCCGGAATTCCGTGGCGCTGGTCGGTGTCCCGTCAGCGCTGAAGCCACGCGCCATGATGCCGCCGTCTTCGAAGCTGGTCCAGGCGACCACGAAGTCGCCGCCGGGGCTCATGGCGACGGCGGGCTCGTCCTGCACGCCCTCGGTGAGCACGTTGACCGGGAACTGGCCGCCGATCGGGTCGCCGATGGCGTTGTAGCGTTGGGCGAAGACCCCGTTGACGTCGCCGTTCGACCCGTTGAGCGTGGCAATAGAGCCGTCGCCGGACCAAACGACCACGAAGTTGCCGGCATCGTCGATTGCCACGTCGGGCTGGACTTGATTGCCGCTGGTAAGCGAGTTGACCAGGAACTCGCCGTCGGTGCCGTCTCGGCGGCGGATCGGTTTGTCCTGTTGGTCGAACATTCGGGCATAGATATCCGATTGCAGCACCGTGATCGTGGTGGTGGGGTCGGCCGGATCGGGGATTTGCGTATCGACGCTCTCGGTCCAGACGACCACGTACATGCCGTCCTTGTTGCGGGCGACCGAGGCAGACTCCTGATCGCCGGGAAAGTTCGTATTGACCTGTAGATCGGTGTCGCCGCTGTTGGGATCACCGGGCGACATTTCATGCACGCGGAAGACGAAGCCCATCCCGCCGGTGGGGCTGGTGAGCGGGAAGGGAATCCCTTCCGTGCCGAAGGGTCGGAGCCCGGTCCGTGCCAGCGCGTTTCCGGCCAGATCATGCACTTCGCTTCGCACCACGAGGACGTACCAGCCGTTGGCCAGCCCCGCTTGGCCGCCGAAGGTCGCCGGGTTGAAATCGACCACGGCTTCCCACTTGTTGGTGACGGGGTTGAAGGCGAAGTTGACCGATTGGATCGCCCCCTGGAGTTCGCGTCCCGCGGCGTCGAGCAGGGCCCAGTTGTTGGTGTTCTCCACGCCGTTGAACCCGCTGCCGGCGAGCATCTGCTCGTCGAAGGTCACCTTCATCGAGTCGGGATTGAAGAACAGGTTGTCGCCGTCGACGACCAGCGTGTTGCTGCCGTCGTGGGTACGCAACTCGGTGGCCAGCGGACCGGTGGTGTCGGCTGGACGATCGTAGCGCCGGGCAAAGATGCCGTGCTGATCGCCCACTCCCTGGCCGTTCCAGACCACGACGTAGTCGCCGTTGGGCGTCATGGCCACCGTGGGGTAGTGCTGAATGCCCTGGGTGGTGACGTTCACCCGTTGCTCGCCGGAGACCGGCGTGGCACTGCCGTCGAAGTTGCGGAGGAAAACCCCCTCATTGTCCAGGTTGACGAAGAAGTCCGGATTGGTGGGATCGAGGGGATTGTTCTCGCCGCCGGCCCCGTTCCAGACAATGACGAAATCGCCGTCGGCGTCGACTCCCACGGAGGCGTTGACCTGGTGTCCGGGGAAATCGGGCAGGTTCACTTGGCCGGTGGCTCCCGCTGTGCCCAGGGCGTCGAACTGCTGGTAGAAGATGCCGTAGCTGGTGGGGCCGGTGTCGTCCTGTCCGAAGCTCTCCCAGGCGACGGTAAAGTTGCCCGCGTCGTCCATGGCCAGCGAGGGGTTGCGGGCAGTGCGGAAGCTGGCCCCCCCGCCGGTACCGCCGGTGCCCGCCACGAATTCGCTGCCCAGGGCGGCGCCGGCCGGGTCGAACATCTTCGCCACGATCTGGCTGTCGGTAATCACGCCGTTGATCTGGGCGGTGATCTGGTCCCAGGCCACCACGAAAAAGCCGGCCTGGTCCATGGCCACTGCCGGGTTGAGGTCGATGTTGCCGGGCTGGGGTGTAGCGGCCGGCAGCGCGGTGTCGTTGACGGTGAATTCCGCTCCGGCCGGCCGGCCGTCGACGTCGAATAACTGGCCTTTGACGTCGTTGAAGAAGCCAAAGCCCTGCTGGGTGCTTGCCCAGACGACGACAAAGCGTCCGAAGTCGTCGGTGGCCACGGCGGCGTTGAGTTGCTGATTGGCCGTTTCCGTATTGACGCGGAATTCGGCCGTGGGGTTGCCCGCTGGAGCCCAGGGGCTGGGCAGCACATTGCCGGCGGCATCGAAGCGGCGGGCGTAGATGTCCCAG
>CAYZWG010000595.1:0-2896 GCA_964481605.1 uncultured Planctomycetaceae bacterium
AAGCTGGAGCTTGGGAACGAGTAGGTTTCGTAAGCACTTACGGAGAATCGCAACGAACAACCCTGCGTAGTAATACGAAGCGGCCCTACCTTTCCTTCTCCACCCGCACCAACCGCACGGCGTCGCGGCCCAGCCGCAGGCGAACCGGCTCGCCCAGGTTGAGCCCCAGCCGCTGGTAGTCCGGCCGGGCCATGTCGGCGTGGATGCCTTGCCCGCCGGCCAGCCGCACGTAGAGACGGCACCGCCCCGGGGCTGCTTCGACCGCTTCGATCCGTCCGGCCAGCGGTTCCGCCTCGCCGGCGCCGGCGGGCAAAACCTCCAACCGCTGGGCGTCGATGGCGATTTGGACCGAGGTTTCGGACGCGGGCCAGGCCGGCCCGCTTTCGCGAATCGCCGCCGGCGACGAGATGGCAAGACTCAAGCCGGACGGGTGGCGAAAGGCAAAGCCGTGGCGGTCCGGGCGGAGCGTTCCACGGAAGAGATTCTCCACGGTGGCGGGAATCAGTTGGCCGTCGATCAGGGTAACCACGCGATGGGCCAGCCGCCGCGCCTGGCGAAGGTCGTGGCTGGCCAGGATCACGGTGGTCCCCGTGTCGGCGTGTATCCGCAACACGATCTCTTCGATCCGTGCCGCGTTGGCCCGATCGACGTGGGCCGTGGGCTCGTCCAACAGCAGTGTGTTCGGTTCCAATGCCAGCACCCGGGCCAGCGCCACCCGCCGCCGCTCGCCGCCGGAAAGCTCTCGCGGTCCGCGATGGGCCAGCTTGTCTAACTGCACGCGGCGCAACACGGCCTCGGCCCGGCGACGCGACGCGACTCGCCCCAGCCCTCGCATTCGCAGCCCGTACATCACGTTCTTCAGCACGGACATCCTGAACAGAACGGTCCTCTGGATCAGCAGGGGGCACTGTTGCCGGGCGGCCAGGGCCGGGGCCTTGGACCAGACGGCCCGGCCGTCCAGCAGAATCCGCCCCTCTTCGGGCGGCTGCAAGAAGGCCATCGTTTCCAGTAGCGTCGACTTGCCGCTGCCGTTGGGTCCCACCACGGCCAGAATCTCGCCCGGGGGAACCTCGAGCCGGGGCACCCGCAGGGCCTCGACGCGGCGGCCGCTTCGCGACTCGCGATACTCGCGGACCATGCCTTCCAGCAGGTAGCGGGGAGTCATTCCGTTGCTCCCCCCTGAAAATACTGGAAGAGGACGTTGATCGAGAGCGAGATCGCCAGCAACACGATCCCCAACGCCAGGGCCAGGGCGAAATCGCCCATGTCGACGTTGAGCACGATCGCCGTGGTCATGGTGCGGGTGAAGCGGTCGACGTTGCCGCCCAGGATCATCGCCACGCCCACTTCGCTCACCACCCGGCCGAAGGCGGCAATCACCGCCGCCAGCACGCCGAATCGCGACTCGGAGAGCACGGTCCAGGCGGCCTGCCGGGGCCCGGCGCCCAGGGCCAGGGCCGTCTTGCGAACGTCGCGGTCGGTGCGGGCCACGGCCGAAACGGTGAAGGCCGTGACGATCGGCACGATCAGCAAGACTTCTCCCACGATAATCCCAGGAACCGTGAACAGCAGTTGCAGCGAACCCAGCGGCCCGCTGCGGCTGAGAAACGTATAGACCAGCAATCCCACCACCACCGTGGGCAGGGCCAGCAGCGTGTTCAGCAGCGTGACCACCAGCCGTTTGCCGCGAAAATCGCGCTCGGCGATCAGCGCCCCGAGGGGGATTCCCACCAGGCTGGCCACCAGCGTGGCAGAGGTGGCGATCAGCAGCGACCGGCCGGCGTATTCGATCACGCCGGGGTCCAGGGTGAGAATCAGATGGAGCGCGCTGCGGAGGGCGTCGAGGATGGTTTGCATTCGATCCGCTTACGGCTTGTTGCCTTCCGTGGCCCCCGGATGAAACAACACGCGACCCCGAACGCGATATTCGCCGATCATCTTCTGCACCTCCGGCGAGGTGATCCAGTCGATGTACTTCCTCGCCCCGGCGAAGTTCACGTGGGGGTACCGCTTCGGGTTGACCGCGATCACGCCGTAGGGATTGTACAGGCCGGCGTCCCCTTGGCAGAGGATCACCAGGTCGGTCCGGGCCGGCCGGCAGAGCGCGAAGGCGTAGTAGGTGCCGCGGTCGGCCAGGGTGTAGGCCCGCTTCTCCGTGGCCACCATGATCGTCTTGCCCATCCCCTGGCCGATCGATCGGTACCAGTCGCCGGTGGGGCGGACCGAGGAGAACGATTTCGCCTTGCCGTGGACAAACACGGTCACCTCGTCGGTCTCCAACCGCACCCCGGCCCGCTTCCAGAGCGATTGTTCGCGGACATGAGTCCCCGAACCGTCCCCCCGGGAGATGAAGAGGTGTTTTCCCACGGCGATTCGTTGCAGCGCCTTGGCCGGGTCCTTCAGACCGCCGATCCCGGCCGCATCGTCCGGCGGACCGAGAATCACGAAATCGTTGTACATCACGTCCCGCCGCAGCACTCCGTAGCCCTCGGCGACAAACCGGTCTTCCAGGGACCGGGCATGAACCAGCACCACGTCGGCGTTGCCGTCCCGGGCCAATTGCAGGCTGGCGCCCGTCCCCTTGGCGACGACCTTCAGCCGAATGCCGGTCTTCCGCTCGAAATCGGGATGAATCCGCGCCAACAGGCCCGAGTTCTCCGTGCTGGTGGTGGTGGCGATGGTGAGCACGTCTTCGGCCGCCGTCGCGACGCCCGCAAAAACAGCCACCGCCATCGCCACGGCCGCCAGCGGCCTGAGCCAGGTCTGCTTCATCACTGATTTCTCCCACAGTTGCCGGTCTACGTTCTACGTTCGACACGGGTCTCCGCCAGTGTTCGGCGCGGGTCTCCTGACCCCGCCGAAAACGCCGACCGCAGGTCTCTCTTGACTTGCGTGG
>CAYZWG010000596.1:0-2893 GCA_964481605.1 uncultured Planctomycetaceae bacterium
CGTTCGGCGCGGGTCTCCCGACCCCGCCGCCGGCCGACCGAAGGTCTCCCAGCCACTTCGCCTTACCACTCGATCGCACTGAGAATCACGTCGTTCGGCAATTGCTCCTCGCCCAACCAGTAGCTTGCCGAAGAGAATCGCCAATCGTTTGCGCGCCTGACAAGTCCTTTGCGACACGGATTCTCGTGCAAGTAATCGAGTTTTTGGCGCCAGAACGACTCACTTTCAAGTTGTTCCGGGTGCCGGCTCGGTTGCCAAAAACGCCGTCGCCGATCTTCGCCTGCTGACTGCTGGAACACTTCTCCAAAGCACCTCGGCATCTGTTTCGCGCAGAAGTCGCAAAGCTGTCTGCCGGTGAACTTGCGCAGGTCGGTCAACACGGTTTCAAGCCGCTTCGCGTCAAAACCCACATGAAATACGATAGCGTGAAAATGCGATGGCATAATCACATAGGCGTTGGTTCGCAAACCCTTCTCTCGGTGACAATGGTTAAGACTGTCGGCCAGAATCTTGCACGCACCTACCGAGACGAAGACCGGCAACCATTGCACCACGCTGAATGTTACAAAGAAGACAGCGCCATCGCTGTGAAAGCGGTATCGTTCCATGGGGGGAGACCTTCGGTCAGACGCCAACGGCGGGGTCGGGAGACCCGCGCCGAACGTCTCCCCGTTCGGCGCGGGTCTCCCGACCCCGCCGCAGCGGACGGCTCTACCAGCCCATCACCATGTTCGATTCGATCACCTTGCGGGCGTGCTCCAGGTCGTTGCCCGTCTGCTGCATGTAGAGCCGGATGGCGTGGAGCTTATCGCCGGCCGCCCGGTCGAGGCAGTCGCGTGCCGTGGAGCAAGGGTCGGTCTGGCCGGTGATTCCCAGGGCAGCCTTGGAGATCACCCAGGTGTCGCGGGGCCGCTTGGTGACGCGGACGGGCGTTTCGCCGGGATAATTGTCGGCCACCACCTGGCGAGCCGAGGGTTCGTCGCCGGCCCAGGTGATCACAATATGCGACTCGGTTTCAATCTCGAACAGCGGCATGGCAAGACCTCTTGGAACTCGTAAGAGAATGCTCTGGTGGTTCTCCGGGGCGTGTTTCGCCACGCCCCTGTCGAGTCAAGCTGGATGACGGAAGTTGTGTGGCTACGCGTTCTTGGGTGAGTTCCGTAGACCGGATCGTGATCCGGCACCCGGGGTTACCACGCCCACACGCCTCCCCCCCCTACGCGAGGCCACGGAGAACTGTTGGGGGTGGCAGCGGCGAGTAGTTTCCAAACCCTCAACCCACCGGCACAGGGCCGGTGGGGAGTAACACCTGAAATCCCAACACTTTACGTTCTTCAGCCTCCGCTAAGTGGCGCTGTCCAACCAGGGAATCGTAGACATCCGCACGGCCGGCGTCTATCCCCCAATACAGTACAGAAAACGGTTCGAGCGGATCAGCAGTTGACCGTCGGAGGCGGCCGGCGTGGCGTTGAAAATGCTGTCGTCGTCCAGGCGGTTGCGTCCCAACTCCTCGAATTGTGGCCGCGCTTCCAGCACCACGGTGCCGTCCTGCCGCGTCACACCGAACAGCTTGCCGCCGGAGAGCACCAGCGAGGCGTAGATCTTGTCGCCCGCCCCGCCCACGCGCAATCGTTCTTCATAAACCACGCTGCCGTCGGCGGCATCGATGCAGACGGCCACTCCTCGCTGATCGATCCAGTAGAGATGGCCGTCGAAATAGAGCGGCGTGGCCACCTTCGGCGTCTTCTTCGTCCGCCAGAGGATATGCGTGTCGGTCACGTCGCCCTGGCCGCCCAGCCGAACCGCCATGCAATGCGGCTTCCGCCCGCCGGTGATGTAGGCCACACCGTCGTGGGCGATCACCGAAGGGCAAACGTAGTCCTTCACGCTGGCACACTCCCACAGCTTCTGGCCATTCTCGGGATTGATGCCCAGGGCCTTGCCTTCCATGCTCACCACCAACTCAGCCCGGCCGCCGGACGAGCGGGCCACCAGCGGCGTGCCCCAGGAACGCTGGATGCCCTCAAACCGCCAGACTTCTTCGCCGGTGGCCTTGTCCAACGCCACCAGGGCTCCCGATTCCACGCTGGCGTTGACGATCACCAGGTTCTTGTACAACACGGGCGAGGTGGCCGAACCCCAATTGTTCAAGCCGTCGCCCACGTAGGCCCGCCACAGCGGCTTGCCGGCCAGGTCGAAGGCCACCACCCCCGAATGGCCGAAAAAGGCGTACACGGCCTTGCCGTCGGTCGTCGGCGTGCTCGAGGCGTAGCCGTGCATGGCGACAAACCCGCGAAACTCGGTCTCCGGCAGCCGTGGCTCGATCTGCCTGGCCCAAATCACCTTCCCGTCCCCGCGACCGAGACAAAGCAGGTGACACCGCAAACGGTCCGGCTGGCCCGGATCGTCCGGGTCGAGGCCATACCCGCTATAAGCGGTCACGAAGATCTTGTCGCCCAGGGTGATCGGGCTGGAGCTGCCATGGCCGGGAAGCTCCGTTTTCCAAACCACGTTGTCCGTCGCGGTCCACGCCGAGGGGACCCCCGACTCGGTCGCCACGCCGGTTGCGTCGGGCCCGCGGAACCGGGTCCAATCGGCCGCCACGAAACAAAGCGATCCGAGGGCGACCCCCCAGAGACCAAGGTTCAGGGAGAGTTTTCTCACGGGGATATTCCTTTGGGGGGGGAGAGACGGCAGAGGAGCGGTCCCGCCATCCTCGGGGGGTGCCGGGCCACGCCCGTCATCGCTCCCTCACGACAATCTCACGATCATACCCAACGCCAGGGCGTTCCGTCCAGACGCCGGAGTCCCCTCGGCAGCCCCGGTTTGCCACTTCAGAGGGGTGCAGGAACGGACTTTTTTTGCAGGGCGGCAGCTAACGATGGGGGAAATG
>CAYZWG010000597.1:0-2889 GCA_964481605.1 uncultured Planctomycetaceae bacterium
CGGCGCGGGTCTCCTGACCCCGCCGAGAAAGGACCGATAGTCTCCCACATCAACCACTTACGCAAATCAAGAGAGAGCTTCGGTCAGGCCGCCGGCGGGGTCGGGAGACCCGCGCCGAACGCTGGACCCGCGCCGAAGAACGCTGGACCCGCGCCGAACGCTTCATTCAACGGTATTGAGTTTTACCGGTGGGGATAGCCCCGCCGGCGTGCAGCCCGGTAGAATGACGCTGTTGCGGAAAAAACGAGGGAAGTGCCGGGTTTCCATCCCACCGGGGTCCTGCCCCGGGCTGTGGGCCCGGCGGATGCCTGCCGGAACAAATCCGGAATGAACGCGCGGCGGAAACGAAATCGGAAAGCGATGAGCGAGCGACGGGTTTGCCGACGGCGGCGCGTTTCCGCCCAGACCGTATTCCTGCTGGCGACGATCCTCGCCGGCGTGGTGGTGCTGGGGTATATCGCCCTGCCGGAGCGGTGGCGATCCGGGGCCCAGGCGCAAGCACAGACCTCGCGGCTGGCGCTGGAGGACATCCCCTTCGACGGTGCCGGGGCCTATCGCGACCTGGAGCGGATCTGCGCCTTGGGCCGGCGCCCCAGCGGGTCGGAAGGGATGGCGGCGCAGCAGAAGCTGTTGGAAGAGCACTTCACCGCCCTGGGCGGAAAGGTCCGCCGGCAGGAGTTTCGCGCGCGGCATCCGCAGAACGGCGAACCCCTGCCGATGACCAACTTGATCGTCCAGTGGCAGCCCGACCGCAAGCGGCGGATTCTCTTGTGCACCCATTACGACACGCTTCCGTTTCCCATGCTCGACCGGGAGAATCCGCGGGGCGTCTTCGTGGGGGCCAACGACGGGGCCAGCGGGGTGGCCCTGTTGATGGAACTCGGCCGCCAGATGCCGGGCATTCTCCGCGACGAACAGAAGCGGTTCGGGGTGGACTTCGTCTTTTTCGACGGGGAGGAGTTTATCTTCGACCGCCGCGATCCGTTTTTCCTCGGTTCAACGTACTTTGCCCGGGCCTACGCGGCCGGAAACCTGCCCTACGCGGGCCGCTATCGGTGGGGTGTGCTGTTGGACATGATCGGAGACGCGGACTTACAACTGTATCAAGAGCGGAACAGCATGTGGTGGAAAGACACCCGCCCGCTGGTGGGTGAGATTTGGGCCACGGCCCACCGGTTGGGTGTGCGGGAGTTCGTTCCCCGCAAGGGCCACGAACTTCTCGACGACCACGTGCCGTTGCACAACACGGGTGGGATTCCCGTCTGCGACGTGATCGACTTCGACTATCCCCCCTGGCACACGCGGGGCGACGTGGCCCAGAAGTGCTCGGCGTTGAGCCTGGCCAAGGTGGGCTGGGTGATCCGCGAATGGCTCAAGGCGGCCGATTGACGCGCCGGCGGCGGGTGGCTCGGTGGGGAGACCGGCCACAACATGGAGCCGGATCGCCGATGTCCAAACCGCCCTACGAGATCGTTCTGGCGAGAGCCCTTTGATGAACGCTGATTTCTGGTCCTCGACGTTGGTCTGCGTGGTGTTGGTGGCCAGCGCCGCCTGGCTGATGCGGGCTCACCACCACACCTGGCGGCAGATCAGCAAGCGGAAGGAAAGCGACCCCAGGCAGTGGGAGTATCGCCGCAACCAGTATCGCCGCAGGATGCAGACCAGCGGTATGCTGGGCGTGGTGGGTATCGCCGTTTTCGCGGGGTACTTTCTGGGGGCGACGCTACCGGGCCTTTTCGAGGTGCTGTATTGGCTGGGGGTGCTGGTGCTGGTGGGTTGGCTGGTCGTGTTGGCCATGGCCGACGTGGTTTCCACGCGGATGTATTTTGGCCGGCTGCGCCGCGACCACGCGCTGGAGCAAAAGAAGCTCGAGGCCGAGATCAAGCACACCGCGCGGGTGGAAGGAAACGGGGCCCCCGCGAAGCCGGACCGGGGCTGAAGCCCCGTGCGGCCCAACGGCGACACGCCAGCACCTTCCCTGCGCCCTGGTGTGGCCCGTGGTGGTGAATTGACGATCCGCCTGCCCAGGGCTACACTTGTGGTCCCCGGGAGTGCATTCCGGCGATGTCGTCTGGTCGCCTCTCGGTCCGATGTCGTGGAGAGCGCGTTGATGGATCCGTTTCGCTGGTGCATCGCCGTGGGGCCGGTCGCCGTCTACCTGGTCGTGCTGGGTGTGCTCAACCTGTTCAAACGCCCCGTGGTGGTTTCCGGGCCGCGCGACACGGCCATGCTCGGACTTGCCGTGGCCGGCTTCGTGGTTGTGGGGCCGATCGAGTTGTTTCTGCCGGTGGCCAGCACGATCGCGTTCGGGCCGCTGATTTGGATTTTTCTGACGGGGCTGTATGGCCTGGGGCTGGTGTTGACGATCCTCTTGGTGCGGCCGCGAATCGTCGTCTATAATATCTCGGGCAACGAGTTGCGGCCCGTGCTGGCCGACCTGGCGATGGAGTTGGACCCCCAGGCACGCTGGGCCGGCGACTGCCTGGTGCTGCCCGGGCTGGGCGTACAGCTTTACCTGGAATGTGTGGGCAGGCTGAGAAACGTCTCGCTGATCTCGGCCGGCCGCCGTCAAAACCACGTCGGTTGGCACCGGCTGGAAGTCGCCCTGGGCACGGCGTTGCGCCAGGTCGAGGTGGCACGCAACCGCCGCGGGTTCAGCCTGCTGGCCGCGGGAACCCTTTTGGCGGCGCTGGTGCTGGCGACGATCGCTCGCAATCCGCAAGCGGCGACCCAGTCGCTGGTCGATCTGGTTCGCTTCTGATACGACGGCGCAAGGTCGACCGCAATGGCCGGGGAGCTCCACCTGGTTCCCAAGCTTCACCTGGTTCCCAAGCTCCACCTGGTTCCCAAGCTTCACCTGGTTCCCAAGCTCCACCTGGTTCCCAAGCT
>CAYZWG010000598.1:0-1647 GCA_964481605.1 uncultured Planctomycetaceae bacterium
GACCTCTTGCCGGCTGCCGCCGGGTGCAGGTTCAAGAACCTGGGCCACCCGCGGCGGGGTCGGGAGACCCACGCCCAACGCGAGGACAGAAGCTACCATGCCTCGGGCGGATGGAGCAATTGGGCGATCTGGCCGACCAGGCGGTTGAGGCCCTCGCCGGTGACGGCGGAAATCAGCAGGACCTGGCGGCCGAGCGATTCTTCCAGCCGGCGGCGAATCTCCTCGGCGGCGGGCAGATCGGCCTTGGTGACCACGGGGATTTCCGGGCGGCGGCCCAGTTGAGGGTCGTAGGACTCGAGTTCGGCACGAATCGCCCGGTAGTTGGCCACCGGGTCCGTGCCGTCGGCCGGGCAGCACTCGACCAGGTGGACCAGGATGCCCGCCCTCTGCACGTGGCGGAGAAATGCGTGCCCCAGGCCGGCGCCTTGGTGGGCGCCCTCGATCAGGCCGGGAATGTCGGCCATCACGAACGAGCGGTCGTAGTCGAGTTGCACGCGGCCGAGGTGGGGATACTTCGTGGTGAAGGGGTAAGAGGCGACCTCGGGCCGGGCGCGGGAGAGGCGGGCCAGCAGGGTGCTCTTGCCGGCGTTGGGTTTGCCCACCAGCCCCACGTCGGCGATGACTTTCAGTTCCAGGCGGACCTGCCGGACCTCGGGCCGGCCGCCGGGAGTGGACTGGCGGGGGGCGCGGTTGGTCGACGACTTGAAGCGAACGTTGCCCTTGCCGCCTTTGCCGCTGCGGGCGACCACCACGCGATCGCCCTCGCCGGCCAGGTCCTTGAGCACGAAGCCCCGCCGGACATCGCTGACGATCGTGCCCGGGGGAACACGAATGACCAGGTCGGCGGCCGAGGCCCCGTGCCGTTGGGCGCTTTGGCCCGGCCGGCCGCTGTCGGCCTTCCAGTGTTTGCGATGGGCCAGGGCGGCCAGGCTGTCGACGCCCTGCTGGGCCACGATGATCACGCTGCCGCCGTCGCCGCCGTCGCCGCCGTCGGGTCCGCCGCGGGGGACGAACTTTTCGCGCCGAAAGCTGACGCAGCCGTCGCCGCCGGCACCCGACTCGACGCGGATTTCGACTTCATCGACGAACATCGCAGTACCGCGGGCATGAAAACGGGGATGACACTCACGCCAACGAGCGTCATCCCCGGTGCATTCGAGCTTTTTTCAGCGATTCCCCTCTCCGACTCAACGCGGAAGTTGCCGTAGGGCCGGGTGGGGGAGCATGTGGGCGTGGTAGTTTTCAAACCCGTCTCCCACCGGCACGGGGCCGGCGGGGAGGAGCCCCAGGTGGCGCTGTCGTGTTAGTTCGTCCCGACCACGTTGACCCGGCGGCCGTGCCGATCGAACTTCACGTAGCCGTCGACCAGGGCAAACAGGGTATAGTCGTTGCCGATGCCCACGCCCTGGCCGGGATGAAACTTGGTACCCAGTTGCCGCACAAGGATATTGCCGGCGCGAACCTGCTGTCCGCCGAACCGTTTTACGCCACGTCGCTGGGCGTTGGAATCGCGGCCGTTCCGGCTGGAGCCTTGCCCTTTCTTGTGTGCCATTTTGTTTCCTCGCCGGTGGGTATTTGGATTCGGGGGGCCGGCGGTGCCGGCCGGGAGAGGATTTCGGGCGTTCGTCGCGGGTTTCGACGTTCGGC
>CAYZWG010000598.1:1747-2886 GCA_964481605.1 uncultured Planctomycetaceae bacterium
CTATTGCAAGGGGGAAACCTGTTTTCTACCGGTAAACCCACTCGTAGTCAACCTCTCCCGGCACACCGTAGCGAATCTCCTTCTCGTTTTCATTGTACTCATCGCCGGGACGCCAAAAATTCAGCTTCAGCGTCTTGCGGTAGAGCCGGCGTCCCCGGCCCACCACGTCGCCCGGCTTGTAGCGGCCGGGCTCGTCCTTCCAACGATAGGCGTTGGTCAGGCCGGTGACGTAGATCGAGAAGCGATCGATGCGCGGGTCGACGTCTTCCCAGAAGGCCACCCCCCAGGCCGATTCGCCGGGCGCCAACTCGACCTCGGCAATGGTTACCGAGGTGAAGAACTTGCGGGCCGGGTCCTCCCGCATCTGGATCGGGCCCATGGCGATGGGGATCACGCGATCGGGATAGGCCTTCGAGTACTCCGGGCTTTCCAGCACGAACTCGGGGATAAAGCGAACCGTCTTGTCGACTTCGACCGTCTTGCCTCGCTCGACGCGGGGGCCCTGGCTGCTGCCGATGGGCTCGGTCACCGGGTGGAGGGCCTGGCGGCGGTTGGTCACTCGGTAGACCATGTACCAGATGAGCTGGCGACGCATGTGGCCGTCGGCCTGGGGCACGTCGACCCGGATCATCCGCACCGGCTTGAATTGGAACTCCAGGCACCAGACATCGCGGCGGAAGGGGACGTTCTTGGCGAAGTCAAGCTTGGGGTCCACGGCCAGCAGTTCGACGACGTCGTGCCGGCTCACGGTCTCGGCGACCCGACAATCCGGCTCGATTGTCTCCATCACGCCCGGGGCCAGCTTTCGGAACGGCCCGCCCGAGGCGGCCGGCTGCTGGGCCTGGGCAGCGGCCGAGGCGGACGCGGCGATCCAAAGGGAGACGGCCGCGCCGGCGAACCATGTTCTCAACCGAGCCGAGTCATTCATCGATCGTCCTCGCTGCCAGGAAGACAGGAATTCCGGCGAGCTTCACCGGTCGAGCAAGAGGATGCCCCCTGAATAATTTAGTATAGTTAGGCGAATTGGACACCGTCAACCAATTCTCCCCCCCCAATCGAGCCGGAAGCGTTGAAAGAGAGGGGGGGAATAAAGCGTTCGGCGCGGGTCTCCCGACCCCGCCGAAAGAGGACCGATGGTC
>CAYZWG010000599.1:0-2884 GCA_964481605.1 uncultured Planctomycetaceae bacterium
GCACCCCAGCCCCGGCGATTCTGCCGGAACTTCTGACGACGCGACAAGCGGCCGCGCTGTGCGGTCTCGGTGAGCGGACCTTGTGGCGATACAGCCGCAGCGGTGTCTCGCCAAGGCCCGTCAAACTGGGCTGCGGCCGGCAAGGGGCGGTCCGCTTCCGGCGGTCCGAGATTCTGGCGTGGATTGACGCCGGTTGCCCTCGGTGCGATGGGAGGGGCAGCCGATGAATAACGACAACTGGCGTCGCGTGAGCCGACGGTTTCCCTGCCCGATTTGTCAAAAGTTTGACTGGTGTACATACACGGGCGCCGAGGATTCGCCCGGCGTGGCCTGTTGCATGCGCACCGAGAGCGACCGGCCGATGCAAAACGGCGGCTGGCTACACAAGCTGCAAGATGCCGACCCCCTGCGACGACCCCGGCGGCGGACGCGGACGGTGCCGACGAAGCGCGACGAAAGGCCGATACGCGACTTTGGGGCGTTCGCCCGACAATGCCATTTGGCGACCCTGCCCCCGGCCCTTGGGCAACTGGCCGATACCCTCGGCGTGACCCGGCAGAGCCTGGCCCGGCTGTGCGTGGGGTTGTCGCCCCAACATGGGGCGTGGACTTTTCCGATGAGCAACCCGGCCGGGCAGGTGGTCGGGGTTCGGCTGCGGCTGCCGAGCGGTCGAAAGCTGTCGGTCAAAGGCGGGCGGGAAGCGTTGTTCCTGCCCGATGGTTTGCAACCCGGCGGCCGGCTGTTGGTGTGCGAGGGCCCGTCCGACTGCGCGGCTTGTCTCGACTGGGGCTTGTCCACCATCGGCCGGCCGAGTTGTTCCGGCGGGATTGCCCACATTGTAGAACTGGTCAAGCGACTTCAACCCGCCGACGTGGTGATTCTCGCCGACGCCGACCCACCCGGGCAGCGCGGGGCCGAGCGGCTGGCGGGTGTGCTGGTCGCCTACGTCCCCGGCGGCGTTAGGGTTATCACACCACCCCGCGAAGCGAAGGACGCGCGGGCCTGGCTGCGGGCCGGCGGCACGCGGGCCGACGTGCTGGCGGCAATCAATGCGGCCCCGGTCCGCCGGCTGAAAGTGACCACACGGAAGAAAGGAAAGTAAACGGATGCCCGAAGCAAACAAGCCCGATAGCAAGGCCGGCGACTTGCAACTGGAATACGCTCCCGCCGGCCGAAACGGCACGGCGGTTGTCACGGCCCGGCTGGCCGGCGACGTGCTGGCGGTCGAATCGCTGAATCTGGCCAAGAGCAAGCAGCGCGAAGCGTTTGCGGCGACGGTAGCCAAAGACCGACCCGGCATCGACGCGACGATGGTCGAAGCCGAGTTGATGAGGGCGGCGGCCGAACTGGCGGATCGGTCCGGAAACAACGGCGAGCCGGCCGACTGGGCCAACCTGCCCGAGTTGGACGTGTCGCAGGTGGTTCGACCCGAGCGGTTCGTCACGCCCGAGGTTTCCGGCCTGGCAATTCCGACGACGCGAGCCGTCGGCGACCGGGTTACAGGGCGCTGGAGTCTTTACCTTAGATGGGCGGACGGCAGACGCGAGCGGCGAGACCTCGGGCCGGTGCTGGACTTGCCCGACGGCGGCCGGCTGTTCGTCCACCCCCAGCCGTGCGAACCGACGCCGACGATGCGGCCGGGCTGGTCGGCCGACGCCCGCAAGCGGTGGCTGGCCGGCGAGCCGACACCCGACGCGGCCAACGTGTTCAAGGGGTTGTGCCGACGCATCGCGCACTTCCTCGACCTGCCAAGGGCAGAGGCCCCGGGCGTGACGGCGACGCTGGCCTGTTGGATTGTTCATACCTACGTGTTCTTGGCGTGGCCGGCAACGCCTTACCTGTACGTCGGCGGTCCCCTGGGGTCGGGAAAATCTCGGGTGTTTGAGATTCTCAACCGGCTGGTGTTTCGGCCCCTGAACACGTCGAGCTTGACCGGCCCGGCCCTGTTTCGCACGTTGCACGCGCAGGGCGGGACCGTGCTTCTTGACGAAGCGGAGCGATTGCGGGACACGCGGAGCCCCGACGTGGCCGAACTCGTTTCGGCGTTGTTGGCGGGACACCGGGAGGGCGGCAGGGCAACCCGGTTGGAACCGATCGGCGAAAGCGGATTCCGGACGGTTTCGTTTGACGTGTACTCGCCCAAAGCCTTGGCTGCTATCAGCGGGCCGCCCCCGGCCCTGGCGAGCCGGTGCGTTCGCATCGGCATGTTTCGGGCGGGCCCGGGGAGCGAAAAGCCCCGCCGGCGAATCGACGCCGAGCCGGGCAAGTGGCAACGGCTTCGCGACGACTTGCACGCGCTGGCCTTGGAGCATGGCCCGAACTGGCTGCGGCTGGTCGAGCGGTCCGAGGTTTGCCCGGCAATGAGCGGGCGCGATTTCGACAAGTGGCAACCGCTCTTGGCCCTGGCAAGCTGGATTGAAGAGGCCGGGGCCCTCGGGCTGCTGAAGCTGCTGCAAGACTACGCCTTGCAAAGCATCGACGCGGGGAGGGACGACCAGACGCCCGACCACGACGAAATCATCCTGCGGGCACTGGCCGAGGCGGTCCGGTTAGGGGAGAGGCCGACTGCCGGCGATTTACTCAAACAAGTCCAAGAGGCGGAGCCGGTGGCGTTCAAGAACTGGTCGGCCCGAGCGGTGACCTCCCACCTGAAGAGGTATGGTATCCCCACGCCCAGAAAGAGCATGGGCCGGCGGGCGTTTCGCGACGTAACGCTTGACCACCTGCGACGAATTCAGGATTCCTACGGCATCGACTTGGACCTGCCCAAGCCGGCTACCGTCCCTACCGTCCCTCCCGAAACAAAAAAGACCGGATAGACCCTTGGCAACCGTCCCTACCGTCCCTACCTTTTGGGGGGTTTGTTGTAAAAGGGGGTCGATTC
>CAYZWG010000600.1:0-2878 GCA_964481605.1 uncultured Planctomycetaceae bacterium
GATCGTAATCCCAGGTCGCCAAGTCGGCCGTCTTGTTGTCGGCCAGCCGGTACGCTTTGACCTGCTCGGGCGCGAGGTCCTTGGCCACGTGGACCGGCACCTCGGCAAGCCCCAGTTTGACCGCCGCCTTGTAGCGGGTGTGGCCGCAGACGATCACCCCCTCGGCGTCCACCACGATCGGTTGGCGGAAGCCGAACTCGCGGATCGACTCGGCTACGGCATCGACCGCCGCATCGTTCTGGCGGGGGTTGTTCTCGTAAGGCCTCACGTCCGAGGTTTTCCAAAGTTCGATCTTCATTTCTCCCCTCCTTCCATTTTCTGGCATGCCGTATGGTCAACGACTTCGTGGCACATTCGGATGAATTCCTTGTTGGTCAGCGATCCCTTTGCCCGGTTCACGTCCTTGTGCAGCACTTGGGTGTTTTCGATCAGGTGTCGGCCGTCGCAGCGGATGGGAATGATGTGGTCCAAAGCGGCTGTCTCCGGTGTCAGTTCGCGGCCCGTCAAAGCACAGCGATACTGCTGGTATTCGAGCAACCGCAGCACGTTCTCCGTGGATACCGGCCCGTGAGGTTTCACCATTTCCTCCTGGCCTTGGGGATGTAACGGCTGCCCCCGCTGATCCGTCGCGTGGCCCATAGGTGCCAGTCCGTCCTCCGCGCATGGCTGACCCTGGTGGCGGCGATCCCCGTGGCCAGACGGGCGAACTTCTTCCAGGTCGGCCGCGGTGCAACCGGCGAGTCTCCATTCGCCGGTGGTCGACTGAGGCGGATTCGCCACCCCCGGACCATGCTGTGAGCTGCTCGTGACCATGGAGCGCGAAGCATTTGGCCGTTGCGCCAGTCCGTGCGAAGGCGACTTGCGAGTTTCCCCGCGGGCCGACGCCAGTGGTTTGTCGTGGTCATACATCCGGGACTCCTCTGAAATTCGGACGATCAAATGAAACTGTGCAATGGTTGGCGACTGTTCCCACGGGGGGCACCTGCCTCAGAGCGCGGGGGAGTACCTACGCCGCCTGCCACTTTGGCACCCCGCGCCGTGGGCCACCGTATGGCCACGTGTTGCGTTGCATGTTGCATGAAGAGGCGGCAACGTTGGTGCGACCTCGCACAACTCGCCAACGTGGGCCAACGTGGGCCAACGTGGACCAAGGCGGTTCCGGTTGGTGCGGACGGGAGCGCTGCGGCCTGCCGAGAATGTTGCGGGGGCAACGGGGCAGAGAGACCCCGCAGCGGAATCCTTCACAGCGAATCCGTCCCACACCCCCTCACGCGTGCGCACACGCAACGCGCGGGCATGGGCGTGACAGCGTGACGTATTTATAGAAGAGAGAGATATCTCTCTCTTATTTATAGACTTAGCCCCTCCCAAATCCGTCACGCCGAACTGTGCCGCATTGAGGACGAATTCCTCATTTCGGCGCGGTGGGCTCCCAAGGTTACCCTCTGAACCGTCGCACTCGCGTGACGGATTGTGACGTGTTGAGGCCGGATTGGATCGGGGGTCCATCATGCGATTTGGTATCCTTGCGCGGGCTTGGTTTTCGTGGGGATCGTCACGGGCAGGATGTCCCCTTGCTGCATGAGCGTGCTGACGATCTGGTCGAAGTCGGCGGCCTTGCACCGCATGGCCCGCATCAATTGACGGCGGGCCATCTGGCCTCCCGACTCCCGGAGCTTGCGGAGCAGCTTCAAGCACTCGGCGTGGAACGGGTTCTCGGCCACGTAGGTCGCCGCCAGGTAGAGCTGGCGACGGGTCTGGTGCATGGCGAACGCCGTCGCCCACTCGACGGCCGTAAGGCCGATGATCGGGTTCTGGTGGTTCTCACTGCAGGCGTAGATCAGCGCCAGCTTCTTGGCGTTCTCGCAGGTCCGGCTCCAGGCGGTGCGGGCAACCTCGTCCTTGGCCCCCTCGGCCCGGTCGTACTCGGCCTCGGTCATCCGTTGAAGCTGTTCTACCGCCTCGGCCGCGTTGGGCTCGAACTGCACGACACGCGGTTCCGGGTGGGCCTCCGACAGGTTGCCGCTGCCCGGCTGGTACTCGGCCCACCAGCGTGCTGTATCCAGGATCGGCGCCGGCACGTATCTGGCCGATCCGGGCGTCTGGCCCGCGCCGCGCTTCCCCACATCGATGACGATCATCCGGGCGAAAAAGCCGTTGGTCAGCATCCGCTGGGAGAGCGACTCGTAGAAGTACTGCGGCGTGGCCGTGCCGAATAGCGTCAGGTGAGGCTGGTCGACGTGGATCGTTTCCTTCTGCCCGGCCTTCACGCGGATCGGATACACGTCGTTGGCGGACGTGTAGAGCGTCAGCAGGATGTTGGGGATCGACTCGCGGCGGTTCTCGCGGTCGAGGTTGATCTGCCGCAGGACACCGTCCATCTCGTCGTTCTGGAAGAGCATCGCGTTGGTGCGGACCAGGGCGTCCTGGATACCCTCGCCGCTGGCAAACTTGTCGCCTATCGCGCCCACCAGGCCCACCTCGAACAGCACGCGGGAGTTGACCTTGCGGGGGAAATCCTTGCCGGTCCCGCTGCCAGCCAGGGCCAGCAGGTAGATGTTGGGCCGCAGGTCGCCGGGTGTGCAGACCTTCCGGCCGGCCAGAAACGACTGAAGCGAGATCGCGCCGCAGAAGGCCAGGGCCACATTCGGGTACGGTGCGTTGGCCAGCGTGAAGGTCATCACCTGCTCGATGAAGCCGGGCACCTGGAAGAGCTGCTCGGGGATCGGCCCGGGATCGGGCACGGCCGGCCTGCCGTCGGCGGGTGGCGCGACAAGGTTTGCCATCAGGGCGGAGATGTCCACACCCGCAGCTCTATCAACCGCGCCATCGCCGCCGTACCCGAGCTGTCGCAGAGATCGTGCGGCCTGTTCGTAAT
>CAYZWG010000601.1:0-2876 GCA_964481605.1 uncultured Planctomycetaceae bacterium
CCCCGCCCACCGCAAGTCTCCCCACCGCCGCGGCCAATACTCCATTATGCGCGCCGATCGCCGCCCAGGCGAATCCCGCCCCAGAGCCGTTTCCCAATAAAAGGTGTTCCGGTTATGCCGACTTTGCCGCTTCCGCCGTGCCCGATACCACGCTCGGTCCCAAGCTCCAGCTTGGCACCGCGTCCAATCTGCCACGCCTGCTCCGGCGTTCGGCGCGGGTCTCCCGACGTTCGGCGCGGGTCTCCCGACCCCGCCGAGAGCCCTGGCACCCCGGATCGCCATTCCGGCATTGACGAAACGCCTCGGTCGGTTCACACTCGATCTGGTAGGCCGGACCCGGCGTTCGGCGCGGGTCTTCCCACGTTCGGCGCGGGTCTCCCGACCCCGCCGAGAGAGCACCGACCCTCGGTCCCAAGCTCCAGCGCACCCCTCGGTCCCAAGCTCCAGCTTGGGACCGCACCCAGCCCCAAACCCCGGGCCGCCGCCTTCCCCTTGTCAAGGAAACCCATCACCATGCCGATCGATATCGCCGTCGTCCCCGTGGCCGGCCGGGGCACGAGGCTCTTGCCCTTGACCAAAAGCCAGCCCAAGGAGATGCTGCCCATCGGCTCCAGGCCGGTGGTGCAGTATGTCGTCGAGGAGCTGGTCCGCTGCGGCATCAGCCGCCTGCTGTTCATCACCGGCCCGGGCAAGGCGGCCATCGAAAACCACTTCGACGTCGACGCGGAGCTGATCGACTACCTCCGTCAGTCGGGCAAGGAGGAACTGCTGGAGGAACTCGCCTTCGAACGCGAGGAAATCCAGTATTTCTACACCCGCCAGCGCCGCCAGCTCGGACTGGGTCACGCCGTGCTCTGCGCCGAACCGTTCATCGACGGCCAGCGCTTCGTGGTCGCCCTGGGCGATTCCATCATCGGCCTGCAGGCCCAATCGCGGGTGGTCCGCGAGATGACCGAGCAGTTCGAGTCAACGGCCGCCGCCGCCGTGGTGGTGTTCGAGGAGGTTCCCCGCGCCGACGTCATCCACTACGGCATCGCCAAACCCCGGGGCGTGCCCGACCACGTCTTTGAACTGGCCGACCTGGTCGAAAAACCCGACGTCGACAGCGCCCCCAGCAACCTGGCCGTGGCCGCCCGATACGTCTTCAGCCCCGCCATTTTCGACTACCTGAAGAAGACCACGCCCGGCAAGGGGGGCGAAATCCAACTGACCGACGCGATTCGCGCGCTCATCCGCGACGGCGGCCGCGTGCTCGGTATCCGCCTGGAGCGTGGCCAACGCCGCTTTGACATCGGCAACTTCGAGAGCTATTTCCAGGCCTTCACGGAATTCGCCCTGGCCGATCCCCACCACGGCCCCGCCCTGAAAAAACTGCTCCACAAGCTGCTGCAAGACCCCCAAAAACCCTAACCTGGCAGGCCGGATCGCAATCCGGCATTCCAACCTGGTTCCCAAGCTCCGGCGTCCAACCTGGTTCCCAAGCTCCGGCGTCCAACCTGGTTCCCAAGCTCCGGCTTGGGAACCCACCGACCGGATGCTCCGCAGCGAGCGAAGCGGAGCTTCGCGCTGGATGCGGTCCCAAGCGGGAGCTTGGGACCGAGATGCCCCTGGTTTCCAAGCTCCAACGTCCAACCTGGTTCCCAAGCTCCAACGTCCAACCTGGTTCCCAAGCTCCGGCTTGGGAACCCACCGACCAAGACTTCGCCCCACCCCACCACGGCGACCCCATGGACCTCATTCGCCACAAGGCCTTCGCCCGCGCCGGCCTGATCGGAAATCCTTCCGACGGCTACCACGGCAAGACGATCTCCCTGGTGGTGGCCAACTTCTCGGCCCAGGTGACACTCTATGAATGGGACGAAGTGGAGATCATCTTCAGCCAGGAAGACAAGAGCCGCTTCCGCTCGGTTCGCGAGCTGGCCCAGGACGTCCGCCTGCACGGCTACTACGGTGGCATCCGCCTGGTCAAGGCCACGATCAAGAAGTTCGTCGAATACTGCATCGCCCGGGGACACCGCCTCCACGAGCGAAACTTCTCCATCCGCTACCAGTCGAACGTCCCTCGCCAGGTCGGGCTGGCCGGGTCCAGCGCGATCATCGTCGCCACCCTCCGCTGCCTGATGGAGTTCTACCGCGTGGAGATTCCCCTCCAGGTCCAGCCCTCCCTGGTCCTCTCCGTCGAAACCGAGGAGTTGGGCATCGCCGCCGGACTCCAGGACCGCGTCATCCAGGTCTACCAGGGACTGGTCTACATGGATTTCGCCCAAGACCGCACGCGCCGCCATCAAGGCCTCCTCTCGGGCGTCTACGAACCGCTCGACCCGGCCCTCCTGCCACCGCTCTACATCGCCTACAACGCCGAGGTGAGCGAGCCCACCGAGGTGGTGCACAACGACCTGCGGGCACGATTCGCCGCCGGCGAGGCGGTCGTGGTCGAGGCGATGAACCGGTTCGCCCAACTCGCCGTCGAGGCCCGCCACGCCCTCTTGCACCACGACGCCGCACGGCTGGGCAGGTTGATCGACGCCAACTTCGATCTCCGCCGCTCCATTTGCAAGATTCCCCAGGGCCAGCTCAAGGTAGTCCGGCTCGCCCGCCAGGCCGGCGCCTCCGCCAAGTTCGCCGGCTCCGGCGGAGCCGTGATCGGCACCTATCCCGACCAGGCCACCTTCGACCGCCTCGTGGTGACCATGGAATCGATCGGCTGCAAGGTGATTCGGCCGATCGTCACCGGCCCGTCGTCGGCAGACGGGCTGCCAAGACTTTCCGCCTGAAGCCGCCACCTCGAACCACCTCCGGAAGTCCGTTCCTGCACCCCCCCGGGCAGGGTGCAGGAACGGACTTTTTTTGCAGGGCGGCAGCTAACGATGGGGGAA
>CAYZWG010000602.1:0-2853 GCA_964481605.1 uncultured Planctomycetaceae bacterium
AGCGTACAAGCCGGCAGCGGAGACCAACACCCCCCCGTCCGTGTGATTCAAGACTTGCACGCACGTGGACCGCCCCGCGATTCCCGTCTCGCTCCCAAGCTGGAGCTTGGGAACCAGATCAACGCCGAATGGTTGGAAACCAGGTGGAAAGACGCACTTGGCTGTCCAGTGGCTTGACGGCCAGTAGCCGGGCGTAGTGGGCCACCAACGTCAGCGGCACGATCAGCGGAGCCCGGCCGCGACGGTAGTCGTCGATCCGGGCGGTCAACTCGCTCCGCGCGGCGGTGTCCAGATCGCGGCCCAACAGGCGTAAGGCGTGGCGCAGCACGCCGGTGTTCTTGGCTACCGTGGCCCGCTTGCCCAAGGCGTGGAAGAAGCGGGCTTGATACTCCGCCCGCAAGGTCCGCAGCGGCATTTGGCCTGCTTCGGCCAGCAGGCGGTCCAACTGGCGCAAGTCCCCGGGGCTGTGGGCCAAGAGCAGAAGCCGGTGGGCCGCGTGAAACGCCGCCAGGTCCTGGCGCTTCCAGGAAGGCCGCCAAAGCGACGCCAGCCGGCGGTAAGCAAAAACCCGGCCGAGCCAGTTTTCTCGCAACCGCGGATCGTGGAGCCGCTCTTCCTCCTCGATCGGCAGGTGGGCAATCCGCCGCAAGAGGGCCTCGGCAAACAGCCCCCGGCCGTCCGCCCGCGGCTCTCCGCCCGACCCATGGACGCGGACCCGCCACACGCCGCAACTGGGCGACCCCTTCTTGAACACGTAGCCTGCCAGGCCCTGGCCGGCCAACTCGGCCACCCGTCGCCGCGCGTAGGCCCGCATCGGCCCGGTAAGGTCCTCGCCCTGGGACGGCATCACCAGGCGAACCCCGCGCCCGTGGCGCTGGAGTTGCAGGGTGGGCCGGGGGACGCCCAGCCCCAGTTCGACCTCGGGGCAGACGCCCACCCAACGGACGATCCGCCCCAGTGTCTGGCTGAGAAAGTGGTCCTGCTTGTGGCCGCCGTCGTAGCGGACCTTTTGGCCCAACAGGCAGGCCGAGATGCCGACTCGCACGGGCTCGTCCCGAGGCTCATCGATCGCCACGTCAAGCCTCCTCGCTGGCCGCGCGGGGCAACGCCGCGCCGGTGGGTTCCCAAGCTGGAGCTTGGGAACCAGGCTTTAAGCTGGAGCTTGGGAACCAGGCTTTACACTGGAGTTTGGGAACTAGGCTTTACACTCGGTCCCAAGCTGCCGTAGGGCCGGCTGTGCCGGCCGGTTGCCGCCTGTCGCAGCGTCAACTGCCCTACGGGGCTTCGACGGGGTCGGGAGACCCGCGCCGAACGCGGCCGGCACAGCCGGCCTCCCCTACTTCACCCCCTGGTTGGTCAGCACCCAGGTGCCCGTCTTGCCCGAGACGGCAAGGTCGATCCGCCCGTCGGCGTTGAGGTCGACCGTGCAAATCTGCATTCCCGTGCCCACGCCGCCGCCGAAATCGCTGATTGTGTGGCGGTCGAACTTCTTCTGTTTGGGGTCCCACTGGTAGTAGAAGAGGCACTCGGGGTCCTTGCCGCCGGGATCGCGCCCGGCGTGGCCGCGAACCCGCTTGCCGGTGATGAACTCGTTCCGGCCGTCACCATCGAGGTCGGCGGCGGCGATGCAGTGGGCCTGCGACCAGGTGTTGTCGATGAGGTGTTCCACCCAGGTGGTCGTTCCGTCGGGATGGGGTGCTGTCTGCTCCCACAGGTAGAGCCCGAAGTCGTGGGCCTTGCCCCAGATGATGTCGCTGCGGCCGTCGCCGTTGACATCGGCGATCTGGCAGGGGCAACTCGGATGGGGTAGCGCCGTCTCGGGGTGGAACTTCCACAAGGTGGCCAGGGGGTTGCCTTGGGGGCGTTCGTACCAGCCGGATTCGGTGAGAATATCCTCCCGGCCGTCGCCGTTGATATCGCCGAAGGCCCAGCCGTGCCCGCTGCCGGAATCGCCCAGCACGACCTTCTCCAGGGTGGGGTTGCCCTCGGCATCCTTGGCAAACTTCCAGACCACCAGGGGGGCTTTCTTCTCCCAGCAACTGACAAACCACTCGGGCGTGCCGTCGCCGTCGAAGTCTTTCAGCTCATTGGCCTCGTTCTCTCCACGGGTCGACTTGAGCAGGTGCTTGGGCCACTTCAGGCCCTTGGCCAGACCGATTTTACCGGGGTTTTTGAACCAGTAGATGTCGGGGCTCATCCAGTGCCCCGAGATTACGTCCAGCCAGCCGTCGCCGTCGACGTCGTAGACGTGGTCGCCGTTGTTCGTCAGGTAGTCGTCCTGGAACTGGTCGATATCGCGTAGCGGCCGGGGGATGAAATCGGGCCCGGCGAACCAGTTCGGCCCGGCCACCACGTCGAGTTTCCCGTCCTGGTTGACGTCCGCCACGGCGCAGCCTTCGTTGGGACTGACCATGAGGCATTTCTTGGCAAACCGCACCTCGCCGGCCCACACCACTTGGAGCGGCAGGCAGACGACCAGGGCAACGATACCCAGGGCGCGAGGGCTCTTCATCAGTCGGCAGATCATCAGGGTTGTCCTCCGGAAGTCAGGCCAAAACGCCGATCGCGATACGTCGACCGGTCAATGCGATTCGTTTTCTTGGTGGAGCCGTAGGCCCGATCGCGATCGGGCAACATCCGTGGTCCCGACCGACCATCGCGGGTGGCCCTGATAGCTTGCCTATCAGGGCGGCGTAGCCGCAAGAGGCACCTGTTCGGCGCGGGGCTGCCGGATCCTGCTCGGCGCGGGTCTCCCGACCCCGCCGTCGCGTGTGAGCGGCAGTCCGACACGCCACAGTCCTCGCCTCCCGTGCCTGCGGCACCCCGATAGCGGAGCTATCGGGGCCACCCACG
>CAYZWG010000603.1:0-2832 GCA_964481605.1 uncultured Planctomycetaceae bacterium
CGTAACGAGTAGGTAACCACGATCACCAGTTTCTGCCCGCGCGGCTGCTGCGGCGACGTTCGGCGCGGGTCTCCTGACCCCGCCGAGCCCTGTCCGGGGCCTTGTTCCGTTTGGAGCGCGAATGTCAATGTTCGTGTGCATCCTGGGGCTGCTGTTGCCGGTAGGCCTGATCGTGGTCGCGCTTCGGCTGGCCCGGTGGGTGCTGCGGCCGCTGGACGAGGCCTCGCGGCGGCGAAAGGGCCGGCTGCAATTCACGCTGGGCGACCTCGTCTGCCTCTTCTTCATGCTCCAGTTGTGCATCGGCGGGCTCTGGACCGCCTACGGGGGACCACGATTCGGCGGTCGCGAGAATGTGAACGGCCTGGTTGTGGTCGGCTGCGTGGTCGCGGGACTATTCTGGTGGTTGAGCGTTCAGATGCTCTCGCGGGCAGGCGTGTGGAACACCTGGTGGCGGAGCTTGCTGTTGGTGGTGGTCGTGCCGGCGACGATCGCGGGCTCGGTGGTTGCCCCCGTCGCGGTTGCGATGCTGCTGATGATCATGCCCTTCGGCGAAGAACCAGGGTTCAACACCGCGGTCATGCTCTGCGTGGTGCTGGGGACGCTGGCGCTGTTGTGGGGATGCGCCTGGGCGACGCGGCGCGCGGTGGGCCGGCTGCCTGCCGAGGGCGGTCCGGCAAGCGGGGCCTCAGCCGGCCAGGGCAAGGACGACGAGGACGACGAGGAATGATATCCAGACCGCGTCCAGCAGCACGGCGGCGATCAACAGCGGCTTGTGGGGACGGGGCGGATTGGGCGTTACCGCCGGGCATGTCTCCGCCGCCGGCTTGGGCTGGGGGGCTTTCCTGGTGGAACTGCGGCGCCGGCTCATGGTGAGTGGGAAGTCGGTTGTTCGTGGCCCCGCCTGGGGGGCGTGTTGGTTTCCGCCGGCAAAAGGGAAGCCGGCGCTATTCCAGCGAAATCTTGAACTCTTCGTCGAAGGCGGCGTCAAAGTCGTAGACGTCGTCGAAATCCTCGCGACGATCGTGGGCGGTCTTCCGCATCTGCCCGATGCGGATCAGGTTGAACACGATCTCGCCGAAGTCGCCCGTCTGGTGGATTCCCCAACTGTTGAGCACGGTCTTGGCCAGGTAGCCGTACTGCTTGAGGGCGTACTCGCGGATGGCCCCGCACAACTCCTGGCCGGAGACGTGGCGCTGGGGACCGCCCACCTCGCCCTCGGCCTCCTCCGCTTCGTCGTCCGCGGCGGCCGGCTCGCTGAGGCTCTCGGAGCCCAGGCCCAGCACGTTCTGGGCATAGCTGAGGGCCTCGAAAACGAAGGCGTAAGCGTCGAACCGGTAGCGAGGGTCCTCTTGGGTCAATTGGGCGATTTGTTGCGTGGGGTCCAGCATGGCGGGTGTCTGACTCGCGGGTTTCGGCTTGTCTGTTGGGCGGCTGCGGAGGATCGCGACCGTGGCGGCGGGCAAGGCAAAATCAAACGCCTCAGGCAACTCTCAAGAAATAGAGTACCCGGCGCTCGGCGCAGGTCTTCCGACCTCGCCGAAAACATAGCCCCGTAGGGCCGGCTGTGCGGAGCCGAAACGTGGCTGACGCCGCGAATCGCGGCAACCGGCCGGCACAGCCGGCCCTACGGCTTCGGCTCCGTGGTCTTCGGCTTCGGTTTTCTCGCTTCCAACACGGAAACGTCGGCGGCGTCCACCAGCTTGCGAACGCGATTGTCCATCTCGATCACGACCTGGCCGGCGAGAATCTCGTGGCCCACCACGCGGGCGTTGCCCTCCGGCGTGTGAACCCGCGATCCGATTCTGGGCAACTCCGCCTGGATTTGTTCGTAGGTCTCGTACTCGTAGCGAAGGCAGCACTTCAACCGCCCACAGCGTCCGGAAATCTTGGTCGGATCGAGCGTGGCCTTCTGCAGCTTGGCCATCTTCATGGAAACCGGCGGCATGGAAACCAGGTGCGTGTTACAACAGACCGGCTGGCCGCAGTCGCCGTAGTCGGCCATCAGCTTGGCCTCGTCGCGGACGCCGATCTGGCGCATCTCGATGCGTGTCTGGAACTCGCCGGCCAGCATCTTCACCAACTGGCGGAAATCGACGCGGCCGTCGGCCAGGTAGTAGACCACGATCCGTTCGCCGCCGAAAAGATGCTCCACGTCGACCAGGCTCATGGGCAGGCCCAGCTTTTGGATCGAACGGAGGCAAACCTGGAACTCTTCCTGCTCCTGCTCGTGAATGCGGGCCAGTTCGTGATGATCGTCGGCGGTCATTTCGCGGAGCACCTGGCCCCGGCCGGTGGATTCCAGGCGGGCGACCACCTGGGGGGAGGCCCGGCAGAGGATTTCCGCCGCTTCGAGTCCTCGATCGGTTCGCGCGATGACCGACATCCCCCGGCCGAGGCTTCGCTTTTCGGAAGCCGTACAGACCCCCAGATGCCGCATGGCACCGTAACGCACGACGAATTTTGTGGACGGAGAGGTGGTGGCCATGATCGAGGACAGGGGTTTGGTGTGGCCGAAAAATACCTTTCCGGCTAGCACGTTGTGCGCGGGTCTCCTGACCCCGCACTGAATTCGACCGATGGTCTTCCATATCAACCGTTTACGCAGATTCAGGGAGACCTTCGGTCAGGCCTTTCGGCGGGGTCGGGAGACCCGCGCCGAACGCGGTCGGTGTTTTCGGCGGGGAAGCGCCCTCGGTGGACAGCGCCACTTAGCGGAGGTTGAAGAACGTAAAGCCTTAGTATTTTAGGTGTTACGCCCCGCCGGCCCTGTGGGAAGCGGATTGCGGGTTTGGAAACTACCCGTGGCCGCGACCCCCAACCGTTCCCCGTGGC
>CAYZWG010000604.1:0-2829 GCA_964481605.1 uncultured Planctomycetaceae bacterium
GCCGGCGAAGTGCGGCAACCGGCCTTCGGCGGGGTCGGGAGACCCACGCCGAACGCCAGGCAACCGGCCGGCACAGCCGGCCCTACTAAGGAAAGAACGAAACATGGCGGCACGTGAGAGTCACCGCGGGGAGACCGTTTGCTGGAATTCGTATTGTCGCCGGGTGGCGATTGTGTTGCTGGCCGCCGCCGTCGCTAGTGGCGGCTGCCGGGGGAAGGATGCGGCCGGCCCAACACCGGAAAGCGAGGGGGCGGCGGGGGCAGCAAGTGGCGCCGCCGGACCGCAGCAGGCGCCCGGCCCGGCCCCGAGCGACCTCTCGGCCGAGCAGGTGCTGGCCGCGATGGTCAAGGCCTACCACGAGGCCCCCAGCTACGGCGACCAGGCGATCGTCCGCTTGACGGGCACGATCGGCAACCAGCCGATCGACGTGAAGAGCAACTGCCTGGTGGCGTTGGAACGTCCCAACAAAGTGCGTCTTCAGATCGACCACGGTGTGCTGGTAGCCGATGGGAAGCAGTTGGTGGCGTTCGCTTCGGAATTCCAGGGCCAGGTGTTGCGGCTTGCCGCCCCGCAAAAGCTGACCATCCCGGCGGTCTACCCGGACTACCTGCTGGCCGCGTCGATGATGCAATCGCCGGCACAGACGTTCAGTTGGGTACCGCTTCAACTGGTGCTTCTGTTGGCGGACGATCCGCTCAAGACCTTGCTGGACGGGGTGGAACAGAAGGAGCTGTTGGAGCCGGCCAAGATCGACCAGCAGTGGTGCGACCGGGTGGAGATACGGGGGCCGGCGGGGCGGGGAGTTTTCTGGATCGATCGGCAGAGCCGGGTGCTGCGTCGTTTCGAGTTTCCCACGGTGGCCATCGAGCGCAGTCCCGCCGTCGAGCAAATGAAGGACATCGCCCTGGTGGCGGAGTATCGCGGGGCCCAACTGGGCGGCCCGCTCGATCCGACGGCCTTCCAATTTGAAACCGCGTCCAACGTGGCGTTCGTGGAGAAGCTGGTCCCTCCCGTGCTGACGATCCTCGGTCAGCCCATGCCCCAGTTCGAGGTGGTCGACGCGAAGGGCAACAAGGTGACCGGTTCGTCGCTATCGGGCAAGACGGTGGTGCTGGAGTATTGGCAAACGACGAGTGTCCCCTGCCGCCAGACTTTGCCCGCGGTTGCCGAGGCCTATGCTCGGTTCAAGGACGATCCGAAGGTCGTTTTTCTGGCGGTGAGCCTGGACGGGGCGGCGGTGGAGAACGCCACGCTGGAGAAGGTGTTGGCCGATTGGAAGGTGGCATTGCCGGTTTACCGCGATCGGCAGCAAAAGAGTTTTGCCCCGTTTCGCCAGGCGGGCGTGCCGCTGACGATCGTGGTTGGTCCCAAGGGCGTGATCCAGGGGTTTCTTCCCGGCCGGATGCCGAACCTGAGCACGACGCTGGGCGCCGTGGTGAAGAGTGTGCGGGAGGGTCAGCAGGCGTTTCGCACGGCCTTCGAGCAGTTCAGGATGGGCCAGCAACAATTCCAGCAAGTCTGCCGATACGCGGTCGACACGGGAGTGTATCGCATTCCCGCGGCGATTGGGCAGAGCGTTCCCCGTACTAAAATCCTCCCCCGAACCGAGCCGGAATCGTTCCGACTGGCGCCCTTGTGGAGTTGCCAGGAGTTGGACAAGCCGGGCAACATCCTGGTGGTTGGCAAGCAGGGCGCCGCGTCACGCCTGCTGGTGGTCAACGGGATGAACTCGATCGCCGAGCTCTCGGCCGACGGCAAGCTGGTGGCCAACCACGCTTTGAAGCTCGTCGGGCAGGAGCCGATCACGTTCGTGCGAACGGCCGTGGACGGCCAGGGAAAGCGCTTGTTTCTTGTCTCGGCTCCCGGGGTGCAGCATGTGTACCTGCTCGACGACCAGTTCAACACGCTCTTGTGTTATCCCGACGCGCCGCACGCGGGGATCGGCGACGCCCGGCTGGTGGATCTGCAAGGCGACGGCAACTTGCGGATTGTGCTGGGGTATTTCGACGTGGTCGGCGTGCAGGCGGTCTCGCTGGAGGGGACGCGGCTGTGGGCCAACCGCTCGCTGGTCAACGTGCTGCGGATCGCGCCTCTGGCCGTGGATAAGCAGGGGCATGGGAGGCTATTGTGTCTGAACGGCAGCCCGGACCGCGGCAGCCTGGTCGAACTCGACTTCGAGGGCAAACGGCTGCGGGAGATCGTCCTGCCGGACCGCTCGGTGGGCTGGGTCACCGCGGCAGACCTGGACGGCGACGGCCGCTGGGAGGTATGTGCGTTGGCCCAGGCGGAGCCGGGCAAGGTGGTTGCCGTGGGGGTCGATCCGGCGGCCGGCAAGGAGCTTTGGAGCGTGGCCATGCCGGCGGGAATTCACCAGCAGCAGATCGAGGCCGTCACCAGCGGAAGGGTGCGGAAAAGCGGGCCAGGAGTGTGGATTCTGGCGGCCGCCGACAGCACCCTCCAGTTTGTTTCCATCGACGGCCGGGTGGTGGACCACTTTGCCTACGGGGCCGAGTTGGCGGGGGTGGCCACGGCCCGGCTGGGCGATCGGTTGGTGCTCGTGGTGGCCACGCCCCAGCGAGTGGAAGCGTGGGCGGTGGAGCCGCGATCGGCCCCCCTGGAAAAGGTGGAGCATTGACGGGTTGGCCATTCCCGGGCAGAATGATTCCCTTTTTCGGCGAGATCGGCGATATTGAGGTCGGGCGTTGGCGGGAGCGGCAGGTCCATCCGGGATTCCGGAGGGAACGCCCTGCTGCCGCAACCCCAACTTTTCAACACTCCAGGGAGAGGCTTTTTGGCCGGGTCGCGCTGCCGGCATCATCGAACCAGCTC
>CAYZWG010000605.1:0-2803 GCA_964481605.1 uncultured Planctomycetaceae bacterium
TCGGCAAACTCGAAGGAGAAAACCCCCAGCCCCTTGTTCGGCAGTGTCCAGGTGGCCAGGTTCAGCGCGTAGAACTGGCGTTGGATTTCCGGGCGGGTGTCGAGCCACTCGAACAACTCGGCGGTCGCCTTGCGTTTTTCCGGCAGGTCTTTCGTGTCGTAGACGGCTTGCGCCAATCGCGTGATGTGAATCGTGTCGCGGAGCGTGCCCGGGCTGAGTTTCGGCTCCAGCGCGGCCAGCTTCTCCGGTTCGCTGCACGTAATCGGAAACGACAGCAGGCCAAAGAAGGCCAACGTAGGGCGGTCAGTCTCCCAGTGAAATCCAGGCGGCCAACGCGCGAGGAAGCCGCGGCCGTAGGCCTCCAGAATGGCCGCCATTTCCGCTTCCGGCCTTGGTCGAATTCTGACATCGAAATAATTGGATTCAACCTCCACATGCTTGTGAACCCTTATCCACGCGCGAAGATAATAGTGTCCTTCCCTCCAAAACGAATGATCCACTCGGTCGATTCTCGGCACTCGAAGCCGTTCGTATATCACGCGTGCTTTGCCCGGAGGGAGAGGCGTCGAGTCAGATCTTCCAAGACCCACACCGTCCGGCGGGAACGCACAAGAAAAGAGAAAGTTATCGTCCAATATTCGAAACCGAAGCGTTCCCAACCCTCGCACGAAAGTGCCGGGGAGCGTGACCGGCTCGGTCCCCTCGTTCTTGACCACCAGTCTCACGTAAACCAGATCGCCGATTCGGATTTCGGAGGGCTCGCAATCGAGGCGAACGTCCACCGAAGCAAGACCCGACTGGCCTGACACTGCCACGGTGCCGATGAGAAAACACCATGCGAATATCACGCTCTGATCCTCATCTCGAGTAGTCTCGTTTCTGAATCACTTGAATCTGACGCGGCGTCAGTACGTTGTCCGAATCACTTCCATAAAGCACCGTGTCCACATCCATGATGCCTTCATCCGCACCCGGGTTGCCGTGTACTCCCAAGAAGCGATGGAGCGACTCGTGCAGAACCACGCGTTGCTGCAAGACGGACTCAGCAACTGGGTCGGGTAGTCCCGCGGGATCGTTCACCTGTCGATCACGGATTGTCTCGAAGAAAACGAGCGTTACCCCGTCCGCGCCCGGCTGGAATGCCCATCCTAGCGACCAAAGCGATTCATCGTCGTAGTCTCGGTCTTGTTCGTGTTCGTAGCCTCCGACCACATTCACGACCCAGAACTTACGTTCGCTGTCGACGTCTCGCACGGCGGTCCTCACGGTCGTCGATGAGCCCGAATACATATTGTGGATGAACACCGCGTCGTTCTTCAGGTCGTATTCAGCCGGCAGCGTTCGCACTTCGATCCGTGCCGCCGGCATGGAACTCTCCACCAGCCCCGTGGGCGGCGGCGGCGGGTCCAACTCGACATCATCGTTGCCCATGCCCGCCCCGTCAAACGGACCATCTCCTGCCGGTGCCGCTGCCGGGTCCGGGGCCACCATGTCGTCCAACTCCATCCAGAGCGTTCGCCAGACGTCCAACTCCGGCGTGCGGAAGGCGGCCGCAACGTCGACCACCTCGCCCTTGTCCATCAGGTACAGCGTGTGGCCGTCGTCCTTGAACCGGTAGCTCCTCAGCGAGGGGTCTCGATGATGCGCCCCCACGATGTAGTTGTTGCCCGGCTGGGGCCAGTCGATCGTGTACTCCGCCGTCTTCTCCGTGTCGCCGGGGCTGAAAACCAGCGACGTCCAGCCGGGGCTCATGCCCGTGCCCGCCGCCAGTCCCGTGCCCGGCTTGACGTTGTCGTCCGGGCTGTGCGTGGCCGGATCGTGATCGTTGGGGTCGCCGTCCTGGGGCGTGTCCACCGCTCCGCCGTCCTGGTAATGGTCCGGATCGAACACCTTCAAGTAAACCGTGCCGGACTTCGGGCCGGGAATCGCCGGGGTGATCGTGACCCGCACGTCGATCCGATCGTGAACCTGGTCGATCGTCTTGGTGGGGTCGTTGGGGTCGGGCGTGCCCAGCGGGTGATTTCGCTCGGGGAAGATGCGATTGCCCTCGAAGTTCGTCTGGCCGTCGCCCGCATCAACCCCCACCCACTCCACCTTGCTGATCTTGCACACGCCCTCATGGCCGGGCGAGACCATCCGGGCCACCGCGCCGGCAAAGTTGATCAACGGCGTCACCGCCCAATCACCCAAGGACGGTGTGCCAAACGCCTGGGCCTCGCCGGGCGCGGACGTAAACGCCTCCCAGGGATAGATATCGTCGTCCCGAAACTCCCACGGTTTCACCATCCAGATGATCTCCTCAATGGCCGGCGCGGCGGCCAAGGGCTCGTAGAGCGCCGTCCAACGATGCTCGTCGTCGGCCCAGAGTACCTCGTTGCCGGGCACGGTGCGCCAGGTGTCCTCGCCCCAACTTCTGGCCTCCACTTGATAGCCCGTTGCGTCCACCGCGTAGACCGTGAGCGAGGTCTCGTCGTACTCGCCCACCCGGTCGGTCGCTCGAACGCTGATGTCGGCCACGCCCGCGTAGCCGGTGAAGGAGAGCGTGAGCACGCCGCTTCCCGCGTCGAAGCTGTCAACCACCGCGGTAGGATTGCTGTTGACCACGGAATAGGTAAGCTGCTGGTCGGTGTCGTCCGGATCGGCGAAGTAGTCCCAAAGGGAGACCGTCTCCACCTCGGGATTGTGAGCCCAATGGTAGATATCGTCAATCGGCGACGCCACCGGCGGGCTGTTGTAGACGTTGATCGCGACCGCGGCCGGGGTGCTTTGGTCGATGCCGTCGGTGATCGTGTAGTTGAACGTG
>CAYZWG010000606.1:0-2796 GCA_964481605.1 uncultured Planctomycetaceae bacterium
CTGACCTCTTGTGGCTCCAGCCACACCGGTTCAAGAACCGGTGCTACCCGCTTTCGGCGGGGTCGGGAGACCCGCGCCGAACAGGACGGTCGGGAGACCCGCGCACAACGCGGTATTGAGTTCAGGGCACCCGCATCGCAAAGGACGACAACGAAGAAAAATGGCCAACGGCACCCCCCCCCAGAACGACCCTGACACGACCCGCGCACTCGAGCACGTCGATCGGCTGTACGAGGTGAACCGGCAGCGGAACGCCGCGCTCTGCCGCCGTGCAACGGCCGTGGAGATCCATTCCGTGGGTATTATCGGGGCGGGCGTGATGGGGAGCCTGATCGCGGCGGCCGGACTTCGCGCCGGGCTGTCCGTGGTGCTTTGCGACAGCAACCCGGATGCCCTGGCCGAGGTTCCCAGGCGGATCGCCGAGACGGCCGTCCTGGTCTATGCGTCGAGCAGGGAGGAAGCCCAAGCACTGGGCCGGGCGGCCAGAACCACCGGACATTTGGCGGAGGTCGCCCGGTGCGACCTGGTGCTGGAGGCCGTCAAGGAGGATCGAGCCGTCAAGCGTCGCCTCTTCGCCGAGTTGGAACCGCTCTGCCGGCCGACGTCGCTGATCGCCTCGAACACCTCCACCATCCCGATTTCCGAACTCGCCCGCAGCCTTTCGGCCCCGGCCCGTTTCTGTGGGATTCATTTTTTCCTCACCGGCCCGGCCAACAACCTGGTCGAGGTGATTCCCGGCCACGAAACCGACGAGGCCACCCTGGCCGCCGCCGTGGGGTTTGTCGACGCCATCCAACGGGTGCCGCTGGTGGTCGACGATGGGCCGGGGTTCCTGGTCAACCGCGTGATGTATCCCTACCTGGGGGAGTCGACGCAGTTGCTCCTGGAGGGTGTCCGCGCCGAACAAATCGAGCAAGCCGCCCTCGATTTCGGTCTGGCCATGGGTCCCCTCGCCCAGTTGGACCTGACGGGGCTCGACACGGCGTTGAATTGCGGCTGGGTCTTTGCCGGGGCCTTTGAAGAAACCATGGCCACATCGCCCGTGTTGATGGCCATGGTCAAGGCGGGCCGCCTCGGCTGCAAGTCCGGAGCCGGTTTCTTCCGCTACCAGCGGGCAGCCGACGGCGGTCTGGTGCGGAGTGCCGACCCGGCAATCGAAACGATTCTCGCCCGCTGGGCCGGCCAGCCACGAGCCCACACGCGGCAGAGCATTACCGCGCGGCTAATCATTCCCATGCTGCTGGAGGCCACGCGAGTCCTTGCCCAGTCGCCCCAGGTCAGTCCCGCGGCGATCGATCTCGGGCTGATTACCGGTCTAGGGTTCCCCAAACAGCGGGGCGGCCTGCTCTATTGGGCAGACCGAATCGGAATCGACGGGATATTCCGGATGCTGGAGCCGATGCAACAGTTGGGGAAGCATCTCCAGCCCACCCCACTACTTCAGGGGATGGCGGCAGATGGCGGGTCGTTCTATGGGGATTAGCGGGGCTGACACAGTTTGGCACGGCCCGGTAAAATAGAAGGGTCGATGGCACTCAGCCGCACCGCAGGCTGGGCTGCTCCTACCACTCGTATTTCATAATCATCGGGGGAGGTGATGGCGACGATCGTTGAACCTCGGCGAAAATCCCACCAAGTGGAAACGACCGGCTCGGTGGCCAAGCCGTGGAACCCGCGGATGTGGGACGGGATGACCATGCGGGCGTGGTTCGGGATGCTGGCCCGAAACGGTTTCGCCGTCTCCCCCACCCGACTGCCCATGGCGGGGGCCGTTTCTTGCGTCAGCGTGATCAATTCCATGCTGGCGCTGGGGCAAAGGCTGATCTACGGCCGGCGGATCGCCAACACCCGCATCGAGCACGACCCGGTGTTTATCCTGGGCCACTGGCGTTCCGGCACGACGCTCTTGCACGAGCTGATGGCGTTGGACCGGCGGCACACCTATCCGGACACCTATGCTTGCTTTACTCCCGAGCATTTTCTCTTCTCTCGCTATCTTATTCCCTGGTGGCTGAAATACCTGATGCGGCCGCGTCGGCCGATGGACAACATGAAGGTCGGCTGGGAGCGGGCGCAGGAAGACGAGTTCGCCCTTTGCAACATGGGCGTCCCCTCACCCTACGTGATGCTGGCCTTCCCCGCTCTGCCCACTCCCCACTTGGAATACATCGATCTGAAAGGGGTCTCGCCCCGGGCCTTGGAGGATTGGAAGCAGAAGTTTACCTGGTTCCTCAAGTGTTTGACGCTTCGCCGACCGAAACGGCTGGTGTTGAAGTCGCCGCTTCATACGGCCCGGGTGGACGTGCTCTTGGAGATGTTTCCCCACGCCAAGTTCGTTCACATCGTCCGCGATCCCTACGTCGTGTTTCCCTCCACGATGCGAACCTGGAAGCGGCTCTCGGCCGACGAGGGACTTCAAGTGTCGAAGCACGAGGGGCTGGAGGAATTCGTGCTCTCCACGTTCACGCGGATGTACGACGCGCTGGAAAAGAGCCGGGAGAGAGTCGATCCCTCCTGCTTCTGCGAGGTGCGCTACGAAGACCTGGTGGCCGATCCCCTGGGGCAAGTCCGGCGAATCTACCAGGAACTCGATCTGGGAGATTTCGCCCAGGTGCTGCCGGCGCTGGAAAAACACGTTGCCGGCATGAAGGGCTATCGCCCCAACCAGTACCAGTTGTCGCCGGAAACCCGCCAGCAGATCGCCCAGCGCTGGGGCGACTTCATTCGACGGTATGGATACTGGTGAGCCGGCCCGGAAACTGGCGAGCCGGGCCGGAAACTGGCGAGCCGGGCCGG
>CAYZWG010000607.1:0-2781 GCA_964481605.1 uncultured Planctomycetaceae bacterium
CTGGTTCCCAAGCTCCGGCGTTACCCTGGTTCCCAAGCTCCGGCTTGGGAACCCACCGACCGGACATTTCGCTTCGGCATGGAGAAACTGATGTTTCGCAGCACGACAAGCGACCGCGACGTTCGCTCACCCATTCACCGCCGACTTGCCGGGCTGTTGTTGCCGGCGGCGACCGCCTTGCTGTTGGCCACGCAGGTCGCGGCGACGTGCGCTGAACGCGATACCGCAGAACAGACCGGCGCGTTTCCCGGCACCCGGGATGTTTGGCACGGTTATGTCCGCTACCAGTTCCCCCTGGACGGCCGCTCCTGCTACGTGGTCGTGCCGCGGCAGGCGGCCGAGGGAAAACCCTGGGTCTGGAGGGCACGCTTCTTTGGGCACCAGCCGGGCGCGGACCTGGCGCTCTTGGAGAAAGGGTTCCACGTCGCTTACATCGACGTGGCCGGGTTGTTCGGCTCGCCCCGGGCCGTGCGTCACTGGGACGCCTTCTACCACTATCTCACCGCCGAGCACGGGTTCTCTGCCCGGCCGGCCTTGGAGGGCATGAGTCGGGGAGGGCTGATCGTGCTGAATTGGGCGGCGGCCAACCCAGAAAAGACCGCCTGCATCTACGTCGACGCCCCGGTTTGCGACTTCAAGAGCTGGCCCGGCGGCAAAGGCCGCGGCCGCGGCAGCCCCCGGGATTGGCAGGCCTGCCTGAAGGCCTACGGGATGACCGAAGCGGAGGCGCTGAAGTACCAGGGCAATCCGGTCGATCGTCTGCAGCCTCTAGCCCGGGCCGGCGTGCCCATTCTCAGCATCTGCGGCGACGCCGACGAAGTGGTGCCGCTGGAGGAAAACACGCGGATCATGGAAGATCGCTACCGAAAGCTGGGCGGCCGGATCAAGGTGATTGTCAAGCCGGGCGTGGGTCATCATCCGCACAGCCTGAAAGACCCCGCGCCGATCGTCGAGTTCGTGCTGGAACACACGCTGCGGTAGGGCCCCGCCCCCGTCGAGCAACGTTCCCTTACCGATCGAACCAGTTCCGCAGGGTATGGAACGTTGCCGCGCGGCCCATCCTGGCGATCGACGTGGTCAGCGGGATCTCCTTGGGGCAAACGTTGACGCAGTTCTGCGCGTTGCCGCAGACCTGAATTCCCCCTTCGGCCACCAGCGCGTCGAGCCGATCGCGGGAGTTCATCCGGCCGATCGGGTTGGTGTTGAACAAATCGATCTGGGCAATTGCCGAAGCGCCCATGAACGACCGGTTGACCACCTTCTCCTCCCGCAGGTGGTGTGCGTCTTCCGTCTCGCCTTGCTCGCGGAGAAGATCGATCTTCAGGTATTGCGGACAAGCCTCCAGGCAGCAACCGCAGGTCATGCACTTGCTCAAGAGGTAGGCGAACTGCTGGTTCTCTTGCGACTGCCGGGCGGCCTCGCCCAGGTCGTAGTAACTGTCGACCGGCATCCAGGCCTTGATCTTTTTGAGCGTGGCAAACATTCGCGACCGGTCCACGACCAGGTCGCGAATCACGGGGAACTTGGTCATCGGGCTGAGTTCGATCACGTCGGGCCGATCTTCCAGAAGCTGGTCGACCAGGGCCGTGCAGGCCTGGCGGACGCGGCCGTTGATGACCATCGTGCAGGCCCCGCAGACCTCTTCCAGACAGTTGCATTCCCAGGCCACCGGCGCCACCGGCTTGCCGTCGGCGGTGCGGCCGGCGGCGGCGATCTTTTGCAGCGCGCTGATCACGTTCATGTCCAACTCGTACACGACCCGGTGACGCTCCCAATAGCTAGGCCGGCCGGGGCCCTGCTGGCGCAAAATGCGCACGTCGAACGTACGCTCCGAGGTTTCAATGCGATGGGAAGAACTCGTCTGGCTCATGTGCTGGCTCTCGAATCATTTGCGTTACCCCCCCGGCGTGGCCGCCGAGGCGAAACGATCGCGTCCTCACCGCCGTGATGCCCCCTTCGGACCAGGCGATGAATCACTCGCCGGTTTGCCGGGCCGCGTTTCACGGCGGCCCTACGTTCTCGAAATGGAAACCGGTAAATTGTTTTTCGGCCGCCGCTTACGACTCTCGTTTTTCCCTTGCCGCCTCACGCCGGTTCCACACCTCTTCAATCACCTCGCCGCCGACCACGCCGTAAAGTCTCGGCCGGGGCGGAATCAGCGACGTGTCCACGTCCTCGTAGCTCAACCGCGGCTCTCCCTCCTCCGACAGATCGGCCACGGTGGTCTTCAGCCATTTCTCGTTGTTCGCTTCAAACCGATCGCACCACGCCTCGGCCTGCCGCCGGCACTCGGCCGGATCGTCGGCGTCGACCGCCGGCATGGTGAACTCCGGCTTGTAGTGCGCGCCGCGGCACTCGTCGCGGGCCCGGGCCCCCTTGAGGATGGTCTTGGCCAGGGGGAACATGTCTCCCAGCGCCCGGGTGAAAACCACGTTCTGGTTGGTCCAACTACCGGTGTCCGAAAGGGAGCACTCAGCGGCCCGTGCCTCCAACTGGCAAACTTGATCGTAAGCCTTGTCCAGCGCGTCGTTGTGGCGCACCACGGTGGCCGCGGCCGTCATCACCTGGCCCAGTTGCTGGTGTATGTCGTAAGGGTTTTCACCCTTTGCGTCCCGGGCCAGGAGCGATTTGAACTCGGCCTGCTTCCGTTTCATCGCCGAGTCAAACAGCGAGGAGCCCATCTCCCCCGTCGGGCCGTCGGGCAGGGACTCCATCCGCGTGCCCACGCCCATGCCCGTAATCAGGCCGCTGAAAATGCAGGCGACGAGCGAGTTGGCACCC
>CAYZWG010000608.1:0-2780 GCA_964481605.1 uncultured Planctomycetaceae bacterium
GCAAGCGCTGCGCTGGCTTCATTCAACGGCATCAACCTGGTTCCCAAGCTCCAGCTTGGGAACCCACGCGCCGCCGGCGAAGCAGAGCTTCGCGGAAATGCGGTCCCAAGCTGGAGCTTGGGACCGAGCGTCGCACAAGTTTCAACCTGGTTCCCATTCAACCTGGTTCCCAAGCTCCAGCTTGGGAACCCACGCGCCGCCAGCCCCACCGCGCCGCCGGCGAAGCAGAGCTTCGCCCCGAGTGCGGTCCCAAGCTGGAGCTTGGGACCGAGCGTCAACCGCTGCGCTGGCTTCATTCAATGGTATTGAGTTTAACCCGGATCGGGTTTCTTGAAAATCGCCCTGCGGCCTCTATGATGAAACGGCTGGACCGGCTCCGGGGACGGGTTTTTCCATGAGCGACGCCAAACGCCGTCAGGCGGACGTACGGATGCGAGGGTTTGCGCGGCGCCGCACCGTGGCCGAGGCGGTCGCCTGGCTGGACGCCCACACGACGTGCCTGGACGCGGAATCGGTGGGCCTGGACTCCGCGGCGGGCCGGGTGCTGGCGGCCGACGTGGCCAGCCCGGTCGACGTGCCCGGCTTCGCCCGCTCGATGATGGACGGCTTCGCCCTGCGGGCAGTCGAGACGGAGGGGGCCTCGGCCTACAACCGGTTGGCGTTTTCGGTGATCGGTGAGTCGATGCCGGGGCGGCCCTACGAGGGGACCGTGGGGCCGGGCCGGGCCGTGCGGATCATGACCGGCGCGCCGCTGCCCGAGGGGGCCGACGCCGTGCTGCCGGTGGAACGGGTGGAAATCGAAGCGGGCCGCATCCTGGCCCAGGGAACCGTCTCGCCGGCCCAACACGTGGGCCGCGCGGGCGAGGACGTGCGGGCCGGCACCACGGTGCTGTACGCCGGCCGAGAGTTGCGGCCCCAGGACGTCGGCCTGCTGGCGTCGATCGGCCAAGGCCAAGTGCGGGTGGTGCGGCGGCCCCGGGTGCGGATCGTGGTGACAGGCAACGAGTTGCTCCCCGCCGGAACGCTTCCCCGGGGGCACCGCATTGCCGATTCCAACGGTCCCATGCTCTCGGCGCTGATTGGCCGCGACGGCGGCGAGCCGTTTCATGCGGGCATCGTGCCCGACGAGGCGGGGGCCATTCTCCAGGCGATGCGGAGCGAGGCCGACGTGGTGCTGGTCTCCGGTGGTTCGAGCGTGGGCCAGGAAGACCACGCCCCCATGCTGCTGGCCGAACACGGCGAACTGGCGATCCACGGGGTGGCCATGCGGCCCAGCAGCCCCACCGGCATGGGCCGGCTGGACGGCCGGCTGGTGGTGCTGCTGCCGGGCAACCCGGTCTCCTGCCTGTGTGCCTACGATTTTTTCGCCGGGCGGGCGATTCGTGTCCTGGGGGGGCGGTCGCCCGAGTGGCCCTATCGCCAGGCGACCGTGTCGCTGGGCAGCAAGATCGTCTCCCTGGTGGGCCGCGTGGACTACATGCGGGTGCGAATCGTCCACGGCCGGGTCGAGCCGTTGGCGGTGGGTGGGTCGTCGGTGCTGACCTCGACCACGCGTGCCGACGGCTTCGTGATCGTGCCGGAAGAGAAGGAGGGCTATCCGGCGGGCGAGAACGTGGAGGTGTTTTTCTATGGCAATTCGGTCAGGGGCTAAGGCAGCCCCGCGCTGCCCCGTTGAATGAAGCGTTCGGCGCGGGGCTGCTGACCCCGCCGTAGTTGTCAAACCCGAAATCCACCGGGGCAAGCCCGGTGGGGATTCTCGCCTGTTCGGCGCGGGGCTGCCTGACCCCGCCGGCAACCGGCCGGCACAGCCGGCCCTACCACCGCCTACCCCATCCGATCGCCTTCGCCGCCGGCGATCGTGCGTCCTCCGTCGACCGGAAGGCAAACCCCCGTCACGTAGTCGTTTTCAATCAAAAAGAGCACGGCCTGGCCCACGTTCTCCGGCCGGCCCTCGCGCCGCAACAGCGTGCCGGCAACCACGCGGCGGCGCTGGTCCGGGGTCAGCTCGGCGGGCAGCATCACCGGTCCCGGCATGACGGCGTTGACCCGCACGGCCGGATTGCGACCCGCCAACTCGACCGCCAGGGTGCGCGTCATCGCGGGAATGGCCCCCTTGGAAACGAAATAGGCCGCGTAGCCCGGATAGGGTCGTGCCAGGGCCCAATCGCCCACGGTGACGATGCTGCCCCCCTGCCGCTGTGCCACCATGACGAGTCCCGCCGCGCGGCAACAGAGAAACGTTCCCAGGGTGTTGATCTCGAATTGCCGTCGCACCTGGTCGGCGTGGGTTTGCTCGAGCGGGGAGGGGTCCCAGACCGCGGCGGTGGTGACCAGAACGTCGAGCCGGCCGAACCGGCCGGCCACCTCTTGGAAGAGCCGCTCGACTTCGTCCTCGCGGGAGACGTCGGCCCGAAAGCTCTCGGCAATCGCCCCGGTTTGGCGAATTTCCTCCACCGTGGACCAGGCGGCCTCGCGGGAGGCGTGGTAGTGGAGGGCCACGGAAAAACCGCGGCGGGCCAGCATCCGCGCCACCACGTTGCCGATCCGCCGCCGTCCCGCGCCGGTCACCAGGGCCACCTTCTTGCCCGTTGCTGCTTCAGCCACCCGACGCCCCCGATCGACGCTGGAAAGTGAACCCCCCGTCCACGTATTCCGGATTCTACGAACGCGCCGCGGCGGCGACAAGAAGCCCGTAGGCCGGATCGCGATCCGGCACGGGAGAACGAACTGGACTTTTGCAAACTCCTCCCCTCTTCCTCTGGGAGAGGGGCCGGGGGTGA
>CAYZWG010000609.1:0-2778 GCA_964481605.1 uncultured Planctomycetaceae bacterium
CGCCGCAATCCTCACCTCCCGTGCCTGACGGCACCCCGATAGCAGAGCTATCGCGGCCACCCGCGCTAACGTACAATACATGAGTTCCCCTAGAGCGGCTTTTTTCTGTCGAGGGACAACATGAGGCCTCCTTGCTTGCTGGCGCCCGCCGTGGCCTTGCTCATTGCCCTGGCGGGGGCTGTCCAGTCGCAGGCACAACTTTATCGCCACGGGGGAACGGAATTCAACGCCAGCCGGAAAGTGATCCTGCCCGAGGAGGGCAACTTCTCGGTCGTGGTAACCCAGTTCTTTCACCACGGCGAGATTTCCCCCGATGGGAAAAACGTGCTGGTGCTCGGCGGCAAGGACCGGGTCGTGCCCAGCAAAGTGCTCCAGCTCGGCCCCGGCGACTTCTGCCGCCTGGCCTTTCAGACCGTCGCCGCGGAGCGGGTCTACGTGATCCTTTACGGGGGCGATCCGCCGGAGGCCGGCGCCGTGCCGCCGTGGACGAACAGCGACGGCCTGCTGCTGGAAACCCGCCGCTACCGCCAGTGCAATCTGAACGACTTCGAGTCGGTCAAAAGCGCGTTCGAGGCCGCCAAGCCGATCGGCAGCGACTATGTCGACGGGGTACACCATTCCTACAATCCCTTCGCCCCCCGGCCGGCGCCGTTCTTGAGCCGCTATCAGGGCACGCTGCGCGTTTCCACGGCCGGCGAGTATGGCTTTTTTGTCTCCAGCCAGGACTGTGGGTTCTTGCTGATCGACGGCAAGGTGATCGCCTCGGCACCCGGCCGGCACGGCCCCACGCGGCGGGCCAGGCCCGGCACCCGGCACAAGACGCGGCTTTCGGCCGGGGCCCACTCGTTCGCGTTCTACCACGCGGCCAGCGGGCCGGTGGCGATGATGGTGGCGGCCTGGGAAGTGAAGCCGGCCGGCCCCAAGCCCCGGCCGGTTGCCATTCCGCCCGAAGCCTTTCACGCCGGGGCGATTGGCCGGGTGGAGACCGGGCCGGTGGAAACCCGCCGCGAACGACTCGTCCCCGATTTCCTCGTCGAGATCGCCGGCGACGTGCTCCTGCCGGACGATCCCCAGCACCTGATCGGGGTGCAGTTCCAAAACATCTCTCCCCCCGCACTGGCGACCAAGTCGAAGATGACCTGGGATTTCGGCGACGGCCAGACGAGCGACCAGACGCATCCGCGGCACGTCTACCTGCGGCCCGGGCTGTACACGGTCAAGCTGACGATCAAGCGGGGGGTCAAGCCGTTCGCCATGTCCAACCGGGTCCAGATCGACCAGCCCGTGGTCACGGCCAGGGACAAGCCCCCCAAGCTGGACGACTACCTGCCCATCCTCGAGACCTACGACCCGGCAAAGCTCGACGCGGCGAGCCTGCGGCAACTCGTGTTGGCCTACGCGAGAAAGGCCGAGTTGGTGATTTCGCCCGAGCCGGAGGAAGAGAAAAAAGAAGAGAAGAAAAAAGAAGAGCCGGCCAAGCCCAAGCGGCCGGGTCCCCCCCCGCGTGGTCGCCGCGCGAGACCGCGGCCGGCGGCGCCGCACGCCCCGCCGGAGTCCAAACAGCCCGAGCGGCCGTCGTCCGATTCGATCCAGGCCCGGCGGGAGGAGGCATTGAAGTACGTGCGGTTGGCGGTGGAGGCGGGCAAGGTGGCTTTTCTGGACAAGTCGGCGGCCGAAGGCGATGAGGAGCTTCACGCGCTGGCCCGCCAGATCGGCCCCATGGCCCGCGACCGGCTGGGCGACTCGCTCACCGCCGGGCGGATCTGGCTGGGCGCGTCCAAGCGGATCGCCCGGCCCGAGTTGAAAGCCGAATGCGAAATGGAAGCGGCCGACGTGGCGCTGAACGACCTGTTGAATCCCCAGGGCGCCAAGCCGCTGTTGGAGGCGGCGACCACCCACCTGGGACAAGGCCCCACGGGACCGGTGGCCAGCCGGCTGAAGTCGATTTGGGGCGACTATGATGCCGCTACCGGCGACGGCCAGGCCGCGCGGCGGGCCTATCGCCAGGCGGAGGCCATCCTCGGCTCCAGCCGAAACCAGGCCGAACGGACGGCCTGGCGGGGAGCCCACAGCCGCTCCAGCGAACAGTTCATCACCAGCGGCGAGTACGATCGGGCCGCCCACGAGCTTCGCGCCTGGCAGGCGGAGTTTCCCACGGAAAAGATCGACGGCTACCTGAGCCTGCTGCTGGCCAAGTATTGGGCCGGGCGCGAGAAGTACGCCCAGGCCGTGGCGATGGCCGACCGCATGTTGACCGTCAACCCCACCAGCCCCTACATCGATCGGCTGTTGCTATTGGCCGCGGAGTGCGACCTCCAGCGCGACCAAGTCGACGGGGCCCTGGCCACGCTGCACTCGATCCTCACCGACTACCCCGGCAGTCCCCTGGTGCCGGCGGTAAAAAAGAAGATCGCGCAACTGGAGGCCGAGCAGAAGAAACAGAAGAAATGATTCCCACGGCGCGTGGCCAGGCGAGGCGCCGAATCACAGACAATCCACCGACTCTGCCGGTAAGAACCGTGAAGGCTCTGCCGTTTCTTGCGAGAATCTTCCCTATTTCTCACCACGGAGGGCACGGATATCTCGGATCGACTCAATCAAGAAAGTGATTCGCCATGCTGTCGTGTTCCATCCGTGTGATCCGCGTCATCCGTGGTTCCACAATGATACGCAATCCGCAAGGGCAAGCCGTCCGACTTGACGGCGCCTTTCAGGGGCCTTCCTCGTATTACCGGCTCCGCCGGTGCTTCTGATTTCAGTGCGGGGGTCGGGAGACCC
>CAYZWG010000610.1:0-1181 GCA_964481605.1 uncultured Planctomycetaceae bacterium
GGGGCAAGCAACGTTCGGCGCGGGTCTCCTGACCCCGCCGAAAACGGTAGGCCGGGTCGCGGAGATTCAGCCCGCGGAATCGGCCAGCACCCGGGCGATTCGCTCGGCGGCGTGGCCGTCCCACAGCGCCGGGCAGCGGCCCTGCTTGTAGGTGCCGGCCAGCACGGCTTGAAGCGAGCCGCGCAGCTTTTGCGGATCGTTGCCCACCAGCGTGCTGGTGCCTTGCTCGACCGTGCTGGGGCGCTCCGTGTTGGGCCGCGCCGTCAAGCAGGGAATCCCCAACGCCGTCGATTCCTCTTGCAGCCCTCCGGAATCGGTCACGATGACCTTCGCCTGGGAGGTGAGGCAGAGGAAGTCGAGATAGCCCAGGGGAGGAAGCAGGATGATCCCCCCGGCCCCTTCGAGCTTCTCGGCCAGGCCGAAGTCGGCCAGTCGGGCCCGGGTGCGCGGATGCACGGGAAACACCAGGGGCAGCTCGGCCGACGCCTCGACCAGCACGCCGACCAGGCCAGCCAGGGTTTCGGCCTGGTCGACGTTCGAGGGGCGATGAAGAGTAATCACCCCATATTCTCCCGGCCGCAGACGGTGCTTCGCCGGCGCCGCTCGCCGCCGAGCCCTGGGCAGCAGCGCCAACAACGTGTCGATCATCACGTTGCCCACCAGGTGGCAATCCGTTGGCGGATGTCCCTCGCGGCGGAGGTTCTCCATGCCCGAGTCTTCCGATACCAGCAGCACGTCGCACACCGCGTCGGTGACAATCCGGTTGATCTCCTCGGGCATGGAGCGGTCGAAGCTTCGCAGGCCGGCCTCGACGTGGGCCACGGGAACGCCCAGCTTGACCGCCGCCAGCGTTGCCGCCATGGTCGAGTTCACATCGCCCACCACCACCAGGCGGTCGTAGTGGTCCTCTTCCAACACGGCTTCCATCCGCTGGAGCACGCGGGCCGTCTGCTCGCCGTGCTTGCCCGATCCGACGTCCAGCGACTTGTCCGGCCGCCGCATCTTCAACTCCTCGAAGAAGACGTCGGAGAGGCCCCGGTCGTAGTGTTGGCCCGTGTGGAGCAACGTCGTGCGAACGTGGGGATAGGCCGCCAACGCCCTGAGGATGGGGGCCATCTTCATAAAGTTGGGTCGCGCCCCGACAACACACATCAAGTGAAGCTTGCTCAAGAATTCTCCTC
>CAYZWG010000610.1:1281-2761 GCA_964481605.1 uncultured Planctomycetaceae bacterium
CTCACCACGGCACCCATTCTATCCGCTTGCCCCGCTCTTGCCACACGACCACGACTTCGTCGCGGCGATCGCACCGCAGCCGGCCGCGACCGCGGCAGTCGCCCCAGCAGAGGCTCCAGCCGCAAACCGCCGGCACCGTGCCGCGGCGGTGCCACTCGACGACGTCGCGCACCACCCGCTCGCCGAATCGCGGACAGTACCAACCCGGCACAACGCGAAGCTCGCCCGGGGCCAGCGCCCGCAGCCACGCCACGAGACCGTCGCCACGGATTTCGACTTGATCGGGGGCTACTTTTCTGGCGCGGAAATCCGGATGGAGGTGGAGCCGGCTGGTGATGCGATGGGTTCCGCCACCGGCCAACCGGTCGACCACCAGCCACGGCCCGCCCGGACGGCAGGCGACCCAACGCCACACCCGCGGCACGCCCCGTCGCCGATAGGCGTCGTGCCAGGCGCCGGCCCAGAAGAAACCGTCTTGCTCTCCGGCTGCCAGCCCGCCGGCCCAGCCGCGGTATCCCAGGCGGAATCGCGACCACATGTCGCACTGGTCGAGGTCGTCGACTTGCACGGTGTTGTGGGCGGCCGTCGAGCGGCACCAGCGCCGCATGGGGTCGTCCTCGTAGTTGAACACGCCGCTATCCACGAACAGCCGCCGGCCGCCCAGCGAAGCCTCGACCGCCAACAGATCGGCGTGCCCGTGGGCGGGCAAGTGGTCGGGCGCGATGGGGCCGGCATCCAGGGCCAGGTAGTCGCCGCCGTGCCGATAGACCCAGGTGTCGCCGTGAATCCGCGCCGTGGCCGTCGGCGTTGGCGTCTGCCGCGGCCCGGCTCGGCGAATCAGGTTTTCCGGCGGGGGGCTTTCTCCCCACGCGCTGTCACCCCAGAGCGGAATCTCCCCGTCCGGGTGAAGAATCGACCGCAGGAATTCCGCCATCCGCAAGGCCGTGCCCGCACAGAGCCGGGAGAGCCCGGGCCGAAGCGAGGCCGTCGCGTCGCGCACATCGAGCACCGCTTCGAGCATCTCGGCGTGGTACATCGGCGAACGCTCGAAATGCTCCCCGTGGGGCAGTATCTGGCGAGAAAGCTCGCGGCGGAACATGCGTCCGGCCCCGTCCAGCCAGCGGTCCGCCTCGCGCCCCCGGAAAAAGGCCCCCGCCAGGATCAGTGCCCGCAGGTTCTCCAGCAAGTGGTTTCCACCCAGATCGCGTTCCAAGTGCCCGTGGAGATACGCGGCCTGCTGAGAGAGGCTCGCCAACACGTCGCCGTGTACCGCCGCATCCCCGCCGGCGGTGAGCCAGATCGTGATCCACACGGGCAGCCGTCGCGAAATGCAAAAGGGGTGCCAGGCATCGCGCAAGGCTCGGGCATCGCTGGGGGGATATCCCCTCATCCACGCGGTGATGATCCGCCAACCATGCTCCCGCCAGGCGGCCTCCCGGGTCTGGGTCCACCGTGCCGCCAGATCGAGCAAGTATTCTTG
>CAYZWG010000611.1:0-2758 GCA_964481605.1 uncultured Planctomycetaceae bacterium
CCTGAAGGCTCGATTCCCGGATTCGGAATCCGTGAACAGGGCACTCCGATCATTCGTTGCACGGGGATGACTCATCCGGGTGCGTAACTGCTCCCCGTTCCCCCCCATCCTCCTCGTTCCCAAGGTCCTCCTTGGGAACGCACGCGCCGAGTGGCCCCCCTCCAGGGGGCGCTAGGGGTCGGACCATCCCGAGACGCGAAAGCGAGGATGCACCCGTGACAAACTTGCAAGTGACAGAAGTCATCTCGATTGCCGGCATAATCGCCTGGATGTCCACGTCGTCTTTCGCAGCGGAGAACGCGCAAAGGGTGCAGGCGAACTGCATAGCCGAAATCCAGTGCCTTTCCGAGAAGACCTACCAGAACCCGTTCATGGAGGTGCAAGTTGACGCAATCATTACGGGGCCGGATCGAGCGCAGGTTCGAGTGCCTGCGTTTTGGGCCGGTGGCAACCGCTGGTGTTTCCGCTACGCAGCGAGTACGCCGGGGATCTATTCCTGGAAAACCGAGTGTTCAGAGACGAGCAACTCCGGGCTTCACGGTCAGGTCGGAAAGCTCGAAGTGATTCCCTATCGAGGAGACAACCTGCTTTATCGGCACGGTCCTGTTCGCGTGGCCAAAGACCGGCGGCACTTTGAGCAGAGTGATGGCACGCCGTTTTTCTGGCTGGGCGACACTTGGTGGAAATGCTTGTGCAAACGAATGACCTGGGAGGGATTTCAGCGATTGACCACCGACCGCAAGACCAAGGGGTTTACGGTCGTGCAGATTGTGTGCGGCGTGTATCCCGATGAAGGCACCTTCGAGCCTCGCTGGGAAAACGAGGGTGGCAAACCCTATCTGGCAAGGGATTTCAGCGTGGTAAATCCCAGCTACTTCGAATACGCCGACCGTCGCCTTCGGCACCTGGTCAACAACGGCATCGTCCCCGCTATTGTGGGCGGCTGGGGACGCGCGGACTGCGACGGCATGGCCATGGCCGGCGTGGCCGGGATGAAACGGCACTGGCGGAACCTCGTTGCCCGTTACGGCGCTTACCCCGTGATCTGGATCATTGGCGGCGAATCGGGCGGGCCTCAATGGACCGAGGTGGCCCGGTATGTACGGAAGATCGATCCCTATCATCACCTGGTGACAATACATCCTTTCGACTCCGCCCGGAAACAGGTGACCGACGAGGGGGTGATTGACTTTGACATGCTGCAGACGGGGCACGGCGGTTGGCGCGCGGCGCGCGGCGCCATTCCCAAATTCAAAGCCGCCTACGCCCGAAAGCCGCCCATGCCCGTCATGATCGGCGAGTATTGCTACGAAGGCCATATGCAGGAAGGATACCAGGATGTGCAACGTTTTGTGTTCTGGGCCAGTATGCTCAGCGGTTCGGCCGGTCTGACCTACGGTGCAGCCGGCGTCTGGCACGCCAGCGTCGCGGGCGACCCCGGCCTGGCCCGCGTATATGACTGGACAACCTGGAAGGTGGGGATGAACTATCCCGGTTCGACCCAATTGGGCTTGGGCAAGAAGCTGTTCGAGCAATATCCGTGGTGGCGATTCGAACCGCATCCGGAGTGGGCCGAGCCGGATTGCTTTGCCGCCGGAATTCCGGGCCAGGTGAGATTCATCTACCAACCGAAGCGGGGCATCTATAACTGGAACGGGAGCGTGGTGAAACAGATCGAGCCGAACGTTCCGTATCGTGCCTTTTATTTCGATCCGGTCACGGGGAAACAATTCGAATGCAAGTCATTCGTCCACGCCGATTCCGGCTCCCGGCCGCTGACCGAGCACACGCAACCGCTGTTGTTTTCCGACTCGTTCGACAAACCGGAAGACTCGACGTGGAAAGACTATGGCACGCCGACACGCCGAAAGCATGGACGCCTGATCGGCGGCAAAGGGATGCTGACCGTTCAGGAAACGATCAGCGAAACCGACCTGATGGCCAGCGTGACGGCCAATAGCGAGGCCGAGGCGGGCATCGTCCTGCGTTTTCAGGATCCGGACAATTACGTGGTGGCGCTCTATAGCCCGTTGCTCAAATCCATCTTCATTCACGACCGCCGCGACGGAAACTGGGGCGCCAGGCTGGGCGAAGTGCGCGTGCCGCGCATTGGGCCGCGCATTCAACTGGCCGCCGCTGCCACCGGCGCGCACGTGGCGCTGGTGCTCACCGACGGAAAGAGCACGTTTTTCACCCCCGCTGTTCCAGTGGCCAATCGCGCGAGCGGGAAAGCCGGGCTGTGGCTTTATCAGATCGGCGAGCGGCAGGAATACGACGAGTTCGAATTGTCCCGGACGCGATTCGAGACAGTGAAACGCGGCCCTGGCGGCCGATCCTACCAGTTGCTGTGGTCGGATGAATATCACGCACCCCCGCTACCCTCGCCGCAGGATTGGGTTCTCGTGCTGGAGCGAGTGAAATGACTTTTCCACCCTTCATGCGACAGTTCGTCCTTGTCGGTCTGTTCGCTGTTGCAAGCCACGTCGCGTTTCCCGCAAACGCCCAGGGGCCGTTGGGTTAACAACCTGGTTGGGAGCGAGGGGCGAACGCAACTTGTCTGGTCAACCAGCCGATGTGGTCTCATGTAGCCAATTGGACATCGCCGGGTGGCCCCGATCGCTCGCCTATCAGGGCCCGCAAGAGGCCCCTGTTCGGCGCGGGTCTGGTGCCCCCGCGCTCCGGCAGTCCGGCGGCGCCGCAATCTTCGCCTCCCGTGCCTCTCGGCACCCCGATAGCAAAGCTATCGGGGCCACCCGCA
>CAYZWG010000612.1:0-2744 GCA_964481605.1 uncultured Planctomycetaceae bacterium
GCCGAGGCTATAATGGGGGCATGGGGATTCGATTCAATTGCCCGAACGGGCACAAGCTCAATGTGAAGGAGTTCCAGGCCGGGCGGCGGGGAATCTGTCCCTATTGTGGGGCCCGAATGACGATTCCCACCGAGAGCACGCGGGGACCCGGCGGGCCGGCGGCGAAAGGGCCGGCGCCGGCCGATCCGACAACGCCCCAGGCCGCCGCCGACCAGCGGACTCCGCCCCCGACCGAGAGGCCGGACACCCCGCCGTTGGGTGACGCGGTTTCGGCGGGCAACGATCCCGGTCTGCTGGTGGAAACGCCGCCCGGCCGGCACGTGCCCCACCCCGCGGCCCCCGAATCGCCCCCCACGCCCGAGGAGGCCAACCCGCCACCGTCGCCCGCGGAGCCGCTGGCCGACAGCGACCGGCCGGACCAAGGCGGCGACGCGGAGCCCGGGCCCGCGCGGGGGGGGACCGCCACACGGAATCCCGCCGCCGCCGCACCCACCCCGCCGCCTGCCCCCGAGGTCTCCGACCCGCTGGACGAGGCTCCCCACGCCGTGTGGTATGTACGGCCCGCCAGCGGCGGCCAGTTTGGTCCGGCCTCGGCGGACGTGATGCGCTGCTGGCTGGACGAGGGACGCCTGGCGGCCGACTCGCTGGTGTGGCGGGAAGGTTGGCCCGACTGGCGGCAGGCGGGCACGGTTTTCCCCCGGTTGCGGGCGTCCGTTTCGGCCGGTGGCAAGAACGCGCCGCCGGTGGTTTCCGACGTTACGGACACGGCCGACCAGACTTATTCCGGATCGCCGCGACGGCGTTCCGGCGTTCCGAGTGCGGCCCTCATCGTGGTCTTGGTGTTCGCCGTGATTCTTCTCCTGGTGGTATTGATCTGGATCGTCAACGGGGGTTGGAGCCGTGTGCCGAAGGGGGCCCCCTCCGGCACGGCCGCCGGCGTCACGCTGCTCTGCGACCCCCGGTTCTCTTGAACCCGGCAAGTTCCCTCGTCATTTGCCAATTTGCCGATAATTGGCATTGACCGGTGCAACCGTGGCACTATAATCCCGGGCCACTTTGGTGCCGCCGGACGTCGCACGCCGCACCGAGATGCTCAAAAAACCTCGCCCCCCGACGCTCTGCGGGGCAGCGGGGGGATGGACCGAGTTTATGGCAAGAATGTCCTCACGGAAGAGGACTTGGGCACTTCTTCGCGTATCGACAGGGAGAGTCGTCTCTTGCGCCGCGCTCGCCCGTCGCCCATCCAATAAGGATCCCCAAACCATGCGAATTTCCCCAGCACGGTGCGCGTTGGTCGCGTTGGCCGTGGTTGCCCTGGTTGGTTGCAGCAGCACGGGCGGCTCTCGGCACTCCGGTTTTTCCATGTCCAGCCTGAACCCCATGCGGGCATTTTCCAGGTCGCGAACCGACATTCAGAAGCCCTCGCAACTGGCCGGGCCTGCCGTATCCCTGCCGGCAGAAGACTACGCTTCCACCAAGTCCCGGGGCTCGGCGGGCGGCCCCTCCGCCGCCGGGGGAGGCTATCCCGCCGCTGCCGCCAGTTTCGCCGGACCCTCGGGCACATCCGGCACGGCCGGTGCCTACGGTTCCAGCGCGGCGGGCAGCTCCAGCTTGAGCATCCCGCAAAAGGGGCTCTACAACGCCGGCGGCACCTACGGGGCCACCGCGTCCACCCGGCCGAGCGGTGCCGGTTCGAGCTCTCTTTTCCGCCCACCGGCAAACAACGGCCATGGCCTTTATGGCTCCGCGGAAGGTTCGGGCCATCGCGGCTCGACCGGTTACGACTACGCGTCGACCGCGGCGGCCGGCGCCAAGCCGAGTTCCTATTCAGCCGCCGGGTCACGCTACCGTCTCGGCGGCGGTCGCTACGACTTGCAGCGTTCGCCCGCTACGGCCGGCGGGCTTTCGTCGTCCGGCATCTCGAGCCCGGGTTCCTACGGGGGCAGCCTCCACGGGTCAAGCGGCTCCCACGGGGCCGGCGGCCTCGCCGGCGGAAACTCCGCCATCGGCAGTAGGCCCAACTATCAAGTGGCCGAGACGCCGAAATATGGTGTCGGCGCGGCCGTCGGCGGAGCCACCGGCTACACGGCTCCCACCAATCCGCGTTATGGATCGGCCAGCAACGGATCGACTTCCCCCGGTATGTCGGGTATGTCGGGTATGTCAGGCATGTCGGGCATGTCGATGGCGGGCGGAAACCGCGCCGGCACCGCACCCGGCACGACGGTGAGCCCGTCGAGCACCGGCAACAGGCCGTTGGGATCGACCGGCTACAGCCCGACGCAGAGCGGCAATCTGCCCGGTGCTTCGATCGTGCCGCCGGCGGGCAACTACCAACCGGGCCGGACCGGCTACACCCCGGGCAACACCGGCTACCAACCGCCGAACACGCCGGCCTATCAACCTCTTTCCGGGCCCTACAGCTATCCAGGGGCGCCCCACGCGACGGCCTCCACCAGGACGCCGGCCCCCTCGAGCAATTCGTCGGGCCGTGGTTCGAGCCCAGGCGGCTATTCTCCGGGGAGCATCTCCCGATACGTGCCGCGAAGCGGCCGCGGCACCGCCACGGGGAGCACACCGACAGGAGCCTCCGGCTCAAGCACCTCGCCGCCGCCGACACCCACCACGATCGGTTACCGGCCGTCGCCGGTCAACTATTAACTGGACTTTTGCAGAATGGCGACACAAGGTCCCCTCTCCCTCCGGGAGAGGGTTAGGGTGAGGGCGATTGGCGGAAGAATATC
>CAYZWG010000613.1:0-2744 GCA_964481605.1 uncultured Planctomycetaceae bacterium
CCGGTTCTTGAACCGGTGGCACGAAGTGCCAAGAGGTTGCGGTGAAAAGTCCGCCCGCGCAGAATGGGGGCACGCAAAACCGTCGCCGGATCAGCGATGACCAGTTGTACGCCCATTTTGTCACGTTTTCTGTTTTTCGGCGTCGCCGGCTCCTGGATCATGACCACCCGAAGCGAGTTCTGTTGGGAGTTCTCAACGAGGAATTGCAGCGGCACCAAGCGACTTGCGCGGGGTTCGTGGTGATGCCCGACCACGTGCATGCCATTGTCTGGTTTCCCACAACAGGCCGGCTCAGCCGGTTCATGCACGGCTGGAAGCGGAAGTCGAGCTTTCACATTCGAGCTTGGTATCGCCGGGGAGCGGCCCGGTACTTTGAAGCGTTCGGTGAGGGCGATCGTTTCTGGCAGCCCAAATACCACTCGTTCGAGATCCACGGAAGGTCGAAATTGGAGGAGAAGCTTCAGTACATACATGAGAACCCCGTGCGGTCGGAACTGGTCGAGCGGGCAACGGACTGGAAGTGGAGTTCGGCTCGCTGGTACGAGTGGCGACGCTCAGTCGGCGTTCCTATTGGTTGGGTGGAGTGATTTGCCGCTGACCTCTTGTGGCACCAGCCACACCGGTTCAAGAACCGGTGCTACCCGATACCCCCGAACCCGATAATCACCACCAATCACCAACCCCATGCTCGCCTGCATCCAACGAGTCCGTCGTGCCCAGGTTGTCGTGGCCGGAGAATGTGTCGGCCGGATCGAGACGGGGCTGGTCGTCCTGTTGGGCGTGGCCCGGGAGGATACCGAGGCCGACGCCCGCCGCCTGGCCGAAAAGATCGCCGACTTGCGGATTTTCGAGGATTCCCAGGGAAAGATGAACCTGGCGCTGGACGACGTGGGCGGCCGCGTCCTCTTGGTGAGCCAGTTCACGCTGTTGGGCGACTGCCGCAAGGGCCGGCGGCCCAGCTTCACCGCCGCGGCACCGCCCGAAGAGGCCGAATCGCTCTACCAAGCGTTTGCCCGGTTCGTTCGCCAGCGGGGAATCGAAGTCGCCACCGGCCGCTTCCGCCACGAGATGGAGGTCGAACTGGTCAACGACGGTCCCGTGACGCTGATCCTCGACAGCCGCCGCCTGGCCCAAAGCCGCCGGAAGTCGTAGTGCCGCCGGCTACCGCCAGATTCCGTCCCAGAGTTGCCGGGCGGTGATTTCCCCGGCTTCGCCCGGCTCGTCCGGCGGCACCGGCAACAGCCGTTCGCCCGGTCGGACCTCTTTCTCCTGCGATTGTTCCGGCAGCTTCCAAAACATGGCCTGCTCGACGCGGTGGTCGGCCATCCAGCCGGGCTCGTAAAAAACGATGTACGAAAGCAGCGCCAACTTGGCGTAGGTGGAGACGTTGGGCCAGACCCGTCGCGAGCTGAACATCTTCAAAGCCGTGCCGAACGATCGCTTCAGGCGGAGCCGCCCGCGGTACCACTCGATGCTGTACAACTCGTCGAGAACCAGGTGCGAGAGATATCCCAGCACGACGGCGCTGGCCTTGAAGATTCGCAGCGCGACCACATCGCCCGAGGCCAGCAGAAAGGCCAGCTCGCCCACGATCACCGCCGCCGGCAGGCTGTGGAACATGCCCCGGTGGACGGTGTAATGTTTCAAGAACCAGCCCACGCCGAAACGGACGAACAGGTAGACCATGGCCCCGATCAGCACGCCCGTCTCGGCGGCCACGCCCAATAGCTCGAGCCGTTTGGCGACCATCACGGAAACCACCGCGGCGGCAAAGGCCAGGCTCTCGCGCAGCGGTTTGCCGGGGCCGCTGTCCAAATCGGGCAGCATTCCCGACACGCCACAGAGACACCCGGCCAGCACACTGGTCGAGAGCGGAACGTCGAACAAGGCGTAGGCGGCCCCGCCGTAGGCGATCCCCAGCCCGGTGCTCACGCTGATGTGGGTCTTGAAATTGGCCATGTTTGCATCCTCGCTTGATCCGTCATCCGTGGGGGTCAACGCCGTTTGTATCCGATTGCCCCGGGGCGGACCAAGACCAATTTCCAACTTGGGAACCGCCGAACCGCGGGGGCTAGCGTTCGGCGCAGGGCGATAGCGTTCGGCGTAGGTCTCCCGACCCCGCCGAAACGGCCCTACGTGTTCGGCGCAGGTCTCCCGACCCCGTCGAAAACGCCGACCTGGGACCTGGTTTCCACCTGGGACCTGGTTCCCAAGCTCCAGCTTGGGAACCGCCGGGGCTAGTGTTCGGTGCGGGTCTCCCGACCCCGCCGAAAAGGCCCTACGGCCGAGCGACGACAGCCACGGCGATGGGGAGACCATCGGTCCTCTCCCGGCGGGGTCGGGAGACTACTGCTGTGGACCTCTTTGGGAATCGCAAGTATATACGGCACAAGCGGTTTTTCGTGGCACGAACGAGATCAGACGCAGCTTGCGACCACAGACCGCACGCCCTGCAAAACGCGGAGTTCCCGTAATTCGCTGGATTTTTTGCCCACTCAAGAAGTTCACAGCAGTGGTCGGGAGACCCGCGTCGAACGGTTGCGGGGTCGGGAGACCCGCGCCGAACGTTAGCCTCGCGTTGAGTGCGGTCCCAAGCTGGAGCTTGGGACCGAGAGGAACGGGGAGGGAGAGGGACGCCTCTCCCTTACCCACTGAGGATGGGACCGAGGGCGCGATCGAGGGTCCCGCCGGGCGGAATCGACCTTCGCACGCTGCCCCAATCTCGCTATACTCCCGCCCGACGC
>CAYZWG010000614.1:0-2737 GCA_964481605.1 uncultured Planctomycetaceae bacterium
GGGTTCCCAAGCTGGAGCTTGGGAACCAGGGGACATGGGAACCAGGGGACATGGGAACTGGGGGACATGGGAACTGGGGGAGGGGTCGTCTCTCGGCGGGGTCGCCAGACCCGCGCCGAACGGTGGGAGACCCGCGCCGAGCGCCGACCTCTTGCCGGCTGCCGCCTGCCCAGGTTCAAGAACCTGGGCCACCCGCGCCGAACGCGACTTGTTGCCCATTTGGGGGGGGAACGGGCTGGGTCGTTGACCGATTGGGCGGGCCGCCTATAATCTAGGGTTCGATTTTGCCCGAAATGATGGGTGCGGCTCTTCGCCCTCCCGGGGCGGTAATCGCGTTTTGCCCAAGACAAGAACTGGGAAGTGAAAAGAAGGAGCGCCGACTAATGGCCAACGTGACCGAATTGTCAGAGACCAACTTCCAGGCGGAGGTGCTCGAGGCGAGCGAGCCGGTGCTGGTCGATTTTTGGGCCCCGTGGTGCGGACCCTGCCGGATGATCGCGCCGCTGGTGGAGGAGCTGTCCCGGGAGAACGGCGATTCCATCAAGGTGGCCAAGGTCAATATCGACGAAAATCAAGGCCTGGCAAGCCATTACGGCGTATCGAGCATCCCCACGCTGATGATCTTCAAGGGGGGGGACGTGGTCGAGCGATTCGTGGGGGTGCAGCCAAAGAACCGGTTGCAGGGTGCGCTGGACGAAGCCAAGGGGTAGCGCGGGTGCCGCCGATCCGGTGGGCAAACCGGGTTGGTCCCGGGAAACGGGCAGATTCTTGATGCGACGCGGTGTCTCTTGGGGCGCCGCGTTTTTGTATGCGCGGTGGGAACGGGCGAGGCTTCCGCCGAGCTGCGGCGTGCGGCATTCATGACTTGGTTCCCAAGCTCCGCCTTTAACCTGGTTCCCAAGCTCCAGCTTGGGAACCCCCCCTGAACCTCCCCCCTGCGCGCGAAGATTTCCGCAAGAGAAACTTGTTTGCGGGATGAGTCCAAAAGGCGTCAACTTCCGGTGGTGTGGATGCCGATGATGCGATTTGGGCAGTTTATGCCGGTTGCGCTGATTTTACGGGATGAGCGGGTGGATCACGTTCCCCCAAATCGTCGGGGAGGAGACGCGAGATGTCGCAGACTGAGAGTGAACGGCAGCAGGGGCAGCCCTGCGAAAGTGGCCAGGGGCAAGCAAAACAGAGGCGGATCGACTCAGCCCATCTCGTGCGGCCGGAAACGCAACCCGCCGGGGGCCAGAAGCGGGCGGGGGTCAGGGTGGTCGCGGTGGAGGAGGAGGTTTCGGGGCCGGCGGCGGAGATACGCGCCCAGGCGGATCAATTGGCGACGTTCTTGCGATCGCGGCAGCGGGACCTGGACCGCCGGGAGGCGGGGGTCAACGCGCGGCTTGCCCAGCTTGACAGCGAGGGGAGGCTGGCGCGGCTGACGCTGGCGGAGCGGGAGGCGGCGTTGAAGGATCGGCGGGAAGCGGTGGAAGAGGGGCAGCGGGAGTGCCGGCGGCGGCTGGCGCGGCTGGCGCGGGCGGAGGAGGCCACGCGGCGAGCGTTGGCCGCCACCGAGGCGGAATTGGCCGGTCGGGAGCAAGAGCTGGCCGAGCGTGAGCGGGCATGGGAGCGGCGGCGGAAAGAGGTCCATCGGCAGACGGTGGAGGAGTCGATCGAGCGTACCCAGGCCCAGTTGGCGTTGGACCGCCAGCGGGAGGCCCGGCAGGTGGAGTTGGATCGGGCCGAGGCGGAATGGAGCGGGCGGGTGAAGCGGGAGGAGGAGCGGCTGCGGTACCAGCGGCAGTGTGTGGACGCACGGCGGGAGGCGTCGGTTCAGTTGATCCGGCAGATGCTCCAGGGGTTGGAACGGCGTCGGGCGGCGCTGGAGGAGCGCGAGGCGGAGCGGGCGGCCGGCGGGGCGGCGGCGGACGAGGAGAAGACTCGGCAGATGGAGGCCGATTTGGAGGCGAGGCTGGATCGGTTTCACGCGGCCGAGGAGGAACTCCAGCGGGCACGAGAGGAGGCGGTTCGGGCGCGGCAGCGCTTCGAGCGGCGGCGAGAGGAGTGGGAAGCGGAAACGCGCTCCCAGCAGCAGCGGCTGGCAGCGGCGGAGCGGGCGTCGGGGCGGGAGTTGGCGCGGCGGCAGGCCGCGGTGACGCGGCGCGCGGAAGAGGTCGATCGTTGCCGCGCGGCGTTGAAGCAGCTTCGGGAGGAGTTGGGCCAGGTGCAGCGGGAAACGCTGGAGGTCCGCCTGGCCACGGAGGAGGTTTGGGTGCAACTCAGCGGCGCGGCGCCGCCGGCGGCGCTGGCCCAGTCGCTGGCCGGGATTCGCCGGCGGCTGGACGAGGAGTACCGGCTGGCGGCCGAGCAACTCGACCAGAAGCGGCGGGAATTGGAGGCGGTGCGTTCGGAGTTGGCCGAGCAACAGCGGCGACTGGTGTGCCAGAAGCAGCGGCAAGACACGTGGGCCAGGCGGAGGGAAGAGGTGCTGGCGCGGCAGGCGGCGCGGCTTTCCGGGCGGGAGAAAGAGTTGGCCCGGCGCGAAGTCGAGTTGGAGAGGCTCGCCGAGCGGTGCCAGTCGGAGCAATTGACCAGCCGGCTGGAGATCGGGCGGTTGAAGGCCCGGCTTTCGGTGGCGGAGGTTGCCGGGGCGGAAGGGTGAGGGGTGGGCAGATCACTGTTGTGAACTTCTTCATTCGTGGGTAGCACCGGTTCTTGAACCGGTGTGGCTCTGCCACAAGAGGTCAGGGGGTAG
>CAYZWG010000615.1:0-2737 GCA_964481605.1 uncultured Planctomycetaceae bacterium
TTTCCCCCATCGTTAGCTGCCGCCCTGCAAAAAAAGTCCGTTCCTGCACCCCCGGACCCTCTGTTGGGCGGTTTTTATCCGCAGGGCTCGTCGACGGCTTGCCGCCGCAGGGCGGAGACACCCATAATGGGTGCTGTGGAGAGGCCCGCCATGGCAATTACCTGCCCCCACTGCGGGGCCCATTTCGACGTGACCCTGTTCCAATTCGGCCACACCGTGCAGTGTGACTGCGGCGCTTGGGTGGAGTTGGCCCGGGGCCACGTGGCTCAACTGGCCGATCCCCCGGCGGAGAGGACCGGCCGGGGCGAGCCCCAATCCTTCCAGATCGACCCCGAGGAGAAGTGAGACATGATCCGCCCGTCTGGTTGCCTATGGTTTTTCTGCCTGATCGCAGGGGCGGCAGCCGGGCCGAGCGGGTGGGCGGGGGAGCCCGGCCCGGCCGTCAGCAGCGGGCGGCTGGAGGTCGTTTTTCGCTCGGACTTGAACGGACTGGAGCGGATCGTGGATCGGGCCACGGGGCGCGACTACGCTTCAAATGCCCAGGAGCCGGCGGGGCTCTATCGCGTGGTCCTGGGGGGCGGGCGGCAGCGGACCGTCTTGCTCAGCTCGCTGGACGCGGCCAAGCGAACCGCCCAGCGGACGGCCGAAGGCTACCGGCTCCGATTTGTCCATCAGGGGGACGTGCCGCTGGAGGTGATCTGCACGGTTTCAGGCGGGCCGGACGACCCCCTGCTCCGCTGGCGGGCGGAGGTGGTCAACCGTTCGCCGTTTCCGCTGGTGAGGCTGGAATATCCGCTGGCCGGGCTGAAGGTGCGGCTTGGCAAGGCGAGCGGGGACGACGCGATTGTGTATCCCTCGCTGGAAGGCGTGTTGTTGACGGAGCCGGCCAAGAGTTTCCGGGCCAAGCAAGAGTATCGCACCACGTACCCGGGGAAGCTCTCGGCTCAATTCATGTACTTTTTCGATCCCGAGGGGGGTTTTTACACTGCGGCGGCCGACGGTGGCGGGCGGGCCAAGGACCTGCTGGTGGCTCGTCGCGGTTCCACGCTGGAGCTGACCGTGGCGCATCGTTTTCCCCGCCGGCTGGAAGCGGAGACGACGGTGCCGTACGAGGTGGTTTGGACAACGGCGGGGGGGACGTGGCAATCGGGGGCCGACGTGTATCGGGCCTGGGTCGAGCGGCAGTCGTGGTGCGGGGCGAAGCTGCGCCAGCGGGACGTGCCACAGTGGCTGACGCGGGCCAACGTGTTTCTCAATTTCGGCGTTCGCGCGGAGGGGGTGTTCCGGCCGGCGTCGGCGGGCGCCGCCACGTTTGCCCGCTATCACGAGTTCTTGCAGGTGCCGCTGGTGACGGCGGCCTTTGGTTGGGAGCGTCACGGGGCGTGGATTGGGCCGGAGTATTTTCCACCCTTTGGCGGCGAGCCATACTATCGGGACCTGTCGCAAGAGTTGGGCCGCCGGGGGGACCACTTGCAGGTGTACACGTCGGGTTTTCGCTGGGGGGTGAGGAAGCCGGTGAGCGAGCGCCGCGGCGTGCCCCGCCGCTACACCGACTACGACGGTACGGCCCAGTGGGAGGCCAAGGGCAAGGCGGCCACGGTGGTCACCGCAAAGGGGAAGCTGGCTTTCTCGCAACCGCCCTGGGCCGACAACTACGCGCTCTGCGCCGGCAGTTCGCGGGGACAGGAGATTCTGGCCGGCTGCTTTCGGCGGGCCTTTGCCATGGGGGCGACCGGCGTCGACCTGGACCAGGACCTGGGCGGCGACGTGGCCGCCTGCTACAGCACGAAGCACGGCCACCCACCGGGCTACGGCGTCTGGCAGCACCGGGCGATGGTGGCGTTTCTGAGCGCGGTGCGAAAAGAAGCCAAGGCCAACAACGCGGACGCCTTTCTGGGCGTGGAAGAGCCTTGCGAGGCGTACATTCCCTGGCTCGACGTGTACCACGGCCGCGCCTTCACCGACACCCGCTGGCCGGCCACGGGGCCGGGGGCGGTCTCCATTCCGCTGTACGTTTACCTCTACCACGAGTACCAACTGGGCTACGCGGGCTGGATCGACTCGGGGTTCAGTCCCTGGGGCAACGAGCGGGTGGGGTTGGGTCGGGCTTTTCTGTTTGGGATGTTGCCGGGTGTGCGGGTCCAGGGGGGATGTTTCCAGATGGGGGACCAGCCCAGCGGCCAGTTGCGGATGCTCCGCGACGTTGCCCGACTGATGGGCAAGACGCGCGACTACCTGCTGTTGGGGCGGATGCTGCACGACCCGGTGGTGAGCGGCTCGCCGATGTTTCCGCCCCGCGAGAAACCAGTCCGGGGGCACCCGCCGCTGCCGGTTCCCTGGCCGGTGGTGCAAGCCACCGCCTGGCGTTCGTCCGGGGGCGACGTCTGCTACGCGGTGGCCAACCTGGGCCAGGAGCCGCAGACGATCGGCCTGGGGCTGGAAGACTACGGCCAGGGGGCGGGGCCGGTGGCGTTGCGGCGGCTCGGTGCGGTCGACCAGCGGGTGGCCGAGTCGCCGGTGCGGCTGCCGGCGGAGATACGGCTTGCGTTGGGACCGTGGGAACTGTGCTGTATTGAGCAAAAGGCCGCGCGTTGATGGGGGTCGGTTTCGGGAGGATTGCGGCTCGGCGGGAGTTCTGCCATGCCGAGTCACGGGTGGCCCAGGTTCTTGAACCTGCACCCGGCGGCAGCCGGCAAGAGGTCAGCGTTCGGCGCGGGTCTCCCGACCCCGCCGGGCG
>CAYZWG010000616.1:0-2718 GCA_964481605.1 uncultured Planctomycetaceae bacterium
CTTCCACTATCGACGCGAGACGGCACCCCGTGTTATGCTTGGGGGGTGGCCGCTCGCGATCAACCCGGACCATGACTGGCCCGGCTCGCGAGCGGCCCATGACCGGATGCCCCTCAGGCTTGGTCCATGCCCGTCGATTCCGCCACTCCCATCCTGGTCACCGGCGGTGCCGGGTTCATCGGCACCAACTTCATTCGCCACTGGTTGGCGACCGAGGGCACCCCCGTGGTCAACCTGGATAAGCTGACCTACGCCGGCAACCTCGACTCGCTGGCCGACGTGGCGGGCGACCCGCGATACACGTTGGTTCAAGGCGAGATCGGCGACGCCCCGCTGGTGGAGCGCCTGCTCCAGCGGCACCAGCCGGGGTGGATCGTCAACCTGGCCGCCGAGTCGCACGTCGACCGGTCGATCGACGCTCCCGCGGCGTTCGTGGAAACCAACGTGGTGGGAACGTTTCAGTTGCTGGAGGCCGCGCGCAAATATTGGCGGCGGCTGGGCCCCAACCGCCGATCGACGTTCCGCTTCCTGCACGTCTCGACCGACGAAGTGTTCGGCTCGCTGGGGCCGTCGGGCAGATTCAGCGAAGCGACGCCCTACGCTCCCAATTCGCCTTACGCCGCCTCGAAGGCGGGGGGCGACCATTTTGTCCGCGCCTACGGCCGCACCTACGGCCTGCCCGTGTTGTTGACCAACTGCTCGAACAACTATGGGCCCTACCAGTTTCCCGAAAAACTGATCCCGCTGATGATTCTCCATGCGCTGGAAGGCAAGCCGCTGCCGGTCTACGGCGACGGTGCCCAGGTGCGCGACTGGCTCTACGTGGAGGATCACTGCCGGGCGCTGGGGCGGGTGCTCCGGCGGGGCACGCCGGGCGAAACGTACAATATCGGAGGCCACGGCCAGCAGACCAACCTGGCGGTGGTGCGGGCGATCTGCTCTGCGGTGGATCGCCTCTGCCCCCACCTGCCGCACGTTCCCACGGCGAACTTGATCACCTTCGTGAAAGACCGGCCGGGTCACGACCGCCGCTACGCCGTGGACGCCACGAAGATCGAGCGGCAGCTCGGCTGGGCACCGCAGGAGGATTTCCGCTCCGGCCTGGTGCGGACCATCCAGTGGTACGTGAACCATCGCGACTGGGTTGAGAGGATCAGCTCGGGGAAATACCAAGGAGAGCGGCTGGGACTGGGCACGACCCGAGGCGAGCCGGACCAGTAATGGTCCGGGTCACTCCGGACCATTACTGGTCCGGCTCGCCGGATCACTCCGGACCATTACTGGTCCGGCTCGCCGGGGTGCCCCGGACCATCGCTTTCCGTCAGCCTTACCAGGAGGTCGCCCATGTCGGACCGAATCAACCGCCGCCAAGCCTTGGCCCACGGTCTGGGGACCGCGGGACTGGTCGCCGGTGCCGGGCTGGGGGGCACATTCTTGCCCCGGGCGAAGGCCGCCCCCGCCGGAGCACCCAAGCGGGCCGATCGGGCCCCCACCGCCCCGGTGGCGATCGAGCGTTGCGACTCCTACCAGCCACGGGTCTTTCGCCGTGCGCTCGACTCGGCCCTGGACCGGATCGGCGGTATCGACGAGCTGGTCCGCAATCGCACGGTGACCATCAAGCTGAACATGACCGGGCTGTCCTGGGACCCGGTCTTCGGACTGCCGGCCCGGGAGACCTACCAGACCCAGCCCGACACGGTGGCCGCCTTGTGCGCGGCGCTGGTCGACGCGGGAGTCCTGCGGATCGTGATCGTGGAGAACTACTACTGGGAGCGGCCGCCGGAGGCCATCTTGGCCGACTCCGGCTGGGACATCGCCGCCATCCGGTCGGCCGGCGACCACCGCGTTCGTTTCGAGGACACCCGCAACCGGGGCACCTTCGGGAGCTATTCCCGATTCAAGGTTCCCTGGGGCGGTTACATCTATCCGGCCTTCGATTTGAACGCCCGCTTCGAGAAGACCGACGTGCTCATTTCGCTGGCCAAGCTGAAGCAACACGCCTGTGCCGGGGTGACCGGGTCGATCAAGAACTTCTTCGGCATCACGCCCTGCTCGCTCTACGGCAACGACGCTCCCAACGAGGATTCCCTCATCCATCGCACGAAGATGTTTCACGGCGGCAGCAAGAGCGTGCCCGCCGGCGTCCCCGCCGAGCGGGACAACGACGTGCCGCACGACGCTCGCTTTCGCGTGCCCCATGTGACGGCGGACGTGTTCGGTGCCCGGCCCGCCGACCTCTGTATCATTGACGGCGTGCGGAGCATCTCGGGCGGCGAAGGCCACTGGAGCCGCGGGATCAAGCTGGTCGAGCCGAAATTGCTGCTGGTGGGGCGAAACGGCGTTTGCACCGATGCCGTGGCCACGGCCGTGATGGGCTTCGACCCCCAGGCACCGCCCCGGAGCTTCCCCTTCCAGGGCGACAACCACCTCCAACTGCTGGCCGACGCCGGCGTGGGAACGAACGACCCGAAGCGGATCGAAGTGGTGGGGGTGCCGCTGAAGGAAGCGGTGTTTCCCTACGCGCCGAACCACGCCGGCCGGCCGGGCTGATGCCGCCGGCGGCAGGCCCGGGCAGCGTGGAATTCGCCTCATCGCGGGTTCCCTTTCGGGGCTTGCTATTGCAAATCCCCCGCCGATTTCCCACACTGTTGGAAGTTGCCGTAGGGCCGGGGAGACCTGCGGTCGGCGGTTTCGGCGAGGTCAGGAGACCTGCGCCGA
>CAYZWG010000617.1:0-2699 GCA_964481605.1 uncultured Planctomycetaceae bacterium
CGAATTGGGAGTTTGGGGGATTTTTGCGGGATTTGTCGGTTGTGGCAAAGATGGGGGGGGCGCCGCACCGGTGGCGACTTGAGCCGGCGTCGCGGGGTAGCGAGGCCGGCCGGCACAGCCGGCCCTACGGGAGGAAGCTCCCCTCTGGGGACGGGGACGCGACCTTGACAATCCCACTGCGGAGGCCGACAATCCAGTGTTTTGGCCGTTTGGACAGGCTTTGACAAGGTGGGAAGGGCGAAATGCCGGCAACTGCAATCGTGGGAACGCAATGGGGCGACGAGGGCAAGGGGCGCATGGTCGACCTCCTGGCCGCCGAGGCCGACGCCGTGGTCCGTTTTCAGGGCGGGGCGAACGCGGGCCACACGATCATCAACGACCAGGGGAAGTTCGTCTTCCACCTGCTTCCCTCCGGGATGCTCTCGCCCCATACGGTCAACATCATCGGCACCGGCGTGGTGATCGATCCGGCCCGGCTGGTGGAGGAATTGGCCGATCTGGAACAGGCCATCGGGCAGACCGGCCGGCTGGTGATTTCGGACCGGGCCCACGTCGTGCTGCCGCTGCACCGGCGTATTGAAGACGCCCTGGAGAAGTCGCCCGACTCCCTCAAGTACGGTTCGACCAAGCGGGGGATCGCCCCCGCCTACCAGTTCAAGGCGGCCAAGGTGGGCCTGCAGGTGGGCGAACTGCTGGCCCCGGAAGACACCCTGGCCGCGCGGCTGAAGCCGATCGTGGAGTTTGCCAATGTCTTTTTCCGCGGCCTGGGAGAGCCCCAAGAGACCGTCCAACCGAGCTTGGATTTCCTCCGGCCGATGATTCCCAAGCTGGCACCCTACCTTGCCAATTCCCTCCCCGTGGTGCGGGAGTTGGTCGGCGGGGACAAGCAGGTGCTGATGGAGGGTCAGCTCGGCACGCTGCGCGATCTGGATTGGGGAATCTACCCTTATACCACATCGTCCAACCCCCTGGCCGGGTTCGCCACCGTGGGGGCCGGTATCCCGCCGCGGTTTATCACCCGGGTGATGGGGGTCGTCAAGGCCTATAGCACCTGCGTGGGCGACGGACCGTTCGTCTCCGAGATCGACGGGCCGGAGGCGGAGAAGATTCGCCAGGTGGGCAAGGAATTCGGTGCCGCCACCGGCCGCCCCCGGCGGATCGGCTGGTTCGACGCCGTGGCCACGCGCTACGGGGCCCAGTTGCAGGGAGCCACTTCCCTCTGCGTGACCCTGCTCGACGTCCTCTCCTGCCTGCCGGCCATTCCCGTTTGCGTCGCCTACCGCATCGACGGCCGGCCGACGGAGGAGTTTCCCATCTATCACGGGCTCAGCCGCGCCGAACCCGTGTTGGAAGAAATGCCCGGCTGGTCCACACCCATCAGCCACGTGCGAAAACTCGAAGATCTGCCGATCCAGGCCCGCAAGTACGTCGACTTCATCCAATCGTCGGTGGGCATTCCCGTCTCGCACGTTTCGGTGGGGCCAAGTCGAGATCAGATTATCTACGTAAGCCGGTAGTTCACCCGCGGGGCCTAGCGAAGCCACTCCGGCACCGGCGGCTGGTCGGCCGCGACGGAGTTCACATTGGCCGCCAGGGACGCCTCGCCCGTGCCAAACAACCGCGCCTCGTGGGCCAGCCCGTCCAGAAATCGCTTGGCGGCAATGTAATCCTGGGGCGGGTATTGCCTAATCTGGCTCTTTAGCCCGATTCGCATCGCCGCCGTCAGTCGACGCACCCGCAGGTACTGCCGGGCGTCGAAACGGTCTCCGTCGCCCAGGCTGCGGGCGACCGCCCGGCGATCGAACAGCTCTTCCAATTCGGCCCGGTGTTGGCGGTAGGCCGGATCGTCCAGCAAGATCGGCCAGGAGATTCGACCGGTCACGCCGTCCAACTGGCTGGGGCTCAGCCGGGGGGGTCTTCCCGCCTGGGAGTAGCGGATCAGGTCCTCCTGGGTCGGCCGGGACCGTCGTTGGGCCTGGCGATAACTGCGCGCGGCGTGCTGCCGGGCGTAGTAGGTGTCGATCGCCTTCTTGCTGTTTTCCAGGGCGGCGCCGAACGCCTCGGTGGCTTGGACGGCCGCCTCGGCCGAAAGCCGGTTGAACTGGCCCTGCGAGCGGACCACGTCGGCCAAGCCCCGCGCGGCCGCCTCCGCCGGCGTGGAAGACCGCAGGATGTAGCCCTCGTCGCCGTAGCCACCCCCGCCATATTGGGCCCACGCCGGGCTCGCCACCGCCGACAGCACCATCATCCCTGCCGTCGCGATGGCCGTGAGAAGAACTCCGCGGCGTGTGGACGCCCGCAACGCATCCGAAAAATGTGCAAGGTTCATCGCCTCGTCCTCCGTCTGTGGGGAAAACCGCTGAGAAAAAGCCCCCGGGCCGAGCGGGGCGGTTTCCAGCCCCACAACCCGGCCCTCTTTACAGGAATTCTCGCCACCAGCGTCCCACGGAACGGTGAGGTGCGCAACCATTTGGAAAAGAAAACCGAATGATTTGGAAATCGGGTGGGCACCGATCCATAACCCGATCGAGCTACCGCCGATCGACCACCAGCCCACCAGACCGGGTAAAGACGCTCGGCCAAGAAGCGCCGCGGGTGGCAAGAAGACCGGCCACGCTGTGCGCGGGTCTCCTGACCCCGCACTGGATTCGACCGATGGTCTCGCTGTGCGCGGGTCTCCTGACCCCGCACTGGATTCG
>CAYZWG010000618.1:0-2684 GCA_964481605.1 uncultured Planctomycetaceae bacterium
ATTTCCCCCATCGTTAGCTGCCGCCCTGCAAAAAAAGTCCGTTCCTGCACCCGGCCCTGTGGGAAGTGGATTGCGGGTTTGGAAACTACCCGTGGCCGCGACCCCCAACCGTTCCCCGTGGCCTGGCGTCGGGGGGACGCGTGGGCGTGCTCGTTCTCAAACCCGTCTCCCGCCGGCACAGGGACGGCGAGGCGTAACACCTGAAATCCCAACGCTTTACGTTCTTCAACCTCCGCAAAGTGGCGTTGCCCGATTACCATTTGCCGGGAATCAGGGTCTGGTCGAAGGCCGTAGGGCCGGCTGTGCGGAGCCGAAACGTGGCTGGCGCTGCGAAACGCGGCAACCGGCCGGCACAGCCGGCCCTACCTGGCTGGATTGGCCCGGCGCACGGGTTCGACTGAGCCGGTCGTGGAGAGTGCGAGGATTGAGTGCGACTGGTCGCTTTGGGCGGAGGGCGTCGGGCGGCAACCGCCGGGAAAAGGGCGACCGCGACCGCTGCCGATGGAGACGGTAGAGAACCCCCGTTCCGCACCCCCAGCGGGAAGCTCGCCGTGAAGGGGCGTGGCCGGTCCGCGCGACTCGTGTCTCGAGGCGTCCCCATGTTCAAGAAGCTGTTCTTCGTTGCGTTGCCGGTGGGGGCGATTCTTGGCCCCATGGCTTACTTCTCCGGGCCGGAATGGGTCTCCAAGCTGACCAACTCCCTTTCCCCGACCCCGGCGGAAAATCAGGCCCCCGCCGAGCCGGGCGCCGCCGGCCGGGAGGGCTCATCGCTCGACGTGGCCGGGGTGCCGGTCGAAGGCAGCGAGGTGGCGTACCTCTGGGAGGTGTTTCGCTTCGACGTCACGCCGGCCTGGGTGATTGGCCGCTGGCCCCGGGTGACCACCGGGCTGGCCCACCTCGATCTGCAAGGCTACCGCGTCCCCCTCGTCACCGGCACGGCCGACGACGACCTGGCCGGCGCGCTGACCTACTACTTCAACGCCGCTCGCCAGGTCCAGCGAATCACTTTTCAGGGGACCACCGGCGACTATCGCAAGTTGGTCTCCTTGCTGGTGATGCACCACGGTTTTGTCGCCCGCCCGACCAACACGCCGGGCGTGTTTCTCTACGAAATCCCCTCGCCGAAGAACGACTCCCAGAGCCACCTGTGGATTCAACCGGCGCCGCTGTTGACGGCCGACCAGCCGCGGAACCGCTTCGAGTTGACGCTGGTGCTGGACCGCCAGGGGTGAGCAAGGCCGGCTGTGCGGAGCCGAAACGTGGCTGGCGCTGCGAAGCGCGGCCTTTTGTTGCGCGTCAGAGGCAACACGCGAGGGCGAGGCTCCCGCCGAGCCGAGCCGGGAAACCAGGGTGAATGCCGCCCCCACGGCTCGGCAGGAGCCTCGCCCTCCCCGGAATAACCCTCGCTGCCAAGCTCCGGCTTGGGCAGCGCCGCGGGCAACCTCAATCCTTTTCCTTCGCCTCCTTGGCGCTCTTGCCGGCTTCCGGCTTGCTCTTGGATCGGGTTTCCAGGGTGGGCGGTTCATACTCGAACTCTCGCCAGACCATGGGCCGGCGATGGGTCGGCTCGATCCGCAGCATCACCTCGCCGTTCTCGAAGATTCGCACCGTGCCGTTGGACTCGCTCACCGTGACGGCCACCGCCTTGGTCGCCCGGCTCACCGCCGCCGCGGCCCAATGCCGCGCGCCCAGGCCCTTGGAGAGCGTGATATTGGCCGCCGAGGAGTCGACGTAGCGGCAGGCCGCCTCCACCGTGCCGTCGGCCGAAACCACCAGCGCCCCGTCCATCTGGGCAATCTCCTTGATCCCCTCCCGCACCCGCGCGTCAAACAGGTTGCGGTCCTTGCGGGCGTAACCCCGCACCGGGTCAAACCCCGCCGGCTTGCTGGTGGCCAGCACCTTGCGGCTGTCGCCCACCACGAACATCGTGCCCACCGTCTTGCCCTCGCGGCCTTCGCGGCCGATCTCCACGGCCAGGTCGACCACGATCTTGAGCGTCTCCAGCGGGACCCGCGTTTCCAACTGGCGAAGGTCCCGGCCGGTGAGCCGATCGAGGTGTTCGCCCAGGTTGATCACGCTGATCGTGTCGATCGCCTCGGCCTCGAAGCCGCTGTAAAGCGCCACCACCCGCGAGCCGGGCGCCAACAGGTCGTCGGCCACCGATTCCAGCAGGGCTTGGGTCAGGCGGTCGTAGACGGGGCTGCCCGGCATGTTGAGCACGACCGGCTCCAGGCCCATTTCGCCAGCCCCGTCGAGGGCCTCGGCCGAGTCGGCGGCCACCAGAATCTTCGTGTCGTCGACCAGCTTTCTCAGCCGGCTGAAGTCCGCCGTGCCTTCCAACAGCAATAGAATCCCGTCCGCTTCCACCGTATCGCAAAGGCGGATCGCTACGTTGAACAGGGTCTTGAATCTGTCGGTAAATCGAAGCGGCTTCATTCCTCCCCGCTCAATCCGGGCAAGTCGTGCGTGGCGTGGAAAGGTCGGCAGAATCGGAGCAGATGCGGTGCTCGGCCAAGACCCGCCAATTCAGCAGAAACGGCAAACATTTAGCCCATCCTACGCTTTTTTCGCCCCAACGGCAACCGCGCACCCGCCGCGGGTTTCTCGCCGGGTGCAGCAGCGGACTTCCGGAGCCAGTAGGCCGGGTGGCGGCCCGGCATGGTGGAACTGCCGCCTGCCCCCCC
>CAYZWG010000619.1:0-2682 GCA_964481605.1 uncultured Planctomycetaceae bacterium
GCGCGGGTCTCCTGACCCCGACCACCGTTCGGCGCGGGTCTCCCGACCCCGCCGAGTTGCCGTAGGGCCGGCTGTGCCGGCCGGTTGCCGCTTCGCAGCGCCAGCCACCGTTCGGCGCGGGTCTCCCGACCCCGCCAAAAGCGCCGACCGGGGGGCTCCTCAGTGGCGACAGCCGTGGCGATTGCCAGACCATCGGTTCTCTCTCGGCGGGGTCAGGAGACCCGCGCCGAACTCCAGGAGACCCGCGCCGAACTCCAGGAGACCCGCGCCGAACTTCAGGAGACCCGCGCCGAACTTCAGGAGACCCGCGCCGAACTCCAGGCTCCCAGCCCGGCAGGCCTCTACCAGCCGAACGACGCCGCCAACAGCTCCGGTTCCACCCGGCCGAAGCGGTAAGTCTTGCCCGTCGGCAGGTGGTTCAGCGTGATCACCGCCGGTGCGAACAATGCCGGGTCGATCTGGTAGAAATCGTGTTCGTAGGCGGCGAAAATCTCGGCGAAGGGACGCCCATGATCCGGCGAAGCGGTGCTGGGGATTTGCGGCCCCAGAGAGCGGAGTTTCTCTTCCGGGCCCCGAACCCAAAGGGTCACTTCCGCGCCGTAGAGCACGGCGTCGTTGGTGCGCCCGATGGCGGCCACGTCGTCGGCGGCCGGCGGTGGCAGGGGCGCCGCCCCGAATCCACTCTCCACCAAAGAAAGGTCGAATCCCAGATCGTACAGCTTGTGCATCGCCGTCTCCACCGAACGGGCCACCACCTGCACCGTACCGGCCAGGCTGGCCGTCCGCGCCGCCAGCAGCGTAAGCTGCTCGGGTTCGACGCGGCATTGGGCGGCCAGGTCGAGGCAAACCGCCTCGGGCGGAAGCTCCCCGCTCTCCAGCAGGCCCACGGCACACGACTCGGACACCCGCCGGCAGATCTTTTCGAACAGCGGTTCCGTCGCCGCCAGGGCCCGCATCGGACCCGACGCCATGGCGAAGTAGCCGTCTCGCGAAATCCGCCATCCGGCGTACTGCGACGCCATGCAGGCCGCAACCGGATGGTCCGTTCGCACACAAATCGCCGGGACGGTCCGCCCCTGGAGGGAATACGTGCCGATCTGCACGTCCCCCAGCCCACCCATGCAGGCGGTGGCCAGCCAGCGTCCGGCTTCCAGGCCCCCCGCAGCGTGGACCCCGCAGTCGACGATCCGGCAGCCGCCCGTGGTCTGAACCTCCAGGCGGAGATTCTTGGCGGAACGAATCATCACTCGGCAGATGCTATTGCTGGCGCGATTCAATTCCATGGCGGCGACCGGGCTGAGTTGGGGAAGTGTCCGGGGCCGTTCTTTCGGCGGATCGTTCCACCGCGAGCAGCAATCCGCGCCCCCCGCTCGGATGGCCCTATCGACGCTTGCACGGCCAACCAACGAAGGGCTTCCAGCGGAAGCCCGGATTCTCAGGGCCCGCGCCCGAAGCAATCGACCATTCGCGATGCAACGATCAACAGGTGCCCCCCAATCTCTACCATCATGCCGGATCGCTCGGCAAACGACAACGTCCCGAATAGATCATTCTTGAGGTCCTCTTTGCCCGTCGAAACCTCAAGCCCTAGAATTCCCCAGGCTTTTGTGGGCGGCACGATCGCATGGAAACTCCCCAATTGCCGCCACTTTCCGCGGGACACCTCTTTTCTCGTTTCCAGGAGAAGACCGTTGGCCACTCTCACGGTCGAGAATTACGTCAAAACGATCTTCCGAATCTGCGGGGATGGAACTCGCCCAGCGGCGACCGGCGAGGTGGCCGCCGCGTTGAGGGTTTCGCCGGGCACGGTGACCAGTATGCTGAAAACCCTCAGCGAAGCCGGCCTGGCGACGTACACGCCCTATGAAGGGGTCCGCCTCTCCCAGGCGGGAGACGAGTTGGCCCTGAAAATCGTTCGGCGCCACCGCCTGATCGAGCTTTTCCTCACCCGCGTGTTGGGTCTCGGCTGGGACGAGGTCCACGAAGACGCCGAGCAATTGGAGCACGCCGTCAGCGATCGGCTGATCGAGCGAATCGACGCCTTTCTTGGCCGGCCCGAATTCGATCCCCACGGAGACCCCATTCCCTCGGCCCAAGGAACGCTCGCCCGCCCAGATGTCCGGCCCCTGGCCGAATGCCCCCCCGGATGCCGATTCCAATTGTCCCGCGTGTTGGACCAGTCGGCCGATTTTCTTCGCTATCTCCGCGATGCGGGCTTGGGCCTGGCCACGGTGGGCCTGGTCGTGGCCAATCAGCCGGAAGCCGGAATCCTCACGATTCGTCTGGGCGACCGGGAGACGACCTTGGGCCTGAAAGCTGCCCGGCAACTGTTGGTGGCCGAGTTGAACAGCCGGCCAACGGCGCGAGCGCCCAAGGTCGCGCCGGCCAACGCGTAGTTTCAGCCGGCAAGCAAATCCCCCGCCGCTCGCCTGGGCAAGTGTTCGAGACTTCGCCTAGACCGGCTGAAGCTCGTTCATCGGTATCGAGCGCTTTTTTGCCAGGAAATCGAATTCCATCGCGGCGGTGTAGCCAATTCGTCGGCTCAGTGTGGGCGGATGCTCCTCATAGGCAGCAAGCAGCAGGGCCACAATGGAGACGCTTTTCATGCTTTCCGTGTCGGTCTCCGAGGCCACGACCAAACCACTTAAACCAAACCTCCTGACGATAGCTGCCACCCCTTTG
>CAYZWG010000620.1:0-2679 GCA_964481605.1 uncultured Planctomycetaceae bacterium
AGACCCGCGCCGGACGGAGATCGCTACGCGATCGGGCAAAGGACCTGCCGAATGGACTCGCCCTTGGCACCGGCCTGCTTGGTCAGCGGCATGGCGAATTGGACGAGTTCGACGACCGAGCTGACCTGGAGTTTCTTCATCAGTTTCGCCCGCCGATCTTCCACCGTGCGAATGCTCAAGTTCAATTCTCCGGCGATTTGCTTGTTGTACTTCCCTTCGAGAATGCCTGCGAGCACGTCTCGTTCGCCGGCCGAAAGGAGGGCCAACCGCTGTCGACGTTTCGCTTCTTGCGCCTTTTCTTGGCGTTTTCGGGTGTCGATCTCCAGCGCCTTGCGGACACTGTCCCACAACTCGTGGTCGCGGAACGGCTTTTCGATGAAGTCGACGGCGCCGGCCTGGATGGCGCCCACGGCCATCTGCACGTTTCCGTGGCCGGTGAGAAACACGATGGGTAAATCGATTTGGCGGAGGGAGAGCGTCTTTTGCAGTTCGAGGCCGCTCATGCCGGGCATGGCGACATCGAGCACCAGGCACCCGGGCCGGGCGGGATCGGCCTCTGCCAAGAACTCGGCGGCCGAGGCGAACGCCTCGACCTGGGGGAAGATCGTTTTCAACAACTCGACGATCAAGCGGCGGGTGGCGACATCATCATCGACGACGAAAACCGTCGGCTCAACGTTCACTTCACGGCTCCTCCAGGGCAGGCAGGTCAACGGATCAAGATCACTTTGCCGATTCACGCTTCTTGGGCTGTCCGCCGCCGGGTCGGGCACCACTCGCGACCCGCGCAGCGAACTTTCTCCGGCAATGGCAGGAACCAGCCGGAGCACCGCGTAAGATTCCTCTTTCGACACGCCCAAACGAATCGGTCGGAAATCGACCTGCCCTAAGAGCCTCGCACCACGTCTCCATCGCATTGAGATCGGAAACCTGATCAGGAAATCTCGGGCGAGAATATAACAGAAGGGGCGAAAAAGCGGAACGCCAGTTTTTCCCCTGTTTTTGGGCCATTCGTTGCCACGAACAAGCCCACGGGCTGTTTTGCCCCCCCGTTCATGGGGTTCACAAGCCTGGGGGAAAGGACCGGGGGCGGGTTTTTGTCCGGTCTCCCGGGGGTCGTGGATTACCTCGGTTTCGAGCGTGTCGGCGGCACTCCCCCCGTGGTGGAGCGGTTGTGGCGACACGGCGACCGGCATACACTGTCGGCCTCCTTTGCGGGCGGTTCGACCGCGACGTACTGAAAGAAAGGGCACTTCCGTTTCTGGGTGCACAGCAACCCGAAGCGTTAGCGAGGGAGGCACAGCGTTGAGCCATCTGCCTCGCTAACGCTTCGGGTTACTTTCAAAAGGTCCGCCCTTTGCACCCGGAAATGGAACAGCCGAAGAAAGGGGTTTCCATGTCCTCGATACGACGGGTTCTGGTTACCGGTGGAGCCGGGTTTCTGGGGTCGTGCCTGTGCGAGTGGCTGGTGGAGGCCGGCCACGACGTGATCTGCCTGGACAATTTCTTCACCAGCCAGAAATCGAACGTTGCCCATCTTCTCGACCGGCCCAATTTCGAGTTGATCCGCCACGACGTCACGCTTCCCATCTACCTGGAGGTGGACGAGATTTACAACCTGGCCTGCCCCGCCGCGCCGGGCCATTACCAGTACAACCCGATCAAGACAATGAAGACTTCGCTCTCCGGCGCGATCAACGTGCTGGGGATGGCCAAGCGATGCCGGGCCCGCGTGCTTCAGGCATCAACCAGCGAGGTCTACGGAGAGCCGGACGTTCATCCCCAGCCGGAGTCGTACCGTGGGAGCGTCAATCCGATCGGTCCCAGGGCGTGCTACGACGAGGGCAAGCGGGCGGCCGAGGCCCTCTTCATGGACTATCAGCGGATGAACCACGTGCCCGTGCGGATTGTACGGATATTCAACACGTACGGTCCACGGATGCACCCCTTCGACGGCCGGGTGATTTCGAATTTTATTCGCCAGGCACTGCAAGGGGAGGAGCTCACCATCTTCGGCCGCGGCGATCAGACCCGATCGTTCTGCTATCGAGACGATCTGATCGACGGGATCATCCGCATGATGGAGAATTCGGAGGATTTTGTCGGACCGGTGAATCTGGGGAATCCCAACGAGGTGTCGATTGCCGAGTTGGCCGAGTTGATCTTGGAGTTGACGGGGTCGAAGTCAAAGATCGTCACCCGGCCGCTCCCGGCCGACGACCCGACGCGGCGTCAGCCGGACATCACGCTGGCGCGAACTCGCCTGGGCTGGGCGCCGAAGGTCTCGCTGCGAGAGGGGCTGGCGAAGACGATCGCATGGTTCGCCTCGGTCGATTTGAGCCATTACCGGCCGCCCACGCCGAACTACTGACCGATGGGGCCGGCAAGCGACGACACCAGTCGTTGGTCGCCGGGAGGGCAACCGTTCCCGAGGCTCCTGTTTTCAGACAGGCAGACGGATAGGCCGGATCGTGATCCAGCATGGGGGAAATGCGCTGGTCGCTGCTTGCTCTCGGACAGAATATCCAGAATGAAGAATGCGGCATCCCGGGAGGCGACACCGTCCGAACAACCGGACACCGTTTTCGTGCTCAGATCGTCCCAGAATGGTCGATGCAGGCATCCCCTGAGCGAGTACCCCCTGAAGGACTCGAACCTTCAACCTACTGATTAAGAGTC
>CAYZWG010000621.1:0-2675 GCA_964481605.1 uncultured Planctomycetaceae bacterium
ACCACGAAGCCCGCGAAGAACACGAAGAGCTGGTTCCACGATGCCGGCAGCGCGATCCGGCCTACGAAACTCGCCGGACGACCGTTGACACGACTTCCCGGCAAGACGTATGATCGGGCATCCATCGCCGGCTACCGGGAATCCGCACGGAAGTGACCGATCGAGAACAGACGCCGCCGAAGTCCTCTAGCTGCCGCCGGCCGAACGCGATCGACTTGCGGCGGGCCGGTCGCGCCCACCTGATCGGCATCGCCGGCAGCGGCATGAGGTCGCTGGCCGAGGTGCTGGTCGATCTGGGTTGGCAACTCAGCGGCTCGGACCGAGACGTGCAGTCGGCCGGGTTTCTGGCGGCGCGGGGAGTGCGGCTCTACCAGGGGCACGCCGCCGACCAGGTCCGGCCGGCAACGGACCTGGTGGTCCACACCAGCGCGGTCGACGGCGACCATGCCGAGCTTCGGCAAGCCGGCCGGCTGAACATCCCCACCCTGACCTACTTCCAGGCGTTGGGCCGGTTGATGGCCGGACGCCGCGGCCTGGCGGTGGCCGGAACCCACGGCAAGTCGTCCACCACCGCCCTGGCCGCCGCCCTGCTGGAATCGGCCGGGCTGGACCCCACGGTGGTCTACGGGGCCGCGCCGCTGGGCCGGCACGGCGGAGGACGGGCCGGGGGCGGAGAGATCATGCTCGCCGAGGCCTGCGAGTTCCGCGCCAATTTCCTCGAGCTGCACCCCCGCCAACTCGTGGTGACGGGGATCGAGGCGGACCATTTCGATTGCTTTCCCCGCCCCGAACAACTCGACCACGCCTTTTCCCTGTTGATCGGCAACGTGCCCAAGGACGGCCTGGTGCTGGCGGCCGGCGGCTGCCGGCGAACCCGGCGGGCATTGCGGTCGGCGCGGGCGAGGGTGGAGACCTTCGGCCTGGACGCTGGGGCCGATTGGTCGGCCGGTCGGATCGCGGGCCGGGGAGGACTCTACCGGTTTACCATCCGTCGCCGCGGAAGAGCCTTTTGCCACGTGCGGCTCCGCGTGCCGGGGCGGCACAACGTGCTCAACGCGCTGGCCGCCGCGGCCCTGGCCCACGCCAACGGAGTCGCGGCCGAGCAAATCGCCGCGGGACTGGGCCAATTTGCCGGCCTGCGAAGGCGAATGGAGACCGTAGCCCGCCCGCGGGGCGTGACCGTGCTGGACGACTACGCGCATCACCCCACCTCGCTGGCGGCCGCCCTGACCACCGCCCGGCAAATCTGCCCCGGTGGGCGTCTCTGGTGCGTGTTCGAGCCTCACCAGGTCTCGCGGACCGCCCGCTTACTGGACGAATTGGCCGAAAGCCTGCAAAATGCCGATGAAGTGGTGATCACGGATATTTTTCCCGCCAGGGAGCCGCCGGCCGGCCGCGGCGCGGTGACCTCGGAGGATCTCGTCCGCCGGGTTCGCCTGCGGGGGCTTGCCGCGCGGGCCCTGTCGGGGCCGGAGGAGATCGCTTCCTGGTTGGCCCACGGGCTGGTCCCGGGCGACGTGTTGGTCACCGCGGGGGCGGGCCGCATAGGAAAGGTTTGCGATGCCATTGTTGACCGGCTTCGAGAAGATCGTGCGGCGGGATGAGCCGCTGGCGATGCACACCTGGTTCCAACTGGGCGGCCCGGCGGAATACTTCGCCGAGCCCCAGAATCCCGATCAGTTGATCGGGCTGGTGCGGCGCTGCGCCGAGCACGAGATTCCCGTTCGCCTGCTGGGGCGGGGATCGAATCTGCTGGTCTCCGACGACGGCGTGCCGGGGTTGGTGATCCGCCTGGCCGATCCCGAGTTCTGCCGTATCCGGGTCGACGGGTCGACGGTCACCGCCGGCGGCGGCGCCCGGCTGGGGCGGGTGGTGACCACCGCGGTGCACCAGGGGCTGGCCGGGTTGGAAATGCTGGTGGCCATTCCCGGTACCCTCGGCGGCGCGCTGCACGGCAACGCCGGCACCCACGGCGGCGACATCGGCCAGCGGACCTCCGGCGCCACCGTAATCACGCAGACCGGCGAGGTCTCCCAACTCCGACGCGACGACCTCGTGTTCAGTTATCGCCACAGCAGCCTCGACGAACCGGTGATCCTGGAAGCCCGCTTCCAACTGGAAGAGGACAACCCCCGCGAGTTGGCCAGGCGAATGCAAAAGCAGTGGATCGTTCGCAAGGCGAGCCAGCCCATGGGCCACCAGTGCGCCGGGTGCGTCTTCAAAAACCCGCGGGGAATGCGAGCCGGCGAGTTGATCGAGCAGGCGGGCCTGAAGGGAACCCGCATCGGCGGGGCCGTGGTCAGCGACCGCCATGCCAACTTCGTCATCGCCGAGCCGGAATGCACCAGCAACGATGTCCTCCGCCTGGTCGACCTGATTCGCGACCAGGTCCGCGACCGGCTGGGCGAGGAGTTGGAACTCGAGTTGGAAATCTGGTAACCCCCTGCCGGTCGACCCGCCTGGAGCGGATATTCAGCCGCGGGGCCGGAATGTCAGTTTGCCGGTTGCCACGCGCCGATACCATCCGCGGGGCCGGGTGCCCTTGGTAGGGCCGGCTGTGCCGGCCGGCACCAGGTCTCGGTTTGCGGCCGGCAGAGCCGGCCCTACGCACCACAGGCGCATGAGACACCCCCGCGCATGTCACGCCGCAAGAAAAAGCGTTCCCGCCGCCAATA
>CAYZWG010000622.1:0-2669 GCA_964481605.1 uncultured Planctomycetaceae bacterium
CCGTCCCTACCTTTTGGGGGGTTTGTTGTAAAAGGGGGTCGATTCAGGGACGGTAGGGACGGTTGCCAAGGGTGTGTACGGAGAAAAAAACGATGAGCTACCAAACGGACTTCTTGGCATGGGTTGGCGACGAACGGGCGGGGGCAGCCCCGAGCCCCGAGCCCCCAACGGCCGGCCCCGGTGGCCCCTTGCAGCCCCGGGGTGGGCCGGCCGGCGACCCGACGCCCGACGCGGCCGAGCCCTCGGGGACTGCCCCGGCGGACCCGGCGGCCAAGCCGGCGACCCCAGCGACCCCGGCCCCCGAGCCGGACCCCCCGGCGGTCGAGGGCGAGCCGGACGGCCCGATTCTGATTCGAGCGGAACTGACGGCCGGGGAACTGCGGCTGGTTTGCCCGACCGTCGAGATTGCCGACGCCCTGGAAGCCGACCGACCGGCGCTCGAAAGCGTGCTGGCCGACCTGGCCGGCGCCCCGGCGACGCGACCCGTGGGGCCGGACGGCAAGTATCCGGCCGAGGGCATCGGCGGACCGGACTTCCTGCCCCGGTGGCTGGAGCGGCAGGACCGGGCGGCGTGGCACTGGTCACCCGGCGGCCGGCGGCTGGTCGGCCCGGACGCGAACGGGAGCGGTGGGGAGTGGGATTCGCTGGACGACCCCCGCCCCTGCGAGCGGTGCGGTGAAATTGCCACCTGGGACGACCTGGCCGGCGGCCGGCATTGCGGAGTGTGCGAACGCGACAAGCTGGCCCGGTCGCTGCGGCTGGTCGATCGGGCGGCCCGATTGCGGGCGGAAACCGGCCTGCCCCCTCGGGCCCCGGCGGCGGACGCGGCCGAGGGGTCCGGTCGGTGCTGGTGGTGCGGCGGCCGAGACTTCTGGCGGTCGGCCCTCTGCCCCGACGTGGTGAGGTGCCGGAATTGCCACCCGCCGGGCCCGCGTTGCGAAGCGGTGGCCCCGACGGTAAAACCGACCGCGACACGGCCCCGTGGCTGCGACCGAGCGGCCCCACCCGACCCGAAACCCGCCGGCGGCAACCGGCCCACAACGGCGAATCTGGGGGCTTCTGGCGGGCGTAAAAATGGGTAAGGGTTGACGGCGGGCGGTGGCGAAACGTGACGAAAGAAACGGCGTGGGTTGACCGATATTCAAGCAATGGATAAGATGCAGTCATGGCACGAAAACGAACCAAGTTGAGCGACCAGTTACGAACGGCAATCGAGACGGGCGACAAGAGCCGGTATCGGCTGGCCAAGGAAACCGGAATCGACGAAGCGACCCTTTCGCGGTTCATCCACCACAAGGGCGGCTTGTCGTTGGACGGCTTGGACCGGCTGGGCGAGGCCCTCGGGCTGGAGTTGACCACCCGGCAGCCGGCCCCGGCGCGGCGAAAGAAACGGTAGGCGGTGAAAGAAAGGTAGGTGTTCCGTGGCGAGCGTGTACAAGCGGACGCGGCGAAAGCCGATTCCCCAAGGGGCGAGCATTGTCGAACTGCGCGGCCGGCGTTACGCGGAGTGGGTTTCGCGCGGCCGGCGAAAGCGAAAGGCACCGTTGACCGACGATGGGACGGCCGTGCTGATTACCGAGGGAAGCTACTCGGTCGAGTGGTACACCTGGGATGGCAAGCGGCGGCGGCTGTCGGGCGGCCCGGATAAGGACGCGGCGAAAGCCCTCGGGGCGAAAATGGAAGATTTGGAGTCGCAACGGCGGCGGGGCCTGATCGACCCACGGCAAGAGCGGTTGGCCGAAGAGGGCCGGCGGACCATTGAAGAACACTTGGGCGATTTTGAAGCGAAGATGCGGGCAGCCGGCCGGGATTCTCGACATGTCGCCGACACGGTGCGATACGTCCGGGCGGTCGCAACGGCGGCTGGCTTTGAAAAGATTGGTGACATAAGCGCCGATGGAGTGAACGCCTACGCTGGTCAGTTACGAGACCTTGGCAGGTCGGCCCGGACGATACAGGCATCCCTGACGGCGGCGAAAGGTTTTACGAAGTGGCTGGTGGTCCACCACAAGTTGCCGGCCGACCCCCTTGCATCGGTCCAGCGACCGAACCCCAAAGCCGACCGGCGGAGAGAACGGCGGATGCTGCTTCCCGCCGAGTGGGCGTGGCTGCGTTCGGTGACCCTGGCCGAGGGTACGGAGCGGTGCGATATGCCGGCTGCCGAGCGGGTGCTGCTTTACGCCACGGCGATTCAGACCGGCTTGCGGTCGAGTGAACTGCGGAGTCTCACGCGTGGCCGGCTGTTCCTGGACGCCGACCCACCCTACGTCACCTGCAAGGCGGGTTCGACGAAAAACCACCAAGAGGCCCGGCAATACGTGCAAGCCGATATAGCAACGGAGCTACGGGCACACGTTGGGCGGAAGGCCCCGGCGGCCCCCGTGTTTGCAATGCCGGCCAGACGGCACGTGGCGGGGATGCTGCGGGGCGACCTGGCCGCAGCCCGGCGGGCGTGGTTGAAAGCGGCCGAGCATCACCCCAAAAAACGTCTGCAACGCGAGCAGAGCGACTTTCTTTTGCCGACCAACCACGAAGGGGAGGAACTGGACTTTCACGCGCTGCGGCACACCTGCGGGGCGTGGGCGACGATGAGCGGGGCGCATCCCAACGCGGTGCAAGCGTTGATGCGACATAGCACTATCGTTTTGACGATGGACGCCTACGGGCAT
>CAYZWG010000623.1:0-2667 GCA_964481605.1 uncultured Planctomycetaceae bacterium
CCCTGTGTTCGGCGCGGGTCTCCCTACCCTGTGTTCGGCGCGGGTCTCCCGACCCTGTGTTCGGCGCGGGTCTCCCTACCCTGCGTTCGGCGCGGGTCTCCCTACCCTGTGTTCGGCGCGGGTCTCCCTACCCTGTGTTCGGCGCGGGTCTCCCGACCCCGCCGAGATCGGGTAGAATGAGTCGCTGCTCGGCCCCGGATGGATCGGCCGCTGGGCAGTCCTCCCCGTTTGCTCCCCAGGTGCCATGCCAACCGCGAAACCACTTGTTGCCGTGACGATGGGCGACCCGGCCGGCGTCGGGCCGGAGATCATTGTTGCGGCGTGGCAGAAGCGGGCCGTCTTCGATTGGTGCCGTCCGCTGGTGGTGGGCCACGCGGAAATCCTCCGCCGGGCGGTGCGGCTGCGGCAAACCGAAGCAGAGGTGGTCAAAATCGGCCGGCCGGAAGAGGCTCGCGCCGCGCCGGGGGTGATTCCCTGTCTCTCGTGCGTCTCGGACGAAGCCTTGGCGGCGCCGGCCCACGAGATCGACCCCCGCGGCGGACAGGCGGCCTACGACGCCGTGGTGGCGGCGGCCCGGCTGGCGCTGGCCGGACAGATCGGGGCGATGGCCACGGCGCCTTTGCACAAGCAAGCGTTGCACGCCGCCGGACACGACTATCCCGGCCACACGGAACTGCTGGCCGAGATGTGCGGCGTGGACGATTACGCGATGATGCTCTACCTGGGGCCGGAGGCGCCGATTCGCGGCCCGGCCGGGCTGGCCGTGGTCCACGTGACGCTGCACACGGCACTGGCGAAGGTGTTTGCACGGATCACCCAGGAGGCGGTTGTCGCCAAGGCCCGCCTAGCCCACGCCTTCATGCGGCGAATGAAGGTCGCACGGCCCAGAATCGGTGTCTGCGCGCTCAACCCGCACGGCGGCGAGGGGGGGCTGTTCGGACGGGAAGAACTGGAGATCATCGCTCCGGCGGTGCGGCGGGCGGCGGCCGCGGGGCTCGAAATCGAAGGCCCCCTGCCGGCCGATACGCTCTTGATCCACGCTCGCGACGGGCGTTTCGACGCCGTGGTGGCGATGTACCACGACCAGGGCCACATCGCGCTGAAACTGCTGGGAATGCACCGCGCGGTCAACGTCACCCTGGGGCTGCCCATTGTGCGGACCAGCGTGGCCCACGGCACGGCGTTCGACCTGGCCTGGCAGGGCCGGGCCGAGCCGGGCAGCATGGTCGAGGCGATCCGCGTGGCGGCCACGTTGGCGGCCGGGCCTCCAGCGGCCGAAAAGTGATGCCGCCGTTTCCGCCTCCGCCCCTCGATTCTCCCCCCCCCTGCCCTGCCCCGCGGGGTTGCATCCACGGCGGCAAGTGACGAAAATGGCCGACGGTGATTTTCATCCGGCCATGGTTGGGGAGATTCAAAATGTCCGATGCAAACCAACTCAATCGACGTAGTGCCCTGGGACGTTGCGGCAAGGTCGCCGCGGCGGCCTGCGCCTTCGGTGCCGGCGCGGAGCTTTCCCCGGCGGAAGAGACCAAAGGCAAGGCAAACAACACGGAAAAGGGAATGCCCTACGGCACCATCGGCAAGGTGAAGATCAGCCGGCTGCTGTTGGGCGGGAACCTCGTGGGCGGGTATATGCACGCCCGGGACCTGAGGTACGTGACCCGGCTGTTTCGGGCCTACGTGACCGAAGAGAAAATCCTGGAGACTTTCAAGTTGGCCGAGGAGCACGGGATCAACACGGTGCTGGAGAGTGGTGCCCGGTTCGTGCAGAAATACAACGACCAGTGCGGCGGCCAGATGCAGATCATCCCCAGCATTCACCCCAGCGTGGGGCTGCCCGCGGGGAAGCTGGCGGACGAGATCAAGAAAAAAGTCGACGCCGGCTGCGCGGCCCTCTACGTGTGGGGGGTGGCCGCCGACCGGCTGGTGCAGGCCGGCGCGGTGGGCGAGATCGGCAAGGCGGTGGAGCTGGCCAAGACCCACGATATTCCGGTGGGCGTGGGCGGCCATTCGCTGGAAGTGCCCGTGGCCTGCGAGAAGCACGGCGTCCCCTGCGATTTCTATGTCAAGACGCTCCACAAGGACACCTACCCTTCGGCCATCGCCCCGGACCTCCGCAAGGAATACATCTGGCTCGACGGCGGCCCGGGCTGGTACGACAACATGTGGTGCATCAACCCCCAAGAGACGATCGAGTTCATGCGGGGCGTGAAGAAGCCTTGGATCGCCTTCAAGGTGCTGGCGGCCGGGGCGATTCAACCGCGGCAGGGTTTTGCCCACGCGCTGGAGGGAGGGGCCGATTTCCTCGGCGTGGGCATGTTTGACTTCCAGATCAAGGAGAACTGCGAGTTGATGGGCCGGCTGGTGCGGCGGGCAGAAAGCCGGCCGCGACCCTGGATGGCCTGAGGCCCACGCGGCCGGCGACCGGGAGAAAGGAACTAAGCGTTCGGCGCGGGTGCGGCAGCGTTCGGCGCGGGTACGGCAGCGTTCGGCGCGGGTCTCCCGACCCCGCCGCCGGCCTGACCGAAGGTCTCTCTTGATTTGTGCAAACGGTTGACGTGAGAGACCATCGGTCCTTTCTCGGCGGGGTCGGGAGACCCGCGCCGAACGCTGTTGATGGGCCGGCTGGTGCGGCGGGCAGAAAGCCGGCCGCGACCCTGGATGGCC
>CAYZWG010000624.1:0-2662 GCA_964481605.1 uncultured Planctomycetaceae bacterium
GTCTGAATGTGGCCAGGAGGTGGATCGACTGCTCCAGCGGGCCCGATCCCGGATCGTGGGTGAGCACGAGGAGTTGGCACGACGGTCCACAGCGGTGGCCACGGTCCACAAGGAACAAGAGCTGGCCTTTCGAGCCGTGATCGAGCAGCACGAACAGGCCCAGGATGAGGCGGCCGAGAGGGCACAATGGGAGCGGTTGCGAAACGACCTGCTGGCCAAGAAGCGGCTTCACGGCGAGGCAACCGAGCAGTTGCGCTCTGCCCAGAACGACCGCGATGAACTGCTGGCCAGGCTTTCGGAACTGCGAGACAGGCGGTTCGCGATCCGCGAAGACGTGGTCCGACGGATCAACGAAGCCCTCTCGCCGGGCATTCGCGTGAGCATCGTGCAGCACGGCAACGCGGAGCGCTATCAGCGCCTGCTGGAAAACGGGCTTCGCGGCGCGCGCATCAAACACGGCGTCGTGGCTCAGAAGATCGTCAGCGCCCTCTGGCCGGCCGAATTGTCCGAGGCGGTGCGTCAGGGCGACACGGCCGTATTGGTCGACAAGGCGGAGCTCAACGCAGGGCAGGCCGAAAAGGTCATGGCCATGTTGAGCGGGTCCGAGTTGTTGTTCGACCTGGAGACGGTCGAGCTGTTGGACCGGCCGCGGATCGAACTGAAAGACGGCGACACTTACAAGGACTCGCTGTCGCTCTCGACGGGCCAGAAATGCACGTCGATCCTGCCCATTCTGCTCTTGGACAGCGAGAACCCCCTGTTGGTCGATCAGCCGGAAGACAACCTCGACAACGGGTTCATCTACGGGACGATCGTCGACAGCATCCGCAAGATCAAGTCGCGGCGTCAACTGGTTTTCGTCACGCACAACCCGAACGTCCCCGTGTTGGGCGACGCCGAGGGCGTGTTCGTGCTTGCTTCGGACGGGGCAGCGGCCCGGTTGGTCGGCTACGGTTCGGTCGACGACTGCAAATCGCACATTGTCACGCTGCTGGAAGGAGGTGAGGAGGCCTTCCGGATGCGAGGGGAGAGGTACGCAGCATGAACAGCACCGCGGAAACCCAATTCGTCCTGCCAGGCCAACGCATCGAGGATGCCCGGGATTCAGCCTCCTGGCCCCGGCGGCGGGAGTTGGTCAAGGACCTGGCCGAGCGGCTGGCATCGGAAGGACCGTCGGAGGAGATCGCATCGTCGCTGCGCCGGTTGGCCGCAGACCCGAAGTGGGAGGTACGCAAGGAAGTCGCCGATCACTTGCAGCTTCTCCCGGAAGGCGATTTTCCGAAATTCGTGGCGGCACTGATCGACGACGCCAACGCCTTCGTGCGCCGGTCGGCCCGCCGGGCGTTGGACCGGCGTCAGCGTGGGGCGGAAGCGGTGGCCCAGAAGCGTCGGAGTCTCGAGCATATCGAGACGGAGTACGCCCGCCTCGAAAAGCTCCACGGCAGCGAAGTAGCCCAAAAGGCCCGCCGCATGGCCGAGCGGCTCTACGATGTGCTGGTCGGGGCCACGGTCCATGACATGAGAAACATGGTCACGCCGCTGGAGTCCTCGATCGTGTCGCTCCAGAAGAAGGCCGAAGACCGTCGGCTCGGCCCCAGCGACCTGGCAAAACACCTTCCCAGAATGCGACGCCAAGTCGAATGGCTCAACCGAATGCTCGACGACATGAAGACCTACTCGCAGTGCATGCCGGAGGCACGCCGCCGGGAAAGGGTCGAGGCGATCATTGAGGAAGCGGCCGCCATGGCCCGCGATACGCTCAAAGCGGCCGGTCGCCTGCCCAACCAAGTCCGACTGGAGATGGACCTGGCCAGGGGGCTGACCTTCATCGTCGCTCGGGATCACGCGGTTCGGGCCGTCTCGAACATCATCAAGAACGCCTACGAGGCGTTCGCCATCAGCCCCACCGAATACCAATCGGGCACGATTCATATCGCCGCCCGGGCAATCGACTGCCAGCGACTGGAGATCATCATCGCAGACGACGGCGTGGGGCTCTCGGAGGACGACTTGGCCGACGTCCGGCGGTTCGTGCCGGGCGGCACTTTCAAGGCCGGTTTCGGAACCGGTTTCGGCCTGCCCACGGCCCGGCGGATGATCGAATCGCACGGCGGCTCGCTCTCCATCGATCGCCGTGACGGCGAGGGGACCGTGGTCACCATCACCATGCCTATCACGACAAGAGGAGAAGCACCATGACGTTCCATGCTCTTGTCGTGGATGACAATCCAGATGTTCTGGATGATGTCCAGGACCGGCTCGAATCGCTGGGCCACACGTGCGAGTTGGCCGAGACGCAGGCCGATGCAAGGAAGCTGCTGGGGCGTGGCAGGTTTTCGTATGCCCTGCTCGATCTGGAGATCCCGCTGCGATACGGTGGCCCCTGTCGCATCGGCAACGGAAAGAATCTTTTGCGAGAGATCCGCACGACGCCAGGGTTCGAGGACATTCCCATCATCGTGATGACCGCGCACGGCCACGGCAGCCCGAGGCTGGCCGTGGAAGTGATGAAGCATGGCGGGGCCGTCGATTTTGTGATGAAACCGTTTTCGTCCGCCGACCCGCCGTTGGAACGGGTGATCGAGGATGCGCTGCGGGTCACCCGCCGTGACCTGCCTGGGGCAAAGTCCTACTCGGAACTTGCCCGCGATCCTGAGCCACC
>CAYZWG010000625.1:0-2660 GCA_964481605.1 uncultured Planctomycetaceae bacterium
CCGACGCCCGAGGAGAAGAGCTTGGCCTTACAGAAGATGAAATCGCCTTCTACGATGCTCTGGAGGTCAATGACAGTGCCGTGAAGGTTCTTGGGGACGAAACCCTTCGAATCATCGCACAAGAACTGCTTCGTGCGGTGCGGAATAACGTAACCATTGATTGGACCGTGAGAGAGAATGTCCGGGCACAGATGCGAGTGATGGTCAAACGCATTCTTCGGCGGCATGGCTATCCACCTGATAAGCAGGCCCGCGCTACGGAGCTTGTTTTGGAACAGGCGGAAGTGGTTTGCCGAGATTGGGCAGAAAAGGTGTGACAAACGAAGAGATTGCCAGATTCTTCAACACCACACAGGAGGAGGCCTGGGCGCAAACCCAGGTGCCGGGGGCGTGACGGCGGCCAAGCGGTGTGGGGACCCGCGCCGAGGACTCCCGGCGGCGATCAGTCGCGGATGCGAAACCGGCGTGCTGCGACCTTCTTCTTTCCCGCTTGCTCGACTTCCACCACGACCTGGTGGTCTTCACCGGCCGGCCTCGTCGTGGAGGCGAAATACCCGCTGGGGCGAACGTCGATCCGCCGGCCGTTGACGGTCACCACGGCACCGGGCAAGGTGATTCCGCGGACCTCGACGTTGATCGGGCCTTCCACCAGGGTCGAGCCTGCCGGCGGCTCCGTCTGGACGACGAGAAGCGGCGGCCGGTTCAGGGCGATAATCTCCTCGGCCACCGCCTTGCGAGCGGCCATGATCTTGGCCGGGTCGCGCTGGGTGTCGGCGATGTCGGGCACGACGCGGCGGCAAAGCTCCTTCGCCCGGCGTTGCGGATCGAGCCAGTCGGCGACGTCGCCGAGTTGCCGCTTGAGCGCGGCCGTCTTTTCGCCGAGGAGGTGGAGATACTCGAAATCCTCGATGCTCTCGCGCTGGATTTCCCAGCGGATCGAGTCCAGCGGCCCGTCCTTGCCGGGGTAGATCACGTGGGTGTCGCCCGGCGGCAGCCGATCGCTGGGCGGCCCGAAGGGATCGTCGCCCCAGGCGGCCAGCCCCCAGTGGAGATAGCCGGCCAGGTCGTCGGCGAAATTGATCCAGTGCAACACGCGCACACAGGAGGTGGGATCGTCGAGAAACCGGTTGGGATAGACGTTGCCCAGGGGATGGCAGCAGATGTAGTACCAGAACTCGCCGTCGCCGCGTCGGGCTTGGTAGGCGGAGCGCCAGCGGTCGAGGTGCGAGAGCTTGGGCACCCAGACCTCGAGGCGGCCGGAGAAGTCGATGGTTTCGATGGCGTCGATTCGTCGCAGCCGGGGCGCCGCCCGGTGAACCCGAGCGGATGCCGCCCGCCACGACTCGATATTGTTGATCGACGGCTCGTCGGCGATGTGGATCATCGCCTTGTCGAGCCAGCCCCGCTGGTCGAGGTGGCGCTGCAGATCGGCCAAGAGGGGCGCCAGCCCGTGGTCGAAATCGAGGCTCTGGCGCTGGCCGCCGGCCGCATCGGCGACGGAAACCTTGCTGAGCACGATTTCCCTGCCGCTCCAGCCGCCGGGGCCGAAATGGCCCACGTGCGAGAGCTCGATGCGATCGGCCGCGCCGGCCGCCTCGAACAACGCCACGTAGCGGTCGAAACGGTCATAGTCGAACCGCAGCTTGCCCTCCGACCGGGTCACGTCGATCAGGGTCCAGGGCGTGAGGACGACATTTTGACGGTGGGCCGCGAGGTCCTCCGCGTAGCGTGCCAGCAGCTTCCAAAACGGCTCCGTCCAGGGCTCGACGCCGTGGAACCTGGCGATCCGCGTGGCGCTGAACCAGTTGGTGACCAGCAGATGCCGCCGGCTGGGCAAGGTGAACGGATCGACCACCAGCTCGATGGGTAGGGCGGCCCGCGCGTTGCCGGTCACCACGGCCACCTCGCCGCGGTAGCGGCCCGGCGGAACCTCGCCGGGAACGCGGACGGTGATCCAGATCGGCTGGGTCGTGTCGGCGGGAAGGTTCATCGAGCGAGTTTCCAGCAGCGGGTCGGGAATCTCGCAGGGGGCCGCGCGAACCTGAAGCCGCTCGGAATGGGGCGTGTTCTTGACTACGGGAATGTAGCCCACGAAATTCCACGCCAGGTTCTCGCCGCCGATCGAGGCCCCGCCGTCGACCTCCGCCAGGGGCGTCAATTCCACCCGCAGGTTGTCCAACGGCACGCCCGCGCGAACGGCGACCTGGGCCGGCTCGTATTCGTTGCGGGCCGCCCGCAGGGTGATCCGCTGGGCGTCGCCGGCGCTGGGTTGGGCATCGCGAAAGACCTTCACGAGGGGATCGACCGGCCAGAGGGCCAGCTCCGCCGCCCGGCCCGTGGAAGCGGTCGACACCGCCAGGCTCCCGGCGGCAAGAAAGAGCAACACGGTGGTGGCACGCAGGCGAGACATGGCGGCTTCCTCGTTGGTTGGATAGGAGGGGACGTGATTCCCACGATCTTTGCCGGTGGACAGCGCCGCGGGTGGCCCAGGTTCTTGAACCTGGGCCGGCGCAGCCGGCAAGAGGTCAGCGAGCTCGCGTTTGGCGCGGGTCTCCTGACCCCGCCGACACGGATGACGGCGCTCAGTCGGTGTTCCTATTCGATAGGTGGAGTGATTTGCCCTGACCTCTTGTGGCTCCAGCCACACCGGTTCAAGAACC
>CAYZWG010000626.1:0-2657 GCA_964481605.1 uncultured Planctomycetaceae bacterium
CCACTCGCCCACCCGCGTTGCTCTGCTTTTCGCCTTCCTTGTGGGGTGGATTCGCTCTGGCGTGGGCGGTGCCGGGGGCGTAGAATACGGGAGCGCGGAAGTTTCGCATGGTTTCCCTTCCCCCTGCCGGTACACCGCCCGGCAAGGATCGTCATGCCGTATCGAAAGTTTAGCCGGGCCCTGGGCGCGACCAGCCTGGAAATCAAGTGCCTGTTTCTCTTCGCCGTCTTCCTGCTGGTGGTGATGACGGTCAATTTTCTTCTCTATTGGAAAGTGACCGAGGAGGTGGTCTACGCGCAGAACCCCAACACGGCTCGCCTGCTGGCCGACCAGTCGATGGTAATCAAGCACTGGGAAGACCTGGAAGGGGACCGAGGGTTCTTGCCGGCGTTGGAAAACCTGGTGGACAAGCTGGGGAGGAAGAAGTACGGACAGCGGTTCATTTTTCGCCCCGATGGGCGTCGCTACACTTTTCTGGCCGGAGAGCACAACGTGCCCGAGGGGAGCAGCCCGCCGCGAAACCGGTTTGAACGCGAACTGATGCAGCGGCTGATGCAACCGCTGCCGGCGACAAGCGTGGAGGAGAAAACAACGGAGGAGGGAGCAAAGGAGGGGGAAAAGGAGGACGTGCGGGACTGGGACGAACAGTTCAGCCCCGACGGAGCGGAATACAGGTTCTACCAGCCGATCCGCATCTCGGGCGACTGCATCTCGTCGTGTCACCAGATGAGTGTCACCTCGAACGAATTGACCGGGCTGGGTACCGGGTTGGGCACCGGGCTGGGTGTGGGGGGGGAGCTTGCCCCGCCGCCCGTGGGCGACTTGATGTTGGTGGTCGAGGTGACGATCCCCAACGCGATGAAACAGCGTGCGGTCAGTCGCTACTGGGGGTGGCTGCTGGGGGTGGCCATTATTACCGCCTTTCTGGCCCTGATCGCCTTCTACGTGGTGATCCGCTACGTGATCGTCAAGCCGCTGCGCCACCTGCACGATGTGAGCGACGCCATCAGCCACGGCGACATCCTGCTGAGGGCCGATATCCGCACCGGCGACGAGTTCGAGTCGCTGGCCGTGGCCTTCAACCGCATGTTGCGCCACCTGGTCGACGTCCACGAGGAATTGCGGCGGGCCAACGTCAACCTCGACGGCAAGGTCGACGAGCTGGCCCAATTGAACATGCAGCTCTACGAGATGAACCGCATCAAGAGCGATTTTCTGGCCACCATGAGCCACGAATTGCGGACCCCCTTGAACAGCATCCTCGGCTTCAGCGAGGTGCTCGACTCGATCGATTCGCTGGACGACAAGCAAAAACGCTACGTGGAGAACATCCGCACCTCGGGAAGAATGCTGTTGGACATGATCAACGACATCCTCGACCTGGCCAAGATCGAAAGCGGCAAGATGGAGGTCAAGCTGGGTGAGTTCGGGATCGAAGGGGTGATCGGCGCGCAGTGCGACATGGCCCGACCGCTCTCGGAAAAGAAAAACGTCGACCTGGCGACCCACGTCCAGCCCGGCCTGCCGCCCCTCTACCAGGACCAGGTTCGCGTGCAGCAGATCCTCAACAACCTGCTCTCCAACGCGATCAAGTTCACGCCCGAGGGCGGACGCATCAAGGTGAGCGCCCGCCGCGACGGCGACCACCTGGTGCTGGCCGTGATGGACACCGGCGTGGGGATTGCCGAGGAGGACCAGAAGACGATTTTCGAGAAGTTCCGCCAGGGCAAGACGGCCCTGCCCGGCGGCGATGCGATGACTCGCGAATACTCCGGCACGGGGCTGGGGCTTTCCATCGTTCGCGAGCTGTGTGCCCTCCTGGGTGGCGAGGTTTCGGTCCGGAGCGAACTGGGTACCGGCAGCACGTTCACCGTCCGGCTGCCCTGGGAGTTGGCCGAGCAACCCCCCATGGATTCTCCCCTGGTGGTGAGCTTCGAGAAGTTCAGCCGCACCCGCGCCGATTTGAAACCCACGGCCCGGGCCGCGTCCGAGGCGACTGACGGCGCGGGCGACGGCGCCGTTTCGGCCGAAGGCGGTTAGCGCCGCCAAACCGGCGGAATGTCGTTCCATCCGAGTGGTCCGGGAGTTGGTTCATCTCATGCCTCGCGCGCCGAGCAATCAGCAATCCGACGTGGTCCTCTTCACCGACGGTGCCTGCAGCGGCAACCCCGGCCCCGGCGGCTGGGCCTTCGTGCTCCGCCACCGGGCCTCCGGCCGGCAGATGGAACGCTCCGGCGGCGAGCGCCAGACGACCAACAACCGGATGGAGCTGATCGCCGTGATTCGCGGACTGGAGGCCCTCAAGCGTCCGGTGCGAGTCGAACTCGTCAGCGACAGCACCTACGTGGGCAAGGGGATGTCGGACTGGATGCCCAAATGGAAGGCCAACGGCTGGCGCCGCCGCGACGGCAAGCGGCTGGTGCCGCTGAAGAACGAAGACCTCTGGCGACGGCTGGACGAACTGGTGGCCCGGCACAAGGTTCGCTTCCGCCACGTTCGCGGACACAGCGGCCATCCCGAAAACGAGCGCTGCGACACGCTGGCGGTGGCGGCCTATCAGAAATACCTGTAATATCCGGGGGACAAGCTCGCGCACCGGCAGCACCCGGCCTGGTTGCCAAGCACTGTTCGGCGTGGGTCTCCCGACCCCGCCATTT
>CAYZWG010000627.1:0-2654 GCA_964481605.1 uncultured Planctomycetaceae bacterium
TGGCATATGTCTTTTGAAACGCATGTAACTTCCCATGTACGGTGAGCGCCAAACACGTCGATACTCGCCCGCGAAAGGTCGGTCACCGGACCGGCGAACGCGAGAAACCCTTGTTTTTTCGGAGTATCGAGTGATGAAGCGGTTCTGCTACGACGGCGTGCTGCAGCGGTGGAAGGTCAGGCTGGCGCTGCGGAGGGCCCGGCGGATGGGCTTTCGGGATGACGAGTTGGACGACGTGATGCAGGAATTGGCGCTCACCCTTGCGGGGGTCGAGTACGACCCAGCCAATGCCAAGGGCGCGACGGAAAGGACGGTGCTGACCTCGGTCATCGACCGGCAGCTCCGCAAGATGCGGCGCGCGAATTCCCGCCGCGAGAACTTGGAACAGCGGGTTGCACTCTCCGGCGACGAAACCTACGACGACTCGGATGTCAAGCGCCGGTTGGACGTGGAGACGGTCGTCGCGATGTTGGACCAGCGGCAGCGGCACGTTTGCCGCCTGTTGAGCCAGGGCCATTCCAAGTCGGCCATCGCCAAGGAGCTCGAATGCGGGTGGCACACGGTCGATCGGCTCGTGCGCGAGATCCGCAGGCAGTTCGAAGAGCATGGCTTTGGGGAGGACTGACCATGGTCGCCAACACGGAACCCCCCCGGCTCTTGCTCACCGCTTCTGAAGCGGCCCGCCGTTGCGGCTGTTCGGTTCGCACCTGGCGGACACGCGACCGACTGGGGCTGACACCGCCGCCGATTCGGATTGGACGCTCGTTGTATTGGCGTTCCGAGGAACTCGCCGCCTGGGTCCGGGCCGGGTGTCCCGACCGGGCGACGTGGATCGCCCAAAGAGATGATTAAACGGGGGCGACCGGTGAACGTGTGTCCGCGGTGGGGCGACGATTCTTCGAGATGATTGCCCGACTGGCGGAAAGGACGCTTGAGTTTCTGCCAAACACCGTGCCCACTGTCACCCGTGGTCCGACGCTTTGAAAACCGAACCTTTACCCGGAGGAAACCATCCATGGCAAGCCTTTACAGAAAGCCGATCGTCGTTCGCGATCCCAAGACGGGCGAAAAGATGAAGACAAAGTCGAAGAAGTGGTGGGGGCGGTTCACCGACGCCCTGGGCCGGGAAAAGCGGGTGCCGCTGGCAACCGACCGCCGGGCGGCGCAGGCCATGCTGCAAGAATTGGTCCAGAAGGTCGAACGCCGGCAGGCCGGACTCGAAGACCCGGCCGAGGAGCAAATGCGCCGGCCGATTGCGGAACACCTGGCCGACTTCGAAACCTACCTGCGGGCCAGGGACGTGACCGACGAGCACATCAGCGCAACGCTGACACACATCCGCAAGATGGTCGCGGCCGGACGGTGGCGCAGGGCCAGCGACATCGGGGCCGCCGGCGTGACGCGATTCCTGGGCGACTTGCGGGCGCGAGGTCGAAGCGCCCAGACCTACAACCACTATCTCAAGGCAATCAAACATTTCACACGATGGCTGGAGCGCGAACGGCGGATCATCCGCAACCCCATTTCGCACCTCTCGCGGCTGAACGTCAAGGCCGACCGGCGTCACGACCGCCGGGCGCTCACGAACGACGAATTCCAGCGGCTGGTCAAGGCCGCCGAAAGCGGACCGCCGATCGAAGGCATCTCCGGGCCCGACCGGGCGATGATCTACCTGATCGCTGCCTGGACCGGGTTTCGCAAGGGCGAGATCGGCAGCTTGACCGTCCAGTCGTTCAACCTCGACGCCGAAGTGCCCACGGCAACGGTCCCCGCCGCCTTCAGCAAACGCCGGCGCGAGGACACGCAAATCCTGCATCCCTACTTGGTGGCGAAGCTGCGGGAGTGGCTGAAGACCCGCGGCGAAGTCGAGCCGGATGAACTGCTCTTTCCCATCTCCGCCCGGGCGGGCGTGACCGTCACGCGTAGCGACGCCACCATCTATTACCGCCGCCAAGGGAGCGCCGATTCAAGAAACGACTCCCGCCAAACGCTGCTGCCGATCCCCGAGCGGAAGACCCACACCATGATGCGAGACGACTTGGCCGCCGCCCGCCGTGCCTGGATTGCCAAGGCCGAAGGCGATCCGGATGAACATCATCGCCGCCGGCGGAGCGACTTCCTCGCCTACTGCAACCACGCCGGCCTCTACGCCGACTTCCACTCCATCCGCCACACCTTCATCACGAACCTCTGCAAAGCCAACATCTCCCCCAAGACGGCCCAGACCCTGGCCCGCCACAGCGATATCCGCCTCACCATGGACGTCTACACGCACGTCGACCGGGAGGAGCAGATCGCCGCGATTCGGAAACTGAAGGCGCCGGAGGATGATGCGGCGTGACCTATCCGTTGGACGCCAGCGACGGTCCAGGAATGCACATCTTTCGGGTGCCGACTATGGTGCCGAGGTGCCGCTATGGGTGCCCACAGATTCGCCGCTGGTGGGTACGATCTGCATCGATCTGCCGCGAAACCCAGCACCATAACCCGTTGGTGGGGCATTCTTGTCCGAGCGGCGCAAGCTCAAAGACGGGTACGACTTGCGACGTATCCCGTTACGAGAAAAGGGCTTCGGGCGGGAGCCCAAAGCCCTCTATTGAGTATCCCCGACAGGACTCGAACCTGTAGCCTTCGGCTCCGGAGGCGGGAGCCCC
>CAYZWG010000628.1:0-2647 GCA_964481605.1 uncultured Planctomycetaceae bacterium
GTAGGGAGGCTACCCGATCGCCTGCCAGGACTTCGACTGGGCCACGGATGCGTCGGCCGCGGTTTCCAGTTGGGTGATTCGGCCTTCCAGGTAGCGGATCCTTTCCAGCAGTCGCCGCCGGTCGCTTTCCCTTTCCTCGTCGTCGGCGCGCGAACGTTGCCGCGGCCGCTGTGGATCGTCGAGAAACTCCGCCAGCCGGCACTGCAATTCGTCGAACAGCCGGCGGCGGGCTTCGCTCTGCTGCCGCGGTGGAAGCCAGGCCTCGACCTCTCGCTCGGCCGCCTGCTGGGCAGAAGATCGAGCGGCCCGCAGCCGTTCGATTTCGCCGGCCTGCCGCGCAAGCTGTTGCTCCCGACGTCGGCATTCTTGCTCCACCTCGGCCAGACGCCGCCGCGCATCGCTCAACTCGGCCTCCCGCTGTTGTTGCAGGTCGGCGAAGCGGGACCGGTCGGCTTCCAGCGACTGGCGCTGGTCGGCCAGCCGAGCGGCCAGCGCCAACGATTCGATCGCCTCGCCGGACTCCGCCGGGCCGGCGTCCCCGGCCACGTCTTCTTCGTTGCCGAAATTCCGGCTGCCCGGGGCAAAGCGATCGCAAAAGGCGGTTCGCTGAAAATCGAGCGGGTCGTCGTTGTCCGATTCGCTTGGGCCAAGCGGCCCGCCGGCGCGCCTCGCTGGGTGAAACGTCAGTTCCGCCGGACCCAACAGGACGGTTTGCCCCCAGCGGAATTCGGCCGCCTCGACGGGGCGGTCGTCCACCCGGGTGGGGCAGCCGCCGAGCAAGTCGATCAGCCACAGCCGACTCGCCTGGTGATAGACCACGGCGTGGCAAGGCGCAACCTGGTCGCTGGTCACTCGCAGCGTGCTCGGCTTTTGGCTGCCGATCAGCGTGAGCCGCCGGCGAATCGGTCGCCGGGCGACTTCTCGGCCGTCCACCGAGAGGGCCACCACCGGTTGCGGCGGCGGAACCGATCCGATTGCTTCCAGGTCGGGCGAAAACCCCAACCAGGTCGCATCCGTGTCCGCCAATTGAACCGAAAGCCGATACGGACCCAACGCCACCACCCGGTCGGAAGCCGGCCGTCCGGCCACGCTCGACGGCTCCCCGCGCGGGTGCAAAAGGTTCAAACAGGAAATCCCTTCACCGGTGGCCAAAACGAAAAGGGCGCAGGCGGGAAGGGCTGCCCGGGGCAATACGACTTCCGCCCGGGGGTCCGAACCGACTCGGGCAAACGGCTTGTCGATCACCGCCAAGCGACGACCCTCGGGTCCGTCGACGGTGATCACCAGTCGATGGCAACACCAGCTTTCAACAGACATGTTGAGAGGCGGGAGGGCAGGGGGGTGGGATTGTTGAGGCGGGGCCGAAAAACAACACCCGCCGAAGGATGCCGCCAGTCGCCGATTTTCCCATTCGGCTCCAGCGGCAGCTTCGTCCTCCCGCAAGGCAGTCGCACCCGGCGGGAGAATGCGGAGGTTGTTTCCCGGTGAATCTCAAGGCGGGGGGGAAGCTTCTCCGCCCCATTGTACCAGGCCCGTCAAGGGATGCAACAAGATGCGGGTGGCCCGGGCAGCGAACAATCAACCCCCGCCCCAGCGGCGTGTCAACTCGGGCCAGGTGGGGCCGTCCGGCGGCAGGTCCCGCAGCCGGGGCTCGAAGCGAACGACCTGCTCGAACAGGTCCGCCACGGCCTCGGCGATTTGCCACAAGGCGTGGCGGAAATCCGCCTTTTCCGCGGCCTCGACCATTTCCTCGTAGCTGAGTCCGCCCGTGGTTTGGCTCAATCCGGCATCGCACTGCCGGCGCCCGTCGACGCGGCGGAGGCGAAGCTGGTCGAGGATGCGGGGATTGCGGATTCTCTGGTAGCGACGGTTCTCGGAGAGAATTCGCTCAAGCAGTGGTGCCTGTTGCGGTTGCCAGTGCTGGGGAAAATCCCAGCCCAGCCGGCCTTGCCTCGGCGCCACCCGCATCCAGTGGAGTTGAATCGGCTCGACCGGTGTGTCGGCCAGGTCCTCCAGCAGCGCCGCCCAATTCAACCCCAGCTCCTTGCGGCCGATCTCGTGAAACGTGACCAGGTCCTGGATGGGGCGATTGCGGGGGGTGTACTTGCCGTCGAGCAATTGCAGCGTAACGCCCGGATGCACCGACTTGATCAGGCTGTCGCCGATCACGTGAGTCATCCAACCGAAGGTATAAGCCAGTGCCCGTTCGCCCGGCGGGTAGAGGTCGATCAAGTCGCTCACCACCGCCGCGGCATAGCCCGGAAACTCCCGCCAGGCAACGGCCGCGTCGCGCTGCTGCCGGGTCCAGCCGAAAACAACGTGCGCCCGGCCGTAGAACATCTGGTGAACGTCATAGGGTGAATACTTCTGTCCCTGGAAATCGAGCGTCCAGGGTTTGATGGGGCCACCGGTGATCGGGCTGCGGTCCAGCTTCACCGTGCCGTAGCCGACCTCCCGGCCCGTATCGAGACAGATCGCCTCGGGCAGCGTCTGGATATCGCAGCCGAGGTAGGAACCGGCCAGGTAGGAGGCAAACTGGCGGCCCAACGCCGGGGCGATCGGCAGGCGACGACCGGCGGCTGCCTTGGCGGCCAGCATGGCGTACATCGTGTGGCCAATGATTCCGCTCATGGGATTCCAGGGGGGA
>CAYZWG010000629.1:0-2619 GCA_964481605.1 uncultured Planctomycetaceae bacterium
CGCGGATAGCGTGGCGCTTGAGTTTTCCCGTTTGAACCGCGAAAACGCGAAAGGGCGAAAACGCGAAAGGGGATGAACAGCGTCCCCCGGGTTCGGCCAGTCGCCTTCGACCCTTCCGCGGGCAGTGATTGTGCCGGTGATCCTCGTTGGTTTTCGCGTTTTCGCCCTTTCGCTTTTTCGCGGTCTCTTCTCTACGTGCTCTTGATTGCGTGAGGCATCTGCTTGAAGACGACGGCTTCGCCTTTCAGCCGGGCCGCCATCTCCGCAGCCGCTTTGGGCAACCCATCCCCCCCCAACGCCCAGGCACGGCCCCTCATCGCTAGCTGCCGCCTTGCAAAAAAAGTCAAGAGTCCGTTCCTGTACCCCCTGCCGAGCCGGGAAATCAGGGTGAATGCAGGCCCCACGGCTCGGCAGGAGCCTCGCCCTCCCGAAACAAATCCGGGAGGAACGTCCCGCTGCCACCATGCCACATTTTCGTTACCCTACCCCTGACCTCTTGCCGGCTGCCGCCGGCGGGGTCGGGAGACCCGTCGCCGAGAGAGAGACCCGTCGCCGAGCGAGAAACCCACGCCGAACGAGAGGTGCTCGGGCAGACCGGCCGAACCCTCATTTCGACCGGGGTTTGCCCATGCCCGCGCGAAGTTGGCGGCTGAGTTGCTCGATCAGTTCGCCGTTCTCGGGCCGCTCGGAGATATTCACGTTTTCGTCCGGGTCGGCCTGGTGGTCGTAGAGCATCCGCGAGAGGAGCTTGCCCCGGTTGTCGGTGTATTCGGTGTAGCGATAGCGGGCCGTGCGGAGGGTGTCGCCGATCCGGTAGCGGCCGATCGCGTCCTTTTTCCAAGGCTGCCGGGGATTCTTCAAAAGGGGCACGAAACTTCGGCCCTGGAGGTGCTCCGGCAGCGGCAGCCCGGCCAATTCGCAGAGCGAGGGGTAAATGTCGATGAACTCGGTCAGCCCGGCCGTGCGGCGGCCGCCGCCCATCCAGGGAACCCGCACGATCAGCGGCGCCTGCATCGATGTCTCGAACGTGCAGTGCTTGCACCAGAGGGTGTGCTCGCCCAGGTTCCAGCCGTGGTCGGCCCAGAGGATCACGATCGTGTTGTGCCGCAATTTCAGCCGATCCAACTTCGCCAGCACCTTGCCGATCTGGGCGTCGGTGTAGCTCACGCAGGCGTAGTAGCCGCGGATCAGCGTGCGGGCCATCTCGTCGGAGACGGGTCCGGACTTGGGCACCCCGGCATAGGCCCGCAACTCGCCGAAGTTGTGGATCGCCTCGTCCGGCGCGTCCTTGGGGCGGTAGTAATTGTCGGGCAGGTGGATTTCGGCCGGGTCGTAGAGGTCCCAATACTTCTTGGGGGCCACGAAGGGAAGGTGCGGCTTGAAGAAACCGACGGCCAGGAAGAACGGCTGGTCCAGGTCTTTCAAGCGGTCAAGCTCGGCGATCGCCTTTTCGGCGAGCATCCCGTCGCGATAGCGGGTGTCGGCCACGTCGGCCGATTCGTAGGGCAGGGCGTAGTGGCGGGGCGACTTGCGGGCCCGCTGCTGGTTTTCCGGCAGGGCATAGTGGCCGCCCGTGGTGGGCCGCCAAGCCGGCTCGGACCAACCCTGGGCGTTATCCTGCGGGTAGTGAAAGACCTTGCCCAGCGAGAGCGTGTAGTAGCCGTGCCGCTTGAAATGGGTGTTCAGCGTGGTGACGCCCGGGGCGTCCTTGTCGGCCCGGGCCATCCAGTTGACGAAGCGATTGCGGGCCGGGCGGAGACCGCTCATCAGGCTCGCCCGAGATGCCCCGCAAACAGACACCATGCAGTAGGCGCGCTCGAACAACACGCCCTCGGCGGCCAGCCGGTCAATGTTGGGCGAGATCATTTGCCGTTGGCCGTAGCAGCCCAACTGGGGCCGCAGGTCGTCCACCACGAGGAACAACACGTTGGGCTTCTCGGGCCGGGCCGGAGTGGCTGCCGCGGCGGCCAGCGGCCACGCCAAAAGAAGCAATTCTGCCGCGGCCAGGAGCGGAAAAGCCGCCCCACGGAAATGCCGTCTCGTGGAACACATCGCGGTTCGCCTCCGGGGAGTGGGTGGGCGTGGATCAATCGTCGCGCGGCAAACGATCGACCGCGTGAGCACGCTTCCGCGGAACTCAGGATAGCGGACCGGGCGGTGCCGGTGCAAATCGCACCCCAGGCGGGACGGCTTGACGACCCGCCCCCTGCTCGTGTATCAATGTTCGTTTCGGCCGTGGGCCCACGGGCGAAGTGGGAAGCAGCGGGGCCGAGCGTACGGCCGGTGCGGTCGAAACCCCATGCCGGCCCAAAGAGCCGGCCCAACCAGGAGCGGATGCGTGAACGAGATTCGGCAGCAACTGCTTGCGGACCTGGCCCGGGCCGAGGGGGCGGCGGAGGTCGAGGAGGTGCGGATTCGCTACCTCGGCCGAAAAGGGCGAATCACCACCTTGGCCAAGAATACCGATTTTCGCCAGCTCAGCCCCGACCAGCGGAAGTCGTTCGGGCAGCAACTCAACGAACTGAAGAAGCTGGCCACGGAAAAGATCGCCCAGGCCGCCGCCACGGCCAAGACCCGGTCCGCGGAGACGAAAAAGGGCGGCCCGGGGCTCGATCTGAC